>JBLFXB010000087.1:0-8518 GCA_047611925.1 Polaribacter sp.
AATAAAGTTGTTTACTGTTTCACCTACAACCAAAGAAAACAATCTATGAAAATGAAACGAAGAAAAGTAAGCATGTTTGGCAATCTCACTCAACACTAATTTCTCTGACAAATTACTTTCTATATACAAAATGGCTTTGTTTATTCTAGCAATATGTTCTTTACGTATTTGATTGATATTTTCCATTACTGGTCTTCTATTCTATATATAGCTCTTGGATATTCTAATATATTTACTTTCTCTTGTGTTAATTGTTTGATGGCATCAGAACCAATCCATTTAGAACATTTGGTATCCATTTTCACAATCTCATTTGCAACTCTTAAAACTTTTTGATGCAAATCTATGTTTCGTTTTCCAATATTTCTCAATGCCCAATTCACCGCTTTCCGAACATACAAACGATTGTCATTTGCTTCTCTTATAATAATCGGAAAGAAATTTTCAAAAACAGCATTTGCTGCTTTTTTATCTGCCATGCAATAGGCTGCTAAAATTGCAAAAGCAGCACGTTTCTCAAACTCATTTTCTCTTTGTGACCATTCTAATATCTTCGGAACTGCAAATTTACTTTTAGCAAACAATCCCATACAAAAGGAATCACAAATCTCCCAATTTTCAAAAGTAACGACCCATTTTTCTAGCAATTCATTTGTAAGATCATAGATGTTAAAAATCTTACTACATAAAATTCGTGCCTCATAAATACCAGAATCAAATAACTGCTGCGCTAGTTTACTATCATTGCCTATCTTCTTTGCTAGCTCTTTTAAATCTTTATGATAAATTCCCAAAGAATTATCTGCAACAATACCAAACTTTGCTTTTTTAAATGCTACTTTATCTGGATTCGCTAATTTATGTAATGCATCAATTACTTCATTATAAGTCATTCTTTGGTTCTTTTTGAAGTCTATAAAAAACGATTCCGCTTAAAAAATAGAGAAAGACATCTACAATATCATACGTATATCTTTCATGAAATTTCGGCAACCAAAACTCAAATAAAAACGAATACATCAAACATAAATATAAAATATTTAAAAGAGAAATTGTTTTTTGAGGTTGACTCTGTACCTTTCTAACAATAAATAATATGCTCGTTAATACCATCGGAATGATTAAAAAATCATTGACATAAAATCGGATTATTCTAGGCAATGTTATTCCTACAATAGTTGCCAAGTAAACACAACTGCTAATAAGCACAGAACTGATAAAATAGTAAACAATGCTTTTTTTCATCCTGCGGCTACCATGGCAACAAACCATGCGACTAATCCTCCAATTATATTTATTAAAATCCAAACTGAATGTAAAACCCATCCTAATACTTTTGCTAAAAAGAACGGGTGCTTTCGCATTCTATCAGCAAAATTTTGTTTTTCTAACGCCAATATTGCTTCTTTTATTTCTTTCTTTTTGACTTCAACAACCTTGGTTTCTCTTTTCTTTTGATGAGAAATCAACGTATTACAAGCTTCACAGTATTCTTTGTTTGTGTTAAAAACTCCGCAATTAGGACATTTAACATGTGAAACGGTACTCATATATTTTTAATTTATTTTTTAGAATTAAAAACGCTGCAATTTGAGAATTTCATTTTACAGAGAGTATTCAAATCTTGCTATTAAAAGGATTGGTTGTTTTTATTTTTAAACGGACGAATGATCAATCTCGTTTCTCTATCAAATCGCACATAATTATACACCCAATTTAAAAAGACAATCGCTCTATTTCTAAAACCAATCAACGAAAACAAATGCACAAACATCCAAACAAACCAAGCGAAGATTCCTTGAAATTTCCAATTTGGAAGATCTACAACTGCTTTATTTCTCCCAATGGTTGCCATTGACCCTTTGTCATTGTATACAAACGTTTTTAAAGGCTTTCCATTCATTTCTGCTAGAATGTTTTTTGCTAGTAATTTTCCTTGCTGTAAAGCAGGTTGAGCCATCATTCCGTGTCCTCGTGGATTTTCTTCTGTGATCATTGCTGCAATATCTCCTATTGCATATACGTCCTTATAACCAACAACTTTATTATACGCATCAACTTTGATTCTGTTTGCTCGTTCTACAATACATTCAGTTTGCAAACCATCAACTAGTTGCCCTTGTACTCCGGCAGCCCAAATAACGGTAGCCGAATTGAATTTCTCCTCAGAGTTTGTGGTTACTGTTTGCCCATCATAATTTGTGACAATCAAGTTTTTCCATACACAAACTCCCAGATTGATTAAAAACTCTTCTGCTTTTTTTGAAGCTTGATCACTCATCGCATCTAATAATTTATTAGAACCTTGAATGATGTTAATTTGCATTTGACGAATGTCTAAATCTGGATAATCTTTTGGTAAGATTCCTTTTTTCATTTCTGCCAATGCTCCTGCCAACTCTACTCCTGTTGGTCCGCCGCCAACAATTACGAAATTCATCAGAGCTTTCCGTTCTTCAAAATCTGAAGTTAACAATGCTTCTTCAAAGTTTTCCAGCACCAAACTTCGTATGTTTAGAGATTGCGGAATGCTTTTCATTTCCATTGCATGCTTTTCGATGTTCTTATTCCCGAAAAAATTGGTTTTAGAACCTGTAGCAATCACCAAATGATCGTATTCTAAATTCCCAATGGTAGTTTCAATCTCTTTTTTATCAGGATTGATATTGGTAACCTCAGCAAGTCTAAAATGGTAATACTCTAAATTATTAAACAGTTTACGAATCGGAAACGCAATAGAATCTGGTTCTAAGCCTCCAGTTGCAACTTGATATAATAAGGGTTGAAATGTGTGGTAGTTGTGTTTGTCAATTAAGACAACCTGAATGTCTTTTTTCTCTAATCCTTTAGCCAATGCTAAACCTGCAAATCCCCCACCAACAATTACAACTCTTGGCAGGCTAGTTTGTGGTATGTTCATATAAATAGGTAAATACGGTTAATTTCAGTGAAATTCTCGTTGAGTAAATTTACGAAATATTGTTGAAATTAAGATGAAATACAGCTTGCTCTGAATGTTAAATTTTAACTAAAGTTATTCTTTATCTCTTGCAAAGATGTATTAGAATTGAGGTATTCTGAAATTATATTTTTTCGAAGCAAATCAATATCTGTGTCAAAATAGTTAGCCCATTTATCATCTAAAAATAGTTTTCTAATTTGAGTAACTTTCTTTTGCGCTGTTTCTACAAAAAACACAAAGACATCTTCTCTGGTTCCTTTATGATGAAAATTAACCAAACTATTTTCAAAATCAACAGAGATATAGAATTGTTTTTCTGTTTCGTCTAACGCATAAAAATCGGTCCATTTAGCAAATCCTACATAGTAGTTTTGACTTTTTAATTTTTCTTCAGAAAGCAATCTCCATCTGCAATCTGCTACTCTACCCCAATGGTTAGAATATCGATAAACGCCTTCTTCTGTATAAGAATACTGACTACCTGCTTTGCTTTTAAAATCAACTTTATTTTCATCAAAAAAATCTTGATTCACCTTTTGGTAACTACAAAAAGTGTGTTTGAAGAAATTAAATTTACTATACGTTTTCAAAATTGTTATTTAATCACTAATTTTCTTGAAGGTTCTCTATAAAAACCTTCCACGGTAATCGTGTCTTTATCAAACTTTACTTTTGCAAATGCGGATGTGTTTTCTGTATCAACCATTCCTTTAAAGGTTAAATAATGCACATTATCTACGAGTTGATATGCACCTGCATGATTATGACCATTAAAAAATATCTTTACGTTTTTGTAGGGTTTTATAAGCGATATAAATTGCTCTCGATTCCAAATATTATGTTGATCAATTGGATAAATAGGAAAGTGACAATAAAAACCAACTTTCTGATTGTTTTTTACCGCGATATCTAATTCTTCTTTTACCCAGGATAATTGGGCTGAACTTAAAGCGCCATTCCATTCTTTTAGATAAGGAAACTCTTTGTCTTTTAAAGAATTAAAAAGGGAATCTGTTTGTTGTTTTTTAGCATCAGTTAAAGCACCATAAAAACTAAGATCATTACCATCTAAAACGATAAAACGCCACTCTTTTTCTACAAAACTATAAAATCTGCTTTTAAGATTTAACCGCTTAATTACTTCTTTCTTTAAAGAGTCTTTTACTTCAAAATCATGATTTCCTAACACATGATACGATGTAGATTTTAGTTTTATCCAAGTTGGCAAAACGCTGTCTAAACTTTCAAAATTTTTATCAATAAAATCTCCTAAATGAATGGTATAGTTTAACGAATCTTTATTTAAAACCGCAATCGCTTCTTTTAATCTTTGTGGGGATTTTTTATAATACCGATCCCATTTAATATCACAATCGCAATATTGACAATCAGAAATAATGCCTATTTTAAAAGAAGTATCTTTTGTTTCTGCACAAGAAACCACACATAGAATAAGTGTTAAAAAGAAAAGGTTTTTTTTCATTTTTTAATGCATTTTTAAAAGTGTAAATATACTGCATTATAAAAACAAAAAAAACGCAATCAAGTTAATGATTGCGTTTTAGTATTTTAAGAAATTTTCGTTTCTTTTTTAGAAGATCCCAAATCAAGTTTAGGATAAGCGACATGTACGAATTTGCTTTACAAATTCAACATTCTACTTACTTTACTTCTTCGAATTCTACATCTTCTACAGAATCTCCATCAGCTGAAGCAGCTTCTGGTTGACCTTGTTGTGCACCAGCTTGACCTTCTTGCTCAGCTTTGTACATTTCTTCAGATGCTACTTTCCAAGCTTCGTTAATAGTTTCCATTGCAGCATCAATAAGTGCAATATCTCTAGATTCGTGAGCCGCTTTCAATTCAACTAATGCTGCTTCAACTGGACCTTTCTTATCGTCAGATAATTTTTCTCCAAATTCTTTCAATTGATTTTCTGTTTGGAAAATCATACCGTCAGCTGCATTAATTTTTTCAGCAGTTTCTTTTGCTGTTTTATCAGCATCAGCATTTGCTTCAGCTTCTTGCTTCATTTTTTCGATTTCTTCTTCTGATAATCCAGATGAAGCTTCGATTCTAATCTCATGAGATTTGTTAGTTCCTTTATCTAATGCAGAAACTTTGATAATTCCGTTTGCGTCAATATCAAAAGTTACTTCAATTTGAGGAACTCCTCTTTGTGCTGGTGGTAATCCATCTAAATGGAAACGACCAATAGTATTGTTATCTGCTGCCATAGTTCTTTCACCTTGTAAAACGTGAATTTCTACTGACGGCTGACTGTCTACTGCTGTAGAGAATACTTGAGATTTCTTTGTTGGAATTGTAGTGTTTGCATCGATTAACTTTGTAAATACGTTCCCCATAGTTTCGATTCCTAAAGATAAAGGTGTAACGTCTAATAACAATACATCTTTTACATCTCCAGATAAAACTCCACCTTGAATTGCAGCTCCTAAAGCAACAACTTCATCAGGATTTACTCCTTTACTTGGTGTTTTTCCGAAAAACTTCTCTACTGCTTCTTGTACAGCAGGAATACGAGTTGATCCACCAACTAAAATTACTTCATCAATATCAGCAGTAGTTAAACCTGCGTTCTTTAATGCTTTAGAACAAGGCGCAATCGTTCTTTTTATTAAATCGTCAATTAATTGCTCAAATTTCGCTTTTGTTAAAGATCTAACTAAGTGTTTAGGTCCGCTAGCAGTAGCTGTAACATATGGCAAGTTAATTTCTGTACTTGCAGTACTAGATAATTCAATCTTCGCTTTTTCTGCAGCTTCTTTTAAACGTTGTAAAGCCATTGGGTCTTTACGCAAGTCAATACCTTCTTCAGATTTAAACTCTTCAGCTAACCAGTTGATGATTTTTTGATCAACATCATCTCCTCCTAAATGTGTATCTCCATCAGTTGCTAGTACTTCAAAAACTCCGTCTCCTAATTCTAGGATAGAAACATCATGTGTTCCTCCTCCAAAATCAAAAACAACGATTTTTTGGTCAATACCTTTTTTGTCCATTCCGTAAGCCAATGCAGCTGCGGTTGGTTCGTTAATAATTCTACGAACTACTAAACCTGCAATCTCACCAGCTTCTTTTGTAGCTTGTCTTTGTGCATCATTAAAATATGCTGGCACAGTAATTACTGCTTCTGTAACATCTTGTCCTAAGTAGTCTTCAGCAGTTTTTTTCATTTTTTGCAATACCATTGCAGAGATTTCTTGTGGAGAATATAAACGTCCATCAATATCTACTCTTGGTGTGTCATTGTCTCCTTTTAAAACGCTATAAGGAACTCTTTCTGCTTCATTTTTTGAATCAGAAAACTTGTTACCCATAAAACGTTTGATAGAGTATACTGTTTTTGTTGGATTTGTTACTGCTTGTCTTTTAGCAGGGTCTCCAATTTTTCTTTCTCCACCTTCAACAAAACCTACGATAGAAGGAGTTGTTCTTTTCCCTTCTGAATTAGGTATAACAACTGGCTCATTTCCTTCCATTACAGAAACACATGAATTGGTTGTTCCTAAGTCAATCCCTATAATCTTACTCATAATACTAAAATTTATATAATTATTTCTATTTTACATTTTCTTTATAGTCAATTTGCATGCCATTACTATATAGGCAAGAATTTGTCAGTTTCTTTTCTCTTAGAGCTAAATAAAGTGACAGGATGACATAATTACGTCAAAAATGAACTGCAAAAAATCAAAAAAATCTCATTTCTTAAGAGAGGGATTTTATACATTAGCCAAAAAATAGAAGATGTCGCAGTTTATTAGTGTTTTTGATATGTTAAAAATTGGTGTAGGGCCTTCGAGTTCACACACATTAGGTCCTTGGCGTGCAACTCAAGAGTGGATCGAAAAACTAAAAAACGATGCGTTGTTTAATGATGTTACTGACATTCATATCGATTTATATGGTTCATTATCATTAACTGGAAAAGGACATGCAACAGATTTAGCCATTTTGCTAGGTTTAAGCGGAACAGATCCTGAATACATTGAAATTGATTCTATTGAAAGTGTCATCTCAACAATTAAAGACACAAACACCTTATTATTAAACGGAATTAAAAATGTTCCCTATTCTGATAAAACAATCGTTTTTAATCGTGCCTTTTTACCTTTCCATTCTAACGGAATGACATTTATCGCATACAATGGAGAGACTGTAATATCTACAGAAACGTATTATTCTATTGGTGGCGGTTTTGTAATTCAAGAAGATGTAAAAGCTGATAAAGAAAATGAATTCACAAAAAAGAATTTTCCATACCCTATTAATAGAGCGACACAATTAGAAGACTACTGTGAGAAAGAGAACAAATTGATCTCTGACATCGTTCTTCAAAATGAATTGGAATTGAAATCAGCAGAAGAAATTGATTCTGAACTGAAACGCATTTGGGATACCATGCTCGAATGTATGTTTACTGGTTGTCATACAGATGGTATTTTACCTGGCGGATTACATGTAAAGCGTAGAGCTTTAAAAATGCATAATAAGTTGATTAAAGATGCTTTTTATACGAACCACACTGATTGGATAGACGGTATTAGAACTACAGAAGTTAAATTTAGAGAAATTTTAAAATGGGTCAGTTGTTTTGCCTTATCTGTTAACGAAGTAAATGCTTCTTTAGGAAGAGTTGTTACAGCTCCTACAAATGGAAGTGCGGGTGTAATTCCTGCCGTATTAATGTATTATTTAGTCATCGAAAATCACGAAGCTGATTTTGAACATATCAAAAAATTCTTGTTAGTTGCTGGAGAAATTGGAAGTATCTTTAAAAAGAATGCAACGATCTCTGCTGCAATGGGCGGATGTCAGGCTGAAATTGGCGTTTCTTCTGCAATGGCAGCTGCTGCTTTGACAGAGTTATTAGGTGGAAGTCCGGGGCAATGTTTGGTTGCTGCAGAAATAGCCATGGAACATCACTTAGGTTTGACCTGTGATCCTATTGGTGGTTTGGTTCAAATACCGTGTATCGAACGCAATGCAATGGGAGCAATTAAAGCAATTAATGCTGCTGAATTGGCCTTAGAAACAGATCCAAAAGACGTAAAAGTTCCTTTAGATAAAGTGATTGACACCATGTGGGAAACTGCAAAAGACATGAACCGTAATTACAAAGAAACATCTGAAGGTGGCTTGGCAGTTACTGTTGGCTTGGCAGATTGCTAGATGTAAAAAAGCCTCAAAAACATCTTTAGGATGCTTTTGAGACTTTAAATGAACAAATTAGATTAATTTAATCTTCAGAACTTAGAACAGCTAAATTGTAAACTACCAAACCAAATCCAATCTTATTGATTGCATCTCCTATATTATAGATAACATCCATATCAAGTCCTCCGAAAAGTCCTTCATACCATCCTGGAGTACCAGCCATATATCCTAAAGGATAAATAGCCCATCCTACCAAAACAAACCAACATAACGTTTTATGCGCTTTCAAAACAGCTCCTCCAGCTTGTGTTGCTAATTTTTTAGCTTTTCCAAACCAAATTTCATAAGCAATTACAAAGTAAGCAAGACCTGAAA
>JBLFXB010000088.1:0-8453 GCA_047611925.1 Polaribacter sp.
AATTATTTAATTGTTCTTTTCCATATTCTAGCGGGATTCATCAAGCGCCAACTAATAATAAAAATAATGATCATTGGCATTGGCATATGAGTTTTTATCCACCATTATTACGAAGTGCAACGGTTAAGAAATTTATGGTAGGCTACGAAATGTTTGGAATGCCACAAAGAGATATTACGGTAGAAAAAGCTGCACAAACATTGAAATCATTAATAAAAAAATAAAGACACTTACATATGAGAGCTCTAAATATTAAAAATAAAACGATCGTATTCTTAAGTGCAGTGCCTTTCGTTTTTATCAGCTGTCAAGAAACAAAGAACATTCAAGACGAGAAAGTGAATGGCGTTAGCGTTTATTCATATATAGAGGATGAAACTGTTATTTCTGAAAACAAAGAAGACACACACACTACTTTTTATTCTTTTCCTAATGAAGAAAACGCAATTAAAAATGAGTATCAAAACTCTAAAAACTATCTTTCTTTAAATGGAATTTGGAAATTTAAATGGGTAAAAAAACCAATCGACAAACCATTTAACTTCTTCGCGCCTTCTTACAACACAAAAAAATGGGATGACATTAAAGTTCCGGCAAATTGGGAAATTGAAGGTTTCGGAATTCCGATTTATGCAAATCATCAATATGAGTTTGCACATTATAAATATCCAATCTCTGATGAGATGGAATATGTCGATGTAAAACACCCCAAAAACCCTGGTAAAGTTCCACATGATTACAATCCCGTTGGTTCTTACAAAAGAACTTTTACCGTTGATACAGAATGGAATGAAAAAGAGGTTTTTCTTCACATTGGCGCTATGAAATCTGGAGGTTTTGTTTGGGTCAACGGAAAATACATCGGCTATTCACAAGGAAGTAAATTACCCGCAGAATTTAATATTGGAAAACATTTACAAGTAGGAGAAAATACCATTGCCATTCAAATTTATAGATGGACAGATGGTTCGTATTTAGAATGTCAAGATTTCTGGAGAATTAGTGGTATTGAAAGAAGTGTGTATCTGTATGCTCAACCAAAAACCAGAATAAAAGATTTCGAAATCAGTTCTTTATTAGACAAAACTTATAAAAACGGAGTTTTAGATATTGACCTAGAGCTTCAAAATCATACTGTAAAAAACAAAGAATTAGAAATCACATACAAGCTAGTAAACAACACTGATAAATTAATTGACACACAAAGTAAAACGATAATTATTAATCAAAATAGTATTCAAAAAACAAACCTATTAAGTACAATTAAGAATGTACAATCTTGGTCTGCAGAGCATCCTAATTTATACAAACTAATCGTTACCATTAAAGAAAACGGTGAAGTCATAGAATCAACATCTAATGATATTGGCTTTAGAACGGTAGAAATTAAAAAAGGCTTGTTGTATGTCAACAATCAAATCATCACTCTAAAGGGCGTAAACACACAAGAACACAACCCCGAAACTGGGCATGTAATCAGCAAAGAACAAATCATTCACGACATCTTATTGTGGAAGCAAAATAATATAAATGCAGTGAGACTGAGTCATTATCCGCAACCAGAAATGTTCTATAGTTTATGTGACAAGTATGGTATTTATGTTGTTGATGAAGCTAATATAGAATCGCACGGAATGTATTACGGAAAACATACATTGGCGAAAAAAGAGAATTGGGAAAAAGCACATGTTGACAGAATGGTTAGAATGGTTGAGCGTGATAAAAATCATCCTGCAATAATTATTTGGTCAATGGGCAATGAAGCTGGTAACGGCACAAACTTTTATGCTGGATATAAAGCAATTAAAGAGCATGATATTAAATCAAAAAGACCCGTACAATACGAAAGAACGTACAATGCTGACCAAAGTCTTTTTAACATGAAAAAGAACACTGATATTATTGTTCCGCAATATCCGTCTCCGGCAACTTTTAAACGAGTAGCAGGCAAAACTGACAGACCATTTATTCCGAGTGAATATGCACATGCCATGGGAAATAGTACTGGTAATTTTCAAGACTACTGGGATATCATTGAAAAACACGACAATTTACAAGGAGGTTTTATTTGGGATTGGGTAGATCAATCTATTTGGAAGACAAATGAAAAAGGCGAAAAGTATTATGCATATGGTGGAGATTACGGAAAAAACATGCCAACAGATGGTACTTTTTTAAACAACGGAATCGTTTTCCCAGACAGAACACCTCAACCTGCTTTATACGAAGTGAAAAAAGCACATGAATTCATCAATTTCATTGATAAAACTTCAAAAAATAAAGAAGTGAACATATTGATTGAAAACTTATACGATTTCACAAACTTGAATGCTTTCAACTTAAATGCAAGTATCAAAGCTAACGGAACTGTAATTCATACTTTTAAATCACAAGAGCTAAATGTTCTTCCTCACAAAAAAAAGTCATTGAGATTATCGTTAAATAAAATTAGTTTCAAAAAGGACACTGAGTACTTCTTAACCATTGGAGCAACCTTGAAAAAAGATTGGGGAATTCTAAAAAAAGGACATCAAGTTGCTCATGAACAAATCTTGTTACATAAAAATGTAAAATGGAGTTCGCAGCCTATACCTAATTCTGAAAACACTATCAATCAACAAGAAAATGGAAATATCTTAACTTTATCTAATGACACTTTCAAATTAGAAATCAATCAAAAAGAAGGACGTATTGTTTCTTATCAATATAAAAATCAACAGTTGATTAAAGAGAATAAAGGACCAAAGCCTAATTTTTGGAGAGCACCAACTGATAATGATTTTGGAAATAGAATGCATTTAAAAAATATTGAATGGAAAAACGCTAGTAAAAACGCAAAAGTCAGCTCTTTTAAGATTGTGAATTCTAAAAATACTGTAATTGATATTGTGTATGATTTACCTGGAGTAAAAACAACATTTGCCACGACTTATGAAATTTTCCCTTCTGGAATCATCAAGGTTTCAAACAAATTAAATACGAGTGAGTATAAAGGTGATATACCAAGAATAGGAATGCGAATGCAACTACCAAAAGCGTACAATACAATTGCATATTACGGAAGAGGCCCTTGGGAAAATTACAATGACAGAAAAGCCTCTTCTTTTGTTGATCTGTATAAGAGCACCGCTAAAGAGCAATATGTGCCATATATAAGACCTCAAGAAAATGGGTACAAAACTGATGTTAGATGGCTTTCTGTACAGAATAAAGACAATAATGGATTGCTTTTTGTTGCCTCAAAAAAGAATTCTAATAATTTTAGTTTCAGTGCATTACACATGCCAAATGAAGATTTTGACACCACTGATGGTTTGATTTATGATGAAAGTGAAAAAGCACAAGAAATAAACAAAAGAGATGGAACTCCGAAAATAAACATGTCCAAACATACAATTGACATCAAGGAACAAAACCTTACTCAATTAAACATCGATCTTGGTCAAAGAGGTGTTGGAGGTGATGATAGCTGGAATGCAATGCCACAGGATAAATATGTTTTTAAAGCGAATAAACCACATACGTATTCGTTTTACATCATTCCTTTTACAAACGGAAATGACGACTTTTTCACAAAGAGCTTCCAGGCGTATTACAATCAAAAATAAATACGAAATAATAATTTTAAATCAAAAAAATAGTCATACTTAGTTTTCTTGCTATTATCATTTTAAGTTGCAGCAAAAAAGTTAAAAACAACAATAAGCGTCCAAATATCATCTGCTTTTTAGCAGGCGATTTAGGTTATGGAGAGGTTGGTGTGTATGGTCAGCAAAAGATTAAAACTCCAAATATTGATTTACTCGCTCAAAACGGAATGTTCTTTTCTCAGCATTATACAGGAGCTCTAGTTTGTGCTCCTGCGGGTTACATGCTTTTAACAGGCGATCTATTGAGGTTAATGATATAATAAATGAAGCAAACAAAAAGTATTTGTTCAATAGTGATTAAGCAAAACTCAAAAATAATTGAAATAAATGGAGTGAGGAATGAAATTTCTGATATGAATATTACTTCTTTAACTAAATTTAAAAAAGAGTTAGTGGATTTAGTATTAAGTCAATTGTAATATATAAAAAAGAGCTTAGAGAATTTTATTACGCAGCAACTATTTAAAGCACAATAGTAAAAGGTTGATTTTACAATAAGTTGAGAAAAAAGTTAATTTATAATTTATCGTACAGAAATCGTACAATTTCATTTTATTAAAATAAAAAAACCGTTGAAAATCAAAAGATTAACAACGGTTTAGTACTCAAGGCGGGACTTGAACCCGCACGCCCCAAAGAGCACAGGATTTTAAGTCCGGCGTGTCTACCAATTCCACCACTTGAGCATTGGATTTTATAATGAAATAGAGCGAAAGACGGGATTTGAACCCGCGACCCCCACCTTGGCAAGGTGATGCTCTACCCCTGAGCTACTTTCGCAGTCATGTTTTAATGAACTAGCATGTATTTCAATGCGGGTGCAAAGTTAATACAAAAAAGGAATTAGCAAAGGTTTTTTAATCTTTTTTTAATCTTTTTTTAATCGGGCATTTATCGACTAAAAAACATAGAAATTAAAGGAGAATAAAATATCTTTGCAAAAGATTTTAAAAGTATAAATGGATTCTATTTCACAAGTAGTACAAAAGACTTCTCTTAAAATTTTTGTATCAGACTTTAAGCAACTTACAAAAGTAGGTTTGTCTTTAAGTGTGGTATTTTCTTCTGTTGCTGGTTATTTACTAGGTGCAGATGTTGTTAATGGATGGATTTTAGTCCAATTGGCAATTGGAGGGTATTTAATGGTTGGAGCATCAAACGCTTTTAATCAAGTAATAGAGAAAGATACAGATGCCTTAATGAAAAGGACGATGAATAGACCTTTGCCAACAGATAGAATGAAAGTTTCTAGCGCTTTGGTTATTGCTATTTCGTTTACAGTACTTGGTATCGCTATATTATATGCTATAAATGAGAAAACAGCTTTATTTGGAGCAATTTCTATCTTTTTATATACAAGTGTTTATACGCCCTTAAAAGCTGTTTCTCCTTTAGCTGTTTTTGTTGGAGCTTTACCTGGAGCAATTCCTTTTATGTTAGGTTGGGTTGCTGCAACAAATCAATTTGGTATAGAAGCTGGGTTTTTGTTTTTGATTCAGTTCTTTTGGCAATTCCCACATTTTTGGGCAAT
The DNA here is from genome assembly GCA_047611925.1 of Polaribacter sp. Classification (GTDB taxonomy): domain Bacteria; phylum Bacteroidota; class Bacteroidia; order Flavobacteriales; family Flavobacteriaceae; genus Polaribacter. The sequence continues at coordinate 5,182 of JBLFXB010000088.1, forward strand.
TGGATGGTTACAGTTTGAAGAATATAAAAAAGCAGGATATAATTTGCTGCCAATGGGTAAAAAAGATAAAGGAGCAATTAAGCAAATTATCTTTTATACGATTATAATGATTTTAGTTTCTATAGCACCAGTGTTAAAAGTTACAGGCGCTTTTTATATATATCCATTAACGGCAGTAATTATTGCATTGGCGGGTGGTAGTATGTTATATTACGGTGTGCAATTATATAAATCAGAATCTAATGTTGATGCAAGAAAATTAATGTTATCAAGTGTGCTTTATATCACCTTAGTGCAGATAATATATGTAGTAGATAAATTTTTACATTAAATAAGATGAGTCAAGAAAGTTTACAAAAAGAATTAAAAACCGCAAAAGGTAAATCAGCAAAACCAATGTTATGGATTTCCATGATAAGCATGACCATGTTTTTTGCAGGATTAACAAGTGCTTATGTTGTAAGTAGAAAAAGAGAAGATTGGGTATCTTTTGATTTACCAATGTCTTTTTATATAAGTACAGCCTTAATTGTATTAAGTAGTATCGCCTTATTAATTTCTCTAAGAGTACTTAAAAAAGGCAATATAAAAATGAGTTTGATGTTGCTTTTAATAACACTGGTTTTAGGAGTCGGGTTTATTTATTACCAATATGAAGGCTTTAATCAATTAAAAAGAATGGGGCTGTTTTTTACAGGACCAAACAGTACTGTTTCAACATCTTTTATAATTGGAATCACTTTTATGCATGTTTTGCACTTAATTGCAGGCCTACTTGTATTATTAGTAGTAATTTATAATCATTTTAAATCTAAGTACAATGCCACTGAAACTCTTGGTTTTGAGCTAGGTGCAATATTCTGGCATTTTGTTGGGGTACTTTGGATTTATCTATTTTTCTTTTTCTATTTTATTAGATGATGAAAATTGTGTAATTTTGACAAACTATTTTAAAAATAATTAACATAGATATTTATGGGAGCAACTATTGCTGCAAACACTGACAAAAAAACTACTTGGGGCGGAGGCGGAGCTAAGCCTTTAGGAGTTAGTTATGGAAAAATGATGATGTGGTTTTTTATCGTATCAGATGCATTAACTTTTTCTGGATTTTTAGCCGCTTATGGTTTAACAAGATTTAAGTTTATTGATTCTTGGCCAATAGCCGATGAGGTATTTACACACTTTCCGTTTTTACACGGAGTACATGCACCAATGTACTATGTAGCATTAATGACTTTTATTTTAATTGCATCTTCTGTAACAATGGTGTTAGCTGTTGATGCAGGACATCAAATGAATAAAAAGAAAGTTACATTTTATATGTTGCTTACTATTATTGGAGGTGTAATATTTTTAAGCTCTCAAGCTTGGGAATGGAAAAACTTTATTGGTGGTTCTTACGGAGCAGTGCAAACTAAAGATGGTAAAATTTTACAATTTGTAAAAGACAATCATCAAATAGCATTAGCTGATTTTGTAGTAGGAGAATACGGAGAAAGAACAGCACATACTAGAAAGAACGGGTTATGGTTTGAAGGTTCTGAAACCTTACCGAATTATTCTTTAAATCAAGTTCTAAGTTCCTACCAGCATGATGCTTCTGTTCAAATTAGAATAGAAAGAATAGACCCTAAAACAAAGAAAAAAATTATTTTATCAAGAGAAGAAGGTTCTCGTTACTTATTAAACGCAAAGCAAGTTGTAGAAGGAGCTAACCTTAAATTTAACGAATATGGAAATCCGATTTTTGCAGATTTCTTCTTCTTTATTACTGGTTTCCACGGATTCCACGTATTCTCTGGAGTCATCTTAAATGTTATCATATTCTTTAATGTCATCATCGGTACCTATGAAAGAAGAGGACATTATGAAATGGTAGAAAAAGTAGGATTATATTGGCACTTTGTAGATTTAGTTTGGGTATTTGTATTTACCTTCTTCTACTTAGTATAATTATAAAAAATCACAAAGAAAATGGCACACGCACACGAATCTAATACGGGTAGAATCTGGAAAGTATTTTGGATATTATCTGGAATAACAATTGTAGAAGTAATATTAGGAATTGTAAAACCTGATTTTTTATATTTAACAAGTTTTTTAGGAACTAGTCCATTAAACTGGATCTTCATAATATTAACTATTGCTAAGGCCTACGGAATTACATGGGCATTTATGCACATGGAAGGAGAGACAAAATGGCTTAGGCGTTCTGTAGTTTGGACTGCAGTATTCTTAATTTGTTATTTAGTAACATTATTATTGATAGAAGGAGGATATTTGTTTGATACAATGTCTCCGTTAACTAAATGGAATTACTAAGATATTCTATAAAATATTAAGGTGGTTTTTACCACCTTTTTTTTGCAACATGGAGAAAAATAAAATCAAAAAAGGAATCATTTTATCAGCCCTGTTTTTAGGGCCGTTAGTTTTTTATATATTTCTTTCGTTAGGAATTTATCATCATGCAAACTTACCAATCTTAACAGAAAAAGTAGAAGATGTAAAAGGGGATGTAACTTTTAAGACCCATTTTTCTGTTGTTAGCTTTTTAGGAACAGATATAGAAAGTGAAAAAGGAGGACTTTTTAACTTAAATGAAGTGATCTATAAAAGATATCGTAAAAGTCTTTATTTTCAATCTGTATTAATTACACCTAAAGGAACAGAAAGTCAAATAGATGCTTTAAAGAAAAAATTAAAAACATATACTGATATAGAAAATTGGAAGTTTGTTTTTATGGATGCAGAAGAAATTAAAAGCCTTTTTAAGAGCTTTGATTCTCCTTATACATTAAAAGATAACCTAAGTTCTGAATATACTTTTATTATTGACAGAGAGTTGCGCTTAAGAGGTAGAAAAGATGATGAAGATACTGATAACGGTAGATTGTATGGGTATAATATGAATTCGGTAAATGATCTTAAAAACAAGATGAAAAAAGACATCGAAATTATATACTATCAATTAAAAAAATCGTTAGAAAAAGAGAAACGTAGAAGACGAAAAATTTAAAAGATGAAAAAAAATTATTCATATATAGGGATCTCATTTATAATATTGCTTTTTGGAATATATGTGGTTCCTAAAGTCGTAAAAAAGTTTCAAAAAACGGATTTAGTTACGTTTAATAAAGTGCCTGATTTTGAGTTTACAAACCATAATGGAAATAGAATTACCAATAAAAATTTTGAAGGAAAAGTATATGTAGTTGAGTTCTTCTTTACAACATGTCCTTCAATTTGTCCAATTATGAATAGAAAGA
>JBLFXB010000089.1:0-8448 GCA_047611925.1 Polaribacter sp.
GTGATAGACGCTATGTGGACAATGGGAAAGTGATAACTTCAGGAGGTGTTTCGGCGGGGATAGATGCCTCATTTTATTTGATGTCTAAAATTCTTGGTAACAAACGTGCTCAGGCTGCTGCAAATAGTTTAGAATATATATATTGGAATCCGGAGAATGACAAATATTAACTATTTCATAGATATGGTTATTGAAATTTGAAATATAGGCTTACCGATTAAACTAATAATGAAAATAATTTGATTTAAAAACCAAAAGAAGCAATAGAATAATTAAAAGCGTATAACAAAGAACTGAGTTAAAATCCAAGTCTTTTTATCATTAATTTTATGTATTAGTATTCTAGGCTTAAACTTCTGTTTAAGCTTTTTTAGTTATTTATTTTATGGACGTTAGTACTATGTAGCCATTAACATTGAAACAAAAGTTTCATCGTATGGATGTCCTGATTTAGCAATGGCAAAAGCTTGCTTTAAGAGCTTATTAGAAACGGCAATTAATGCCAATTTCTTGCTTTTACCTTTGTTTACAATTCGCTCATAAATTTCTCGACACGCTTTATTGTGTTTACAAGCCGAAAAAGAGCAGAGAAACAACAAATTTCTTAACTTTTTATTCCCAATTTCACTAATTCTACTTCTGCCTCGAACACTAGAGCCTGACTGACGAATTGTTGGAGTTATCCCAACATAACTGCATAACTGTGAAGCTGTTTCAAATTTCTTAAAACCATCAGTTACTACAATTAAAAATAGTCCTGTTTTCAATCCGATTCCTGGAATACTCTATAGTAGCGTTAGTTGTTTTTGTTGGTCTTGCTTTACCAAACAAAGCAATATTCCTTCAACTCCCTTTAATTCATTATTCAAGTATTTTAAAGTTTTATTCAAAGAACGAAAAACGTATTTGGATGGGATGCCTAATACTTTTTCCCCATGAATTTTGTTCTTCCTTTACCCCAATAAGAACTGGTAAATTACTTCTACTGGTAACTTTGACTTATCTTTTGAAATTGTAATCATATAGTTTTTTTTTGATAAAAACTCTACACCTCCTGGAAAAGAGTTTCTGAATTCACAATATATGAAAAAACTAAAAATCTGCATTACACTGATATTCTTATACTAAAATATAATAAGCTGTTGTCGATTGTTCGTTTTCCAATTACAAGGTATACACAAATCTAAAGGTTATAAATCGAGGTTGTATAAAAATTTCTGAAGTAAACACTGAGAAATTATTAGCACTATTCCTCAACTGAGATTCTATGTTTAAGATATTAGTCGCTTTGATTTCATATTCCCATTTTGAATCCCTATTTTTTCTATAAGAAAGCTTCGCATTCCAGTTTTGGAAGGACTGTGAATTTCCATCTCCCAAATCTTGATTTGTATAACTGTAATCGGTACGAAATGTTATTTTCTTCAAAATATACGCATCAAAATCTATAGTAGGCGCAGTTGTTACAAATTTTGTCTCTCGACTTCCTTGATTGTTTCTGCTTTCACTATAACGATACGATACACTAACATTTGGAGCAACCCTAAAATTGGTACGGATACCTGGTGTGTATGACTGTATGTATCTTTGATTTACTGATTCTTGGCCCTGAATAAACTGATTGTTTTTACTATAATTAAAACTAGCGTTTAAACTGGCTCTTACTTTTCCAAAAGTTCTCTGAACACGCCCAAAAACATTCACGTTTTCATCAGCAAAACTCGAATTGAAAAAGGTGCTGGTACGAATAACATTCTCAAAATTTATCAATCCTCTTACTTGATCAATATTACTAGAATAAGCAGCTCTTGCAAATACATTGGTATAATTAAATAGATTGAAACTACTGTAAGATAAGCTCAAATTATGAGATAAGGCATTCTGAAGATCTGGCTCTCCAAATTGAATACTATTATAATTATTTAGTACCAATCCTTTTGCTAAGCGAGTAACATCAGTAAATTGATTACGCATGTCGTATCGAAACGTTAAGGACTCGCCTTTCTTAAATTGAATTCTGGTTTCAAAATCAGGTAAAAATCGAAAAAAATTATTCTCTACTGTTTCTCCAAATTGACTGTTCTTATTTGCGTAAGCATGCAATGAAAATCCAGGTGTAATGGTAAACTTCCCTGATTTAAATCGATAATGCACACCTAGATACACATCGCTAAAATTATACTGGATATTGTTGGTACCTATACCATTATTAAATATTGGTGTTGGAGTAAACTTAGATCCATCAGCTAAAAACTGAAAAATAGATGAATCGAATTCTTGCTTGCTAAAAATTGTTCCAAGCGTAATATTGATATTGCTTTTCGCATTGATGATATTGTAGTAATCTAATTTAGCATCTAATTGATTGGATTTGATACGTCTGTTCTGACCAACATTGTAATTGCTTAAAGTGGCATCCAGTCCTAAAGCACCTGCTGTGATATCAAAAGCATCAATACCATTTGGATTGTTACCTAAAATTGCATTGTAAAACGGATCTTCATTTTTGATCAAATGTTGTGCTTCAAAAGCGAAAACATTATTCTCATTGAGTGTATAATAATAGTTTAAACTTTGATTGACACTAAATGGTGTCACTTCATTCAACTGTTTTGTATTGCCAATAACTGAAGAAAAAACAGTTTGATTTTGTAAATCATCTGAGGTACGCCCTAAAACATCATAGGTCAATTGATTATTGGAGTTGGGCTGATAAGATCCACTAAGTTTTAACAATACTTGGTTAGAACGTTCGTCACTTGATTTATCTGTTGCCTCATCAGGTATTCCTAAATTTGGATCTGTATATTGAACAAAACTAGTTTCTTTAGAAATGATCTTGCTGCTATTATAGATTAGGAAACCACTTAAATCTAATGCTTTATTTGGAGAATAGCTAAAGTTTCCTGTCGCCAATTTATTTTCAATCTTTAAAGCATTGCCCTGATTTGTCAAAAAATTAAGATTATTATCTCCAAGGTTTATGCTGGTCCCACTACTTCTACTAGGTGCTCTAAATCCACCACCAAAACCTCTAATATCACGACGTGACAAGCCAAGCTCTCCAATATTATTAATATCTCCAATAAAATTAAAACTGTACTTTGGACTGTAAAAAAACAGTTTAGGCTGTGCTAAATATAGCTCACTATCAGGTGACTTACCAGCTCCGACGGTTACATTACCAAACCAAAAATTCTCTTTTCCTTCTTTAAGTTTGATATTGATCGCTACATTATCTTGATTATTACTCACACCACTTAGCTGACCTACTTCAGTATAATTCCGCAATATTTGCACTTTATCTACTGCATTTGAGGGGATGTTTTTAGTCGCAATTTTGGTATCACCATCAAAAAAATCCTTCCCATTAACCATCAACTTATTCACCACTTTGCCTTCTACTTCAATCTGTCCATTTTCATTAATCTCGACTCCTGGCAACTTCTCAAGAATGTCTCCTAGCTTTCGTTCAGAACCATTTTTAAAAGAATCTGCATTATAAATTAATGTATCACCTTTTACTAAAACTGGCATTTTATAAACAACCTCAACTTCATCCAAAACATTATCAGAAATAAGTGTATAGTCTTTTTTGATATTCGTTTCTTTTGCTGTAAGGATATCTTTATAAGTCTTAAGTCCAATATAACTTACTTGAATTTTGTAGGTCTCATTTTTAGTTAACTTTAGTTTAAACTCCCCTTTTTCATTGGTAATCCCATAGGACTCTAATCCATTTGTTTTTTGATTAATAGCAACTACATTAGCCAACTCCAATGGGTTTTTTAGGCTATCTCTAACAACTCCTTCAAGTTTAATTTGCCCGTAGGAAACACTAGCTATAAGAAGTAACACTATATAATATATATTTTTCATAACTAAATATTACTTAAAAGGTTTGGTGATGATTCTCTTTTTCCGTTACTATTAATTTCTTCTACGGCCTCGATTATTTCTCATTTCAACCATTTTACCTTTAATAGTTTCCTGATATTTATTTTTTGTAATTTCCTTCCCTTTACTTGGAGCTTTAATAACAATTTTCTCCTTAGCATTCATCACTATTTTAGAACATAATATGGTTGTATTTCCGGCATTAACTTCTAAAATAAGACCAGGAAGCCCCCAGTATTCTGCAGGCCCATGACTTACTGGTATCTGTAACGTATACCATGCTACTACCTCTGTCATTTTTATTTTTGGTTCTTTAGCACTAGCATTGGCAGGTGCTATATTACTCCAAGAAAAATCATACCAAGTTAATTCAGCTGTTGGTATTGAAGCTGTTGCTTTAAAAGTCATATACTGCCCAATCTGTTTAGATTCCGAACCTACTTTCCAGTTTATTTCTTGTAATTTGTCTTTTACCAAAAACCGCTTGCCATAGAATTCTTGACTCTGTACCAAAGCGTTTTGTTTTACATTTTTGTATTGTTCTCCTCTGGTAAAATTGCTTCCCCAAGAATCTGTTGCGCCAGAGATCGCATCCACTTTTTCTTCTTCGTTAAAAACTGATTCTTCCTTATTAAAACTTAATACAAATTGCTTTTCCAACCTGTTTTTAAGGTTAGATTGTATTTGTTTTTTCTGAGCTTCATTCAATCTTGCTCCAAATGTCCCTAGACTCATGGTTGATTTAGAAAAGTAAAAAGCTTGCCCTTGAAATTCCTGAGCATTTGTCTTAAACGAAATCAATAAAAGAAAATTGATTGTGATGATTTTGATAAGTAATGATTTCATATTTGATATGTATATAATTGTCTTTGTTTAACGAATATACGAATAAGTTAAACAATATAGCGTGTTTATTTAAAATCAACGTCACTTTAATGGTCATTTAGGGCTGTATTAACCAGACTATACTCAATAGTATTGTGGATTACATACTTTATATAAAGCAATATAAATAAAAGGAATCCGTAATTTTTTGAATAAAAATTTAAAAAAGAAAAAAAATATAATTAATCTAGCGGTGAATAAATAAAATTATTTATTTATAAAATCAAAAAACAATTTAAGGCTTTCTGTTGGATTTTCTTCCATTGGTACATGACCAGAATTTTTTATAACTACTAATTTAGAGTTCTCTAATAGGCTATTCATTCGTTTTCCATTATCTAACGGAATCCACAAATCATTTTCTCCCCAAAGCAACAGTGTTTCTGTTTTAATACTTTTCAATTTCTCTAAATTCGATTTTTCACCTAGTTTAAAATCAGTTTTTGCTCTATCTATAAACGCCTGCCGATTGCCTGTTCTTAAAGCCATTTCGTGGTAGCGAGTAATTAATTCATCTGTTATTTTAGAATCATCATGATACACTTGTTCCATGTTATCTTTAATGACAGCTTTTGGTGTTACATATAAAAAGAGTGAGTTTAAAACTGGAGTTTTTGCCAATTTAAAAATCCAAGGTTGTGGTTTGTTTGTTTGCAATCCACTCGCATCAATTAAAACTAATTTTTTAACTTTTTCAGGATGCTCAGCGGCATAATCCCAAGCTATATTTCCGCCTAAAGAATTACCAACTAAGTAGAAATTATCAACGTTCACTTTTGATAAAAACTCTTGTAAAAATCGAGTATAATTTTGAATTGAATAATCTGCATTCGCATTTGCTCCTGTTATACCAAAAGCTGGCAAATCCATTCTAAGTACTCTGTGTGTTTTTTTCAGCTCTTCTGCCCAATCATTCCAAGTATGAAGTGAAGAAGCAGTTCCGTGAATTAAGACAATCGGAGTTCCTTTTCCTTCATCTCTATAATGCACTTGCATTCCGTCTACTTCAATAAATTTAGAAAATTCATTTGCGTATTTCTTTTTCAACTCTTCTACCGGAATGTCTGAATACACGACTCCTTTTATCAAAAGAATGAGTACAACTATAATTGTATAAAAAACGTATTTTATTTTTTTATTCTTTTTCATAAATTATTCCTTTTTATAATAAACGTTCCATTACAATATCTGGATTTTTCAAAGCTGTAAATCCAAACTGTTGATACAAACCATGTGCATCAAAAGTTTTTAGCATCCATGTTTTACATTCTTTTAGCTCTTCTGCATTTACAATAGCCTCCATTAACTGTTTAGAATAGCCTTTTCCTCTGTGCTCTGGAAACACAAAAACATCCATGATATAAGCAAAAATCGCATAATCTGTTCCGACACGCCCAAAGCCTATTAGTTCATCCTCTTTATACATACCAAAACACAAACAATTATCTATAGTGGTCTGTACTAGCTCTTTGGTTCTTCCTTTACCCCAATAAGAATTGGTGATAAATTGATAAATCACTTCTACTGGTAATTTGGATTTGTCTGTAGAGATTGTAATCATCTATTCTATTGCATATAAAATTGGCTTACTCGGACTTGCATCATTTTCAAAAGGTGCAATCATTAAATTCATAAAATACGTTCCGTCTACAACATCGTTTGGCACAAAAACAAATTCGGTTATTGTAGCTTCTAAACGTAGTTTGCCAGCAGTATCCCAAAATGCATTGTGCGATAGTAATTTTCCGTTGTCTTTTTCTTTATCTACAGAAGGCAAATCAACCAATAAATGTTTAATCCCTTTTTCTCGTAAATAAATAGCTGCTTCTTCTAATAAATATGGTGGATTTGTATTTGAATATTGAGCTCCTTTTTTATCAGATAAATTAGGAATCGTTCTAATTACAATGGCATCACGTTTTTTATTACCCAATGCAAACTGCAACTGTTTTTTAGTGATTACAAAATCATCTTCAATTTGAGCTGGTGCTATGGTAACTACTTCTGATAAAAAGAAATATTGCTTTAAATTCTGATTTACAGAGTATACCTTTTCGGTGATATGACCAGCACATTCTGTATGTGTTATATGAGCATGCGGGTTGAATTCTATATTATTAAAATTTACTGCTGCTCCATCAGAAACTTTAATTTTTTGCCCTTCAAAATCTTCAGGAAAGATTTTAGGTCCTCCAATATACCAAGCATTTACATTTTGTTTAGAAACATCTATTGCAATAGAAATATCAATTGGTTTTGTGAAGTCTATCTGAAAGTTTTTTGAGTTGTATTTTATTGTAGCTAGCATCTATACTGAACTTGTTTCAGCATCTCTTCATTGAAATACTATATTCTCAAATATAGCTTTTTTAACTGAGGATTTTATTACCTTCCATTCTTTTCTCCAGTTTTTCAATTGTTTCTCTTTACTTCACGAATCCTAAAACTAGTTCAAAATAAATAATTCACTAGCCAAACCATCTGCTAAAAACCTTCCTTTAGAAGTTGTTTTAAGAACATTATTGTCATTACCAAGAGGAATCAACGAAGTAATCTCTTCATCAACAATAGATTGCTTTGTTTCACTCGAAATGACTAACAAACCTTCTTGAATATATTTTTCTGCTACTTTTAGCAATCGCTTTTTAAAATCAATTCCGAATTCATTTTCAATCCTAGATAATGAAACTCCCCAAATTGTTCGCAGCCCTGTCATAATATATTCGTTGAATTGATCATTAATAGTCAACGCCTCTACTTCATTTGGCAGCACATTTTCTTGCAAAGATTTGATGTATTTTCCATTATTGGAAACATTCCAGCTTCTGTGTGTTTGATTAAACGAATGTGCTGACGGACCAATTCCGATATATTTTTTCCCCTGCCAATAACTTGTATTGTGTTTTGAGAAATAATTTGGTTTCCCAAAATTTGAAATCTCATAATGCACAAAACCTTGTTTTTGTGTTTCTTCTACTAGAGTTTCAAAATGTTCTCTAGCAAGCTGCTCTTCTAACTTCGGATATTTTCCTTGTTTTATAAACGAATCCAGCGCTGTTTTTGGCTCAACAGTTAAGGCATAACTAGAAATGTGGTTGATTCCAAAATCAAAAAGTGTTTGCAAGTTTTCTTTCCAACGCTCATTGGTCATATTCGGAACTCCATAAATTAAATCAACGGTAATATTATCAAAATGGCGAGTAGCCATTGACAAGCAATTTTTGGCTTCATTTGCATTGTGTGCTCGATTCATGCTTTTTAAATCTTCTTCAAAAAAAGATTGCACACCAATACTTAATCTATTTATAGGGCTTTTTGCTAATTCTAAAATAACAGCATCAGATAAATCATCTGGGTTTGCTTCTAATGAAATCTCTGGACTTTCAATTACAGAAAAATTTTCTTCAATTGTATCTAAGAGGGATTGAATTTCTTCTGTAGACAATAAACTTGGTGTTCCTCCACCAAAATAAATCGTCTCTATGGTTTCATTTTGCAACTCGTCTTTTCGTAAAACCAATTCTTTTTGCATACATGAAATCAACTCATCTTTCTTTTTTAAGGAAGTTGAAAAATGAAAATCACAATAAAAACATGCTTGTTTACAAAATGGTATGTGTAGGTATATTCCGGCCATAGTTCAATTATCAGTGAACAGTTATCAAT
>JBLFXB010000090.1:0-8398 GCA_047611925.1 Polaribacter sp.
CCACTAACCACTAACCACTAATTAGTACTTTACATAATCCACAATTTCTAAGCCATACCCAATCATACCAACACGTTTTTCTTGAGTTGTATTAGAAACTAGACGTAGTTTATGGATGTCTAAGTCGTGTAAAATTTGAGCTCCAATTCCAAAATCTTTGCTATCCATTTTAATTTGTGGAGCTTTCATTTCTCCATTCGCTTGCGATTTTTTAAGAATGTCTAAGCGATTTAATAAGTTTTGAGATTGGTTTTGCTGATTGATAAATAAAATGGCTCCTTTACCGCTATCGGTAACTGCTTTAAACATTTTATCTAGTTTTTTGTCAGCATTATTTGTTAGAGTTCCTAAAATATCATTATTAACCAACGTAGAATTAATTCTAGTAATAACGGGCTCATCTTTAGACCAAGAACCTAAGGTTAACGCTAAATGTACTTGCTTATTATTTGTTTGTTCATATGCTCTTAATCTAAAAGTCCCAAAACGAGTTTCAATATCAAAATCATCTTTCTTTTCAATTAAAGAGTCATGTTCCATTCTGTAGGCAACTAGGTCTTCTATAGAAACTATTTTTAAATCGAATTTTTTAGCAACTTTTAAAAGTTGAGGTAAGCGAGCCATTGTCCCATCCTCATTCATTATTTCAACAATAACTCCTGCAGGATCAAAACCAGCTAAACGGGCGAAATCTATTGCAGCTTCTGTATGACCAGTTCTTCTTAAAACACCACCGTCTTTTGCTTTTAAAGGAAAAATATGTCCAGGTCTTGCAAGGTCAAATGGTTTTGTATCAGGGTTGATAATTGCTTTAATAGTTAAAGCTCTATCGCTCGCAGAAATACCAGTAGTTACACCTTTCCCTTTTAAGTCAATAGAAACCGTAAAAGCAGTTTCCATAGGATCGGTATTGTTGTTTACCATCATTCCTAATTCCAGGTCCTTACTACGTTTTTCTGTAATTGGGGCACAAATTAATCCACGTCCATGAGTTGCCATGAAATTGATCATTTCTGGAGTTGCTTTTTCAGCGGCAGCAACAAAATCTCCTTCATTTTCCCTGTTCTCATCATCTACAACTATAATCACTTTTCCATTTCTGATATCTTCAATGGCTTCAGTAATTGTATTTAATTGTATGCTATTAGATGTTTTAGTATTCTCCATTATTGTTGTTGTCTTTTTTAGACGATATTTTGTTTATTAGTCGTGTTATTGGTTGTAAAAATACATCAATATTAAATATCCCTTTATCTTTTGTTGCTCTTACTGTTAAAAATATTCCTAAAGGAACCATTACAAAGGCTGAAATCAAAGATCCAAGAATTGTAGATATAGAACTGTCTTCAGCTAAATTTCTACCAAAAGTGTTTGCAAAAAAGTAAATTACATAAATACAAATTGCTAATATCATAGGCAAACCAAAACCACCTTTTCTGATGATAGAACCAAGTGGAGCGCCTATAAAAAAGAGTATTAAACAGGATAAAGAAAATGCGACTCTGTTGTAATATTCAGTTTCGTAAATATTCAGTTTTTTCCTCTTGAATTTAAATACGCGTTTTTGATTTTTTATAATATCTAAAGCCGATTTATTCTTTCTTAAAGAAGCGATGAGAATTCTTAATTGTGTCTGGTCATCAAAATTATTTAATATCGCTGGAGCTAATTTTTTAGCATTGGGTATTTCTATCGTTGAATGTAATTTTTCAGCACCTGTATTTACATAAAAACTTTTAGCTCTTCCTTTAATATAGTTTTTATAGTCAGTATTTAATTTTGGAACAATTATTTTTAATTCCTTTAGCGTTTTCATGCCTTTACTTTCTATGTCACCATCTTCTTTTAGAGAATCTTTTGGCATATTTATGATAATGGTGTACTCTTTAAACGTTGCTGTAGAAGCGGGCATGTTAACCGTGTTTCTTGTGTTCACATGATCTTCAAAGAAATGGCCATCATTTAAAACTAACGTCATATATCTTTGTCCTTCAGGATTGATGATTCTGCCAGTTTTTGCAGTAATTATTTTCTTATTCCCTTTTCGTTCAGACAGATCATAGATTTTAACATTTTTTAATTGATCTTCATTTTCTCCAAATTTTTCATCAAATTTTATATGATACCCAGGAATTTCTGTGTTAAAAGCGCCAGGTATTAATGCTAATAAAGGTTTTTGTTTTTTTATGTTTACATACAAATTCTTCTGTTTGTACATTGCATATGGAAATACATTGTTTAAAAAGAAAAAATTAACAACACTCATTACCACGGTTAGTATTATTAATGGCCTAACCAACCTGGGTAAAGAAATACCCGCAGATTTTGCTGCTGCAAATTCATAGTTTTCAGAAAGGTTTCCTAGTGCCATTATCGATGATAATAACACCCCAATTGGCAATGCTTGTGGGGTTACAATTAAGGCTGTATAATATAAGAATTTTAGAATAAAAATCATGTCTATTCCTTTACCAGCAATGTCTTCAAAAGCTAACCAAAGGGCTTGCATTACTAATACGAATAGTACAATTAAAAAGGTCGCCATAAAGGGCATTATAAAACTTTTTAATATGTATTTGTCTAAGATTTTCAATGTTTAAAGGCTAGAGGTTAGTCTATTATGTAGTTCTTTTTTAAATAGCTGGCTTTGTCAAAAGTAAATGTTGTTTTTGGTAAGACTTGACTACTTTTAAATGTGGTAATTTCAAATGTTGTTTTAGACGTATTTGCACCAGTTTGCATTAGCTTATAAATGTGTTTTGTTTTCATATTTATACCTAACTCTACTTTTACAATATCAGAATCGCTATCAATAGGAATTAATTCTACAAATTGTATTTTTTTCTCTTTGATTGTTCTTAGCTTTCCCATAGAAAAAGTATACCCTTCTTTATAAAAAGTTAATAATTTTGAAGGATAAATAAATCCATCATCCGTATTAAAGTCACCATCATTAATGGCTATTTCTTGTTCTTCATGATTGATAACGTATAATTTTTTTCCATCAAAAATAAAAGTGTTGCCTAAATATTCTAGGTTGTATTTTTCATCTTCTAAAATAATAGTTCCTTTTATTGGTGGCTCATCTCCTTCTTTGATTCCTGCATCTTCATTACTTAAACTAGAACTAAAAGCAATAGTCATATTTGTATATGACCCCATTTTAGATGCTACTTCATCTAATAATGTTTTTGCTTTATTTTCTTGAGCAAAACCAATTGTTGTTATTCCTATAAATATTAAAATGGTGCTTATTATTTTCTTCATCAATGTATTTCTAGTTTTTTTCATGTTCTAATAATTGGTCTAACGCAACCAAATCAGTTACCAACACTTGTCTTGCTTTACTTCCTTCAAAGCCTCCAACAATTCCTGCTGCTTCTAATTGATCTATCAATCTTCCCGCTCTATTGTATCCAAGCTTTAATTTACGTTGTAATAAAGAAGCAGAACCTTGCTGTGCAGTAACAATAATTTCTGCGGCGTCTCTAAATAATTTATCTCTGTCAGAGATATCTATGTCAAGAGCTGTGCCACTTTCTTCGCCAACATATTCTGGCAGTACATAAGCTTCTGCATAGGCTCTTTGAGAACCAATAAAGTCCGTTATTTTTTCTACTTCAGGTGTATCAACAAATGCACACTGAATTCTTTCTAAATGATTACCTGCAGTATATAACATATCTCCACGACCAATTAATTGATCTGCACCACCAGCATCTAAAATTGTTCTTGAATCAATTTTTGAAGTTACTCTAAATGCAATTCTAGCAGGGAAATTTGCTTTAATAATTCCTGTAATTACATTTACAGAAGGCCTTTGTGTTGCTACAATTAAGTGAATTCCGATTGCGCGCGCTAATTGTGCCAAACGAGCAATAGGTGTTTCGACCTCTTTACCAGCGGTCATAATTAAATCAGCAAATTCATCAATTACCAAAACGATGTATGGTAAAAATTGATGTCCTTCATTTGGATTTAACTTCCGTGCTTTAAACTTGGTATTGTATTCTTTAATATTACGAACCATTGCGTTTTTAAGCAGGTCGTAACGGTTGTCCATTTCTATACACAAAGAGTTTAATGTATTTACTACTTTGGTTGTATCTGTAATAATTGCTTCTTCACTATCGGGTAATTTGGCTAGGTAGTGACGTTCAATTTTATTGAACAATGTCAATTCAACTTTCTTAGGATCTACCAACACAAATTTTACTTCAGCTGGATGTTTTTTATACAGTAACGATGTTAATACCGCATTCAGTCCAACCGATTTACCTTGTCCAGTTGCACCAGCCATTAATAAGTGAGGCATTTTTGCTAAATCAACCACAAAGGTTTCATTAGAAATAGTTTTACCCAAAGCAATTGGTAATTCCATTTGAGATTCTTGAAATTTCTTTGAAGAAATTACAGAATGCATAGATACAATTGTAGATTTTTTATTAGGCACCTCAATACCAATAGTTCCTTTTCCTGGAATAGGAGCGATAATACGAATTCCTAATGCCGATAAAGACAAGGCGATATCATCTTCTAAATTTTTAATTTTCGAAATTCGAATACCCGCATCAGGAACAATTTCATATAATGTAATTGTTGGTCCAACGGTTGCTTTAATTTTAGCAATTCCGATTTTATAATTTTTAAGTGTTTCTAAGATTTTATTTTTATTGGCTTCTAATTCTTCGGGATCAATAGAAATACTCTCGTTGTATTGTTTTAGTAAATTGAATGTTGGGAATTTGAAGTTCCCTAACTCTAAAGTCGGGTCAAATTCGCCAAAGTCTTTCACCAATTTATCAGATAAGTTTTCAGTAACAGATTTTTCTTCCTCAATTTTTTCTATAGCAATCTCTACCTCTTCAACAGATGTTTCTTCTTTTTTTGAAACTTCAGTATCTAAAACAATATTAGAAAGACCTTCATCTTGGTTAGAGGCTTCTTTTTGAGTTTTTACATTAGAATTAGAATGATTGCTAATTGTTGGCTGTAAATTTTCTACAGACATTTCAAATTCTGATTTATCTGAAGGATCTTTTTGTGTTTTATCTTCTAAAATAAATTCGTTTTCAATTTTAGTTTTTTCTATTGAAGTATTAACACTTGTTTCTTCTGTTGCGTTTTCTTCTTTGTTTTTTGATCTAAATTTTGACAAAACACTTTCTGGAGTCACTTTAAAACGAATAATGATATAGGTTAATAACAGAAAAGTCAATACCAACGCCAATCCTGTTTTTCCTAAGAAGGTTTGTAAATATTCATTCACTTCAACGCCAATTATACCGGCAAAAACAAATAGCTTATTTGGCAAAAATCCAAAAGAAATAGAAAACCATAACATGAATAAAACACCTCTATTCCAGGTTTTTACAACCTTTCTAAATGGAATGTTAAACAACCAATATAATCCGCTAACAAATAATAACAACGGAATAATAAATGCAGCAAGACCAAATCCTTTATAAATAAAGAAGTCACTCAATTTTGCACCAACCTTTCCTAATAGGTTTTTAGTTTCTATAGCTTTATCAGTAAACAAGGTTAATGTGCTCTGATCTGCTTGCCAAGAAAAGAAAAACGAGAAAAAGGCAATCACTAAAAACAGCGAAAATAAGATCAAAAATAAGCCAAAAACAGTGTGTGCTTGCCTATTCTTCACAAATGCTTTTACGCTTTGAAATCTAGGTTTTCCAGGAGTTTTTGATTGCGTAGTTTTTGTATTCTTTGCCATTCAGTAATAAGTAATTTGTAAAATGTAAATATAAGTATTTGCTTAAAATAACACTAGTATTTTTGGCGTGTAAATAATTGCAATAATAACCAATGCAAATATTGCAGCAAATCCTGGTGCACCAGCAGCGATATCTTTAATAAAACCAATTTTTTTATGATACTCAGGATGCACAAAATCTGCCATTTTTTCTACAGCTGTATTAGAAGCTTCGGCAACCAAAACGAGTGACCAAACAATTAATTGCAACATCCATTCGGTAGCAGAAATATTAAAGTACCATCCAACTCCGATTGATATTAATCCAAAAAGGAATTGCAATTTGATGCTGTCTTCTGTGGTTAATAACAACCACAACCCTTTTAAGGAGAATTTTATACTTCGTAATCTTCCACGTAAAAAACCATCGTTAGGATTTTTCATTAATTAATTGCTTTTAATGCATTTTCGTAATTTGGTTCATCTACTATTTCAGAAACTTGTTCTGAATAGACTACCATTCCTTTTTCATCTAAAACCACAATTGCTCTAGAGTGTAAATGAGCTAACGGTCCATCAATAATTTCTAATCCGTAATCTTTACCAAAACTACCGGTTGCAAAATCAGATAATGTGAGTGCATTTTCAATGCCTTCTGCGCCACAAAAACGTGCTTGAGCAAAAGGTAAATCTCTAGAAACACATAACACAACAGTGTTTTTTAAGTTTGCAGCTTCTTTGTTAAAGTTTCTAACAGAAGTGGCACAGGTTCCAGTATCTATACTTGGAAAAATATTTAAGATGATTTTCTTGCCAGAAAAATCTGCCAATGTCTTGGTAGATAGGTCATTTGCAGTTAGTTTAAAATCAGGAGCTTTCTCTCCGTTATTTATTAAGTTTCCATTGGTGTGTATTGTATTCCCTTTTAGAGTAATTGCAGCCATTTTTATAAGTTTTTGAATCTCAAAAGTACATAAAATTCAGCAATAATTTGTGTTGTAATTTTGTTAAAATGATTCAATATTTATCAATATCTTCGTGGTCTTAAAATTAGTCAGGAATTAGTGAATTTAGCGATATATACATCAGAATTTAAAAAGAACTTAAGTATTGCGTATCCCGTAATGTTGGGTCAATTGGGGCATGTATTGGTTGGATTGGCAGATAACATTATGGTTGGCCAATTAGGCGCAGCTCCTTTGGCAGCAGTTTCTTTAGCGAATAGTATTATTTTTATAGCATTGTCTATCGGAATCGGTTTTACATTTGCAATTACACCTTTAGTTGCTGAAGCTGACGGAGAAAAAAATATTGAAAGTGGTAGAAGCTATTTTCAACACGGAATGTTATTGTCTATTGTTTTAGGAGTCATTCTTTTTATTGTATTGCTTTTTATAGAGCCAATTTTGTATCACATGAGTCAACCAGAAGAAGTGGTTGCATTGGCAATTCCATATTTTAAAATTGTAGCTTTTTCTATGATTCCGCTCTTAATTTTTCAAGGGTTCAAGCAATTTAGCGACGGCTTATCATTAACTAAATATGCAATGAAAGCCACAGTTGTGGCAAATATTATCAACGTATTTTTTAACTATATGTTAATTTACGGAATTTGGATTTTTCCTGAGTTAGGAATTGAAGGGGCAGCATATGGAACCTTATTTTCTCGTTTTGCAATGGTTGCTTTTATTATTTTCATCATGAAATCTAAACCATTTTTAGCACCGTATTTTAGTGCTTTTTCATTCTCAGAAATAAAGAAAAGTGTATTAAAAAGAGTGTTTGATTTAGGGTATCCGACAGCGCTGCAAATGTTTTTTGAAATAAGTATTTTTGCTTCAGGTGTGCTAATTGCAGGCGCATTAGGAACTAACAAACAGGCTGCAAACCAAATTGCCTTAAACTTGTCTTCTATGACATTTATGATTGCAGTAGGGTTGGGCGTAACAGCAACAGTTAGAGTAGGGAACCAGAAAGGATTAAAAAATTATAAAGAACTAAGACGAATTGCTATCTCAATTATTTTATTGATGATTGTCATCGATTTATTTTTTGCCTTTGGTTTTATCATGGCAAAAGATATATTGCCAACCATGTATATAGACAATGTAGAGGTTATTGAAACCGCAGCCGTTTTAATTGTGATTTCTGGATTTTTTCAGTTGTCAGACGGAATACAAGTAGTTGTTTTAGGAGCATTACGTGGTTTACAAGATGTAAAATGGCCAATGCTAATTACGTTTATTGCCTATTGGATTATTGGGTTCCCTATTTGTTATTACTTAGCTTTGCATACGTCATTAGCAGAGAAAGGAATTTGGATTGGACTCCTAATATCATTAACCGCATCGGCAATAATGTTGTATATTAGATTTAATAAATTAACACATAAATTAATCAGAGAGAAACATGGAACTTCCTAAATTTTTATTAGCAGACAATAGCAATCACCCAGATGATATTTTTGTATTACACACAGATTATCCACGTTTTTTAATTAATTTAAAAGATGACACTGTAGAGTGGTTTGAAGATTTGTCTGGAGAAAGTGAAGAAGATGTAACAGCAGAATTAGCAGGCTTAATGGATAAAGCAGGTGAGTTTTACGATGCTGAAATGAAAGGACTTGAGTAGGTAATATTCCAGTTTTTAGCAAATATTATATAAAAAAGGAAAAACAGCAAT
>JBLFXB010000091.1:0-8075 GCA_047611925.1 Polaribacter sp.
TCCCAAACTTTATCAAATAATGTTTTCCCCATTAGGCAACTGCTATTTTAGAAATTTTATTAATTTTTTTCATGATACCATGGATGTCATCGTCTTTTACTTCTTTTTGTCGATCTGCACATTCTAAAAAGGAGGTGTATGCTGAATCTAGTTGAATTTTAGTCAATTCATAACCAATTTTCTTTGCTCTGTATGCCAAAGCAGCTCTTCCACTTCTTGCTGTTAAAACAATAGCACTTTCATTAACTCCAACTTCTGCAGGATCCATAATCTCATAAGTCTCCCTGTTCTTAATCACTCCGTCTTGGTGAATTCCAGAACTATGTGCAAATGCATTTGCACCAACAATTGCCTTATTTGGTTGTACTGGCATTCCCATGCTTTCTCTAACCAGTAGGCTTGTGTCATATAACATTCTGGTGTTAATATCTGTATGTAAATTCAAATACGGATGTTGTTTCAAGACCATTACTACTTCTTCTAATGCAGTATTTCCTGCACGTTCACCAATTCCGTTAATTGTACATTCAATTTGACGAGCACCATTCATCACTCCAGCAATAGAATTGGCCGTTGCCATTCCTAAATCATTATGACAGTGACAAGATAAAATTACATTTTCAATGCCTTTAACATTCTCACGTAAATATTTTATTTTAGCACCATATTCTTCTGGCAAACAATAACCAGTAGTATCTGGAATGTTTAATACCGTTGCACCTGCTTTGATTACTTCTTCACAAACAAGGGCTAAAAATGCATTGTCTGTTCTACCTGCGTCCTCAGCATAAAACTCTACATCTTCTACAAAAGATTTTGCATAAGAAACTGCACCAATTGCGCGTTCAATTACTTTTTCTCTTGTAGAGTTAAATTTAAATTTTATGTGAGAATCACTTGTTCCAATACCTGTATGAATTCTTGGTAGTTTAGCGTATTTTAATGCTTCTGCTGCAACTTTAATGTCATTTTCAACAGCTCTTGTTAATCCGCAAACTGTTGCGTTCTTTACAATTTTAGCTATTTCTGAAACCGAATTAAAATCACCAGGACTAGAAACTGGAAAACCAGCTTCGATAACATTTACTCCCAATAAATCCAATCGTTCGGCAATAACCAATTTTTGATTTGTATCTAATTTACATCCTGGAACTTGCTCTCCATCTCGAAGCGTAGTATCAAAAATTTGGACTTTATTATCTTGCATAACGACTGTATAGTTTTTTTATATAAATCAAATTTATATATTGGCTTTTCTTTACCAAGTTGTTTCTGTGCATCTTTTACGATGTTAAACCTTTTTTGGCAGGAGTTAAAATATTGATAAACAGATTTTTAGAATGAAATTTACTACATTGTCCAACAGCCAAAATGATGCTCTTTTTGTACTAGTTAAGTCATTAACTAAGTCAGAAAAGCGTCAATTTAACTTGTATGTGGGTAGATTAGATGGAAATAACGAAGCAAAGTTCCTTTCTTTATTTAAATTATTAGATAAAATGAAAGTGTATGATGAGCGTGTAATTTTAAAAACGGGCATCGTTGCAAAACAGCAATTATCAAATTTAAAAGCACATTTATACAAGCAACTGTTAATTAGTTTGCGATTAAATCCAGCACATCAAAATATTCGAATTCAAATTAGAGAGCAATTAGATTTTGCGACCGTTTTATATCAAAAAGGCTTGTACAAGCAAAGTTTAAAATTATTAGATAAAGCAAAAAATATGGCTTTAGATAATGATGAGAAAAACATTGCATATGAAATTGTAGAATTAGAAAAAGTAATAGAAACTCAATATATTACTAGAAGTATAAGTACACGTGCCGATGAGCTTTCTGAACAATCAAAAGAGTTGAGTTTACAAAATGTAATCACCAGCAAATTATCAAACTTATCACTACAATTGTATAGTGTTTTACTAAAGATTGGCTATGTTAGAAATGATAATGAGTTGAAAGAGATTAATGATTATTTTGTGAAAAGAGTACCAGAATATGAATACAATTCTTTGGGTTTTCGAGAAAAATTATGGTTGTACAAAGCGCATTTATGGCGAAGCTTTTTGACACAAGATTTTTTGAATTCATATAAGTATGCAAATAAATGGGTGAATCTATTTAAAGAAAACCCACGGTTTGTAAGTTTACATCCCGTGTTTTATTTAAAAGGGAAAAACTATTTATTAGAGTCGTTGTTTTTTATAAGACAGAATCAAAAGTTTAAGGAAGAGCTTCTAGGTTTCGAAGAAGAAATCCAACGAAAAAACATTCCATTAAATAACAATACTGAAATGTTGATTTTTCAATATTTGAATGCAAATAAATTGCATTTACATTTCTTAGAAGGCACTTTTAAAGAAGGAGAATATTTAGTGGATGAAATTGAGCAAAAAATTGCAGTGTATAAAAACCGATTAGACGAGCATCATATTGTGATACTGTATTATAAAATTGCCTGTTTGTATTTCGGAATGGGAGATAACAGAAAATGCATTGCGTATTTGTCTAAAATAATCAATCCTAAAACAGTAAAATCTGGAGAAGATTTACAGTGTTTTGCACGCGTGTTGAACTTAATTGCACATTACGAATGTGGACTTGATTATCATTTTGAACGTCAGTTTAAAGAGACGTATAAGTTCTTGTTGAAAATGGAAAATTTACAAGCAGTACAAAAAGAGTTTATTGTTTCTATTAAAGCGTTAAGTGATGTGTATCCTCATGAAATTAAAAAGGAGTTTAAGAAAATTCACACACGTTTGCAGAAGTTTGAAAAGCATCCTTATGAAAAACGAGCGTTCTTATATTTAGATATTTTGTCTTGGTTAGAGAGTAAAATAGAAAACAAAACTGTGGAAGAAATTGTTAGAAATAAAATAACAAAACTGAATCAGTAAGTTCCTTTTCAATTTGTTATTTGAGAATAATGTTTTTTTAAATTACTTCTTAAGAGCCAATTGAATTCTTTTCCTAGTAACATCCACTTCTAATACTTTCACGATTATTTGCTGATTTAATTGCACAATCACATTGATGTCTTTTACAAAAGTATCTGATAAATTTGAAACATGAATTAGACCACTTTCTTTAATTCCTATGTCTACAAAACAACCAAAATTCGTAATGTTATTTACAATGCCGGGTAATAATTGCCCTTCTTTTACATCAGCAATTGTTTTTAAATCTTGGTTAAAAGTAAACGCTTTCGCTTTTTCTCTAGGATCTAAACCTGGTTTTTCTAATTCGCGAATAATGTCTTGTAAAGTCGGTAAACCGATAGTTGAAGAAATGTAATTTTGTAGATTTATTTTATTTAAAAGCGTTTTGTTTCCAATTAAATCTGCCACATTCGTTTTTAAATCCTTTGCCATTTTTGCAATCAACGCATAACTTTCTGGATGCACTGCAGAATCATCTAACGGGTTTTTAGCGTTTTTTATTCTCAGAAAACCAGCAGATTGTTCAAAAGCTTTCCCACCTAAACGAGCTACTTTTTTTATCTCAGTCCTAGAAGAAAAAGAACTATTTTCATTTCTATAATTGACAATATTTTCGGCTAGTTTTGGGCCAATTCCAGAAACATAACTCAATAAAGATTCACTTGCCGTATTGATGTTCACTCCAACAGTATTCACGCAACTTTCTACAACCGTATCCAATGATTTTTTAAGCTTTGTTTGATCTACATCATGTTGATATTGCCCAACCCCGATTGATTTTGCTTCAATTTTAACCAATTCTGCCAAAGGATCTGCCAATCTTCGTCCAATAGAAACAGCACCACGAACTGTAATGTCGTAATTTGGAAATTCATCTCTAGCAATTTTAGAAGCCGAATAAATTGAGGCTCCAGCTTCACTTACAACATAGATTTCAATTTCGTTTTTAAATTGAATTTTACGAATCAATTGTTCCGTTTCTCTTGAGGCAGTTCCATTTCCAATAGCAATGGCTTCAATTTTATAAGCATCGGTTAAAGCACTTACTTTTTTACTTGCTTCAGTAAATTTATTTTGCGGCGCATGCGGGTAAATGACATCATTATGCACCAATTCACCTTGTTTGTTTAAGCAAACCACTTTACAACCCGTTCTAAAACCAGGATCGATTGCTAAAATGCTTTTTTCGCCTAAAGGAGCACCTAATAACAATTGCTTTAAATTGTTTGCAAAAACTGCAATTGCATCAGCATCTGCTTTTTCTTTTGCAATAGACAATGCTTCATTTGATAATGAGGGATACAATAAGCGTTTGTATGAATCTTGAATGGCTTCTTTAATTTGATGAGCGCATTCGTTTTGAGAACGAATGATTCGATCTTCCATTCTAGAAAGTGTTTTTTCTGAATCTATTTCAATTTTCACACGAATAAAACCTGCTTCTTCAGCTCGTAAAATTGCTAATAAACGATGAGACGGAATTCGTTGTAATGATTCACTCCAATCAAAATATTGTTTGAATTTTTGCGCTTTTTCTTCACCTGTTTTTGTTTTAATCACTTTGGTCGTGATTGTAGCAAAACGTTCTAATTGCGTTCGAATGTTATTTCTAATATCTGTGCGTTCGTTAATCCACTCGGCAATGATAAAACGAGCACCTTCTAATGCCTTTTCTGTGCTTTCAACTTCATTGGAAGTATATTTAGAAGCTGTAGATTCTAAATTGTTTACACGTTGACTCATGATCATTTTAGCCAACGGTTCTAAACCATTTAAACGAGCGGTTTCTGCTTTCGTTTTACGTTTTTTCTTAAATGGTAAATACAAGTCTTCTAAAGAAGTCAATTCTTTAGTTGCTGTAATTTTTTGTTGGATCTCGTTTGTTAAAACTCCTTGCTCCTCTAAGGCCTTTAAAATTGTTTTTTTACGTTTTTCTAACGTTTCAAATACTTCTTTATAGGTAACAATGGTACCAATTTCTACTTCATCTAAATTACCAGTACGCTCTTTTCTGTAACGAGCAATAAACGGAATGGTGCACTCTTCTGCTAATAATTCAAGCGTGTTTTGAATTGCTTTTTCAGAAAGCTGTGTTTGTTGTATGATGTAGTGTAAGACTTGCATTTTATAAGAATGGAATTGTATTAAAAGTAAAAACCTCACAGAAAAACTATGAGGTTGCTAATATAGTAAATGATACTTCTTTTTTAAGAAATAGATTCTCCGTTTTTTACTTTCCCTGAAGGTTCAACAAAAGCTAATTTTCCATCAGGAGTATCCGTCATTAGAATCATTCCTTGGCTTTCTACACCTTTTAAAGTTCTTGGCGCTAAATTACACAGCACAGTTACTTGTTGTCCGATAATATCTTCTGGTTTAAAGCTTTCAGCGATTCCAGAAACAATAGTTCTTACATCAATACCAACATCAACTTTTAATTTTAATAATTTTTTAGTTTTTGCTACTTTTTCAGCTTCAATAATAGTTCCAACCCTCATATCTAACTTCGTAAAGTCGTCAAACTCTATCGTTTCTTTTTGAGGTTCAACTACTTTTTTCTCTTGCTCATTAGCTAATTTTGTAGCTTGTAGTTTTTCTAATTGCGCTTCAATTTCGTTGTCTTCAATTTTAGCAAATAACAATTCAGCTTTGTTAATCTGATGATTAGCAGAAAGCAATACTTCTTTTGTAGATATATCATTCCAAGAAAGAGATTCTTGACTGATGTTTAACATGTTTTTCAACTTTACAGAAGTAAAAGGTAAAAATGGCTCAGACAAGACAGCTAATGCTGCTGCAATTTGCAAGGCAACATTCATAATTGTTTTTACACGTTCTTCATCTAGTTTTACCACTTTCCAAGGCTCTTCATCTGCCAAGTATTTATTACCTAAACGCGCTAAGCCTAATAACTCTTGAGAAGCTTCTCTAAAGCGGTACCGCTCAATAGATCTAGAAATGGTATTTGGAAATTCTTTTAACGCAGCTAAAGTTTCTTCATCTACTTCAGAAAATTCTCCAGCAGCAGGAATTACACCGCCATAATATTTATTTGTCAATACAATTACACGATTGATGAAATTTCCGAAAATGGCTACCAACTCGTTGTTATTTCTTGCTTGAAAATCTTTCCAAGTAAAATCGTTGTCTTTTGTTTCTGGTGCAGTTGCTGTTAATGCATAACGCAATACATCTTGTTTGTCTGGGAAATCCTGTAAGTATTCATGCAACCAAACTGCCCAGTTTTTAGAAGTTGATAATTTATTTCCTTCTAAATTTAAAAATTCGTTCGCAGGAACATTTTCTGGTAAAATATAATCTCCGTGCGCTTTTAACATTGCAGGGAAAATGATACAGTGAAAAACAATATTGTCTTTTCCTATAAAGTGCACCAATTTGGTGTCTTCATCTTTCCAATATGGTTCCCAATCTGTGTTGTTTTTTTCTGCCCATTCTTTAGTTGCAGAGATATATCCGATAGGAGCATCAAACCAAACGTACAATACTTTTCCGTCTGCTCCTTCAATAGGAACTGGAATTCCCCAATCTAAATCACGCGTTACAGCTCTTGGTCTTAAGCCATCATCAATCCAAGATTTTACTTGTCCTAAAACATTTGGTTTCCAGTCGTTTTTATGTCCTTCTAAAATCCATTCTTTTAAAAATGCCTCATGTTTGTCTAACGGTAAAAACCAGTGTTTGGTTTCTTTTAAGCTAGGAACATTTCCGGTAATTGAAGATTTCGGATTGATTAAATCTGTTGCATTATGAGTTGTACCACAGCTTTCACATTGATCACCATAACTTTCTTCATTTCCACATTTTGGACAGGTTCCAACTACGAAACGATCGGCTAAATATTGATTTGCTTCAGCGTCATACAATTGCTCAGTTACTTCTTCAATAAATTCACCATCATTATACAATTTGGTAAAGAAATCTGAAGCAGTATCGTGATGAATCTTTGCAGATGTTCTAGAGTAATTGTCAAAAGAAATTCCAAAGTCAGCAAAAGAGGTTTTGATAATTTCATTGTATTTATCAACCACTTGTTGTGGTGTAATTCCTTCTTTTTTTGCTTTGATGGTAATTGGCACTCCGTGTTCATCAGAACCACAAACAAAAAGAACATCTTTGCCTTTTTGACGTAAATAACGTGTGTAAATATCTGCAGGAACATATACGCCAGCCAAATGCCCAATATGAACGGGTCCGTTAGTATATGGAAGTGCGGCAGTAATTGTATATCTTTTTGGAGTGTTCATTGTATTTCTTTTGCGAATGTGAATTATCAGTTTTGGACTGATTTTTGAAAGACAAAAGTACGGAAAAGCATCGAAAACTCATTTTTTTAAGCGGTCAAAAATAGATACATTTACAATCATTAAATTATTAGATTGCTAAAACCAAGAAACAAGACAGAATTTGAACACTAGAAAGACGCAAAATATGAAAGCTAGACTATTATTTTTCACATTATTAATGGTGTCAATAATTACCAGTGCTCAAGTAGAAAAAGACTCAGTAGTTATAAAAAACACCCTAGTAGTAAAGGATTCTGTGGTTGTTAAAGAGGTGAAATTAATTCAGCCGCCATATCTACAAAAAGGAGACACCATTGCGATTGTTGCACCTGCGGGAATTTTAACAAACCGAAAAGAGGTTCTGAATAAAGCAAAAGAACTGGCAGAAAGTTGGGGGTTACATGTTGTTTACGGAAAGCACCTTTTTTCTAAAGGGAATCACTTTGCAGGGACAGATGAAGAAAGAACAGAAGATTTTCAGAAAGCATTAGACAATCCAAATATTAAAGCAATTTGGGCTGCAAGAGGTGGTTATGGAACAGTAAGGATATTAGATAGATTAGATTTTACTAAATTTAAAAAGAGTCCGAAATGGGTGATCGGATATTCAGATATTACTGCCTTGCATAGTCATATTCATACGCTAGGTTTTGAAACAATTCATGCTATGATGGGAACAAGTTTAGGAGATGATTCTAATGTGATTGTTGAAACTATTTCATCTTTTAAGAAAACACTCTTTGGAGAAAAATTAAGTTATAGCTTGGTTTCTGTAAAGGAAAATAGAAAAGGAAATGGAAAAGGACAACTTATAGGAGGGAACTTAGCG
>JBLFXB010000092.1:0-8007 GCA_047611925.1 Polaribacter sp.
CATCACCTTCTTGTAATTAAAGAACTAATTCCGGTTGCGAATCAAAGTGAAGTAATTAGTTATGTAAAACGATTGTTTAATGATTTAGAAACTTTGTTTGAAGGCTGTAGTTTACTACAAGAATTAACTCCTAAAACCCTTGCTAGAATTGCTGGTTTTGGAGAGTTACTTTCTTCATATATTATTTCTAAAGCAGCCAAAGAAGCCAATATCAATGCTGTCTACAAAGACAGTAGAGAATTGATTATTGCAAGTGAAAATTTTCAGAATGCACACGTAAATTTCAACCTTACAAATACCAACTGTGTAACCTACTTTTCAAATGCTAAAGAGCAAGTAACTGTGTTGCCTGGTTTTATCGCAAGCACAGAAGATGGTAAAACAACAACCTTAGGACGTGGTGGTTCTGATTTTTCTGCAGCCATTTACGCAGCAGCATTAGAAGTAAAAGAATTACAAATTTGGACAGATGTAAGCGGAATGTTTACAGCAAACCCAAGTGTGGTAAAACAAGCGTTTCCAATTCCACACATCTCCTATCAAGAAGCAATGGAGTTGTCTCATTTTGGTGCGAAAGTAATTTATCCACCAACCATTCAGCCAGTCTTAGAAAAAGAAATTCCGATTGTCATAAAAAATACCTTCTCTCCTAGTGATGAAGGAACATTAATCACAAAAAAAACAGAACAAAACAAACCTGTTAAGGGAATTACATATATAGAAAATATTGCGTTACTAACGTTAGAAGGAAGTGGAATGGTTGGTATTCCTGGTTTTTCAAAGCGGTTGTTTGGAACGCTTTCTATTCAAAACATAAACATTGTATTGATTACACAAGCATCTTCTGAACATTCTATCTGTATTGGCATATATGCTGATGACGTAAAAATAGCAACAGAAGCAATCAATCAAACTTTTGACGTTGAAATCAATCAACACAAAGTAAAACCTGCTATTGTTGAAACTGATTTAGCAATTTTAGCATTGGTTGGTGACAACATGAAGAATCATCAAGGATTAAGTGGAAAAATGTTTAGTGGATTAGGAAATAACAATGTAAACATCAGAGCAATTGCTCAAGGAGCTTCAGAAAAAAACATTTCTGCTGTTGTACATAAAAGTGATGCTAAAAAAGCACTAAACACCTTACATGAGTTATTCTTTGAAGAAAAATTAAAGCAATTAAACTTGTTTGTCACTGGTGTTGGTAATGTTGGTGAACGTTTTTTAGCACAAATAGCAAAGCAATCAGACTATTTAAAAGAGCATTTGAAACTGAATATTCGTGTTGTTGCAATTGCAAATTCCAGAAAAATGTTGGTGAATGAAAAAGGAATTGATTTAGAAAATTGGAAAGAGAATTTACAACAAGGAGAGGTAACAACTTTAGATGTGTTTTATCAAGAAGTAGTGTCATTAAACCTGCGAAACAGTGTTTTTGTAGACAATACAGCCAATCAGCAAGTTTCTGAAATGTACGAGCAGTATTTACGTAAAAATATAGGTGTTGTTACCTGTAACAAGATTGCCTGTGCTTCTGATTTTGAGAATTACAAAACATTGAAAAGAGTATCAAGAAAATACAATGCTCCTTTCCTTTTCGAAACCAATGTTGGTGCAGGGTTACCAATTATTGATACGCTAAAAAACTTAATAACTTCTGGAGATAGAGTTCAGAAAATACAAGCCGTTTTATCAGGTAGCTTAAACTACGTATTTAATAATTTTAATGAAAATTCGACATTTAATGCAATTGTAAAATCCGCACAAAACGAAGGATATACGGAGCCAGATCCAAAGATTGATTTAAGCGGAGTTGATGTTGCTCGTAAGATTTTAATTTTAGCGAGAGAAAGCGGATATGAATTAGAATTATCAGATATTGAAAATGACTCGTTTTTGCCTCAAAAAAGCTTAGAAACATCTAAAAATGATGAATTTTATGCCAGTTTAACAGAATTTGAACAACACTTTCAAGAGATCTATAAACAAGCTGCTGATAAAAACTGCAAGTTAAAATATGTGGCCGAATTTGTAAACGGAAAAGCGAAAGTTGGCTTGCAACACATTCCTGCTGATCATCCTTTTTACAATTTAGAAGGAAGTGATAATATCGTATTGTTTTTTACAGACAGATATCCTGTGCAACCTTTACTAATAAAAGGCGCTGGTGCTGGTGCAGATGTTACGGCATCCGGAATATTCGCAGACGTAATTAGAATCGGAAATCGTTAAACTATGAAAGAAATAAAACTTTTTGCTCCGGCAACCATCGCTAATGTTTCCTGTGGATTTGACGTTCTCGGACTATGTTTAGACACCGTTGGTGATGAAATGGTTATCAGAAAAATCGATGAAAAAGGTGTGAGAATCACCAAAATAATCGGGCAAGAATTGCCATTAGAAACAGAGAAAAATGTCGCTGGCGTTGCGGTTCTAGCATTATTAAAACAATTGAATTCTGATGCAGGTTTCGAAATAGAAATCTATAAGAACATCAAGCCTGGTAGTGGAATTGGAAGCAGCGCAGCAAGTTCTGCTGGTGCAGTATTTGGAGTGAATAAATTACTCGGAGAACCTTTTACTTTAAAGGAATTGGTTCCTTTTGCAATGGAAGGAGAAAAGTTAGCAAGCGGAACAGCACATGCTGACAACGTTGCTCCTGCCCTTTTAGGTGGATTTACGTTGATACGTAGTTACAATCCGTTGGATATTATCAAAATTGAGGCGCCAAAAGAATTATACGCAACAGTGGTTCATCCGCAGATTGAAGTAAAAACTTCAGATGCACGTTCTGTATTAAAGCAAACTGTGAGTTTAAAACAAACAGTAACACAATTAGGGAATTTAGGCGGATTAATAAGTGGTTTACATACAGACGACTACGAATTAATTGGACGCTCTCTACATGACGATATTGTAGAACCGTATCGTTCTATTTTAATTCCTGAGTTTGAAAAAGCAAAAAAAGCAGCATTAGAAGCAGGAGCTTTAGGAAGTGGAATTTCAGGTTCTGGTCCATCAATTTTCGCGCTGAGCAAAGGAAAAGAAACCGCAGAAAAAGTAGGCCAAGCAATGGCTTCAGTATATAATAATATCGCAATAGATTTTGATGTACATGTATCAAAAGTCAATGCAAACGGAATAAAAGTATTATAAAACGTCATTACGAACGCAGTTGAGAGGTTTAGGTCTCGACTGCGCTCGACCAGACAAATAAAAACAAAACATTTCGATGTGACATAGAATTTGTCAGTTCGAGTGATTTTTGAAGAATGAAAAAAATAGTATCGAGAACAAATTAAAAGACAATCAAAATGAACTACTATAGTTTACATCATAAAGCACCAAAGGCTTCTTTTAAAGAAGCAGTTATCAACGGATTGGCACCAGACAAAGGTTTGTACTTTCCAGAACATATCACTCCATTACCTGCGGGTTTCTTTAAGAATATTGAGTATTTCTCTCATGAAGAGATTGCTTTTGAAGTCATCAAGCAATTTGTGGGTGATGAAATTCCAGAAAAGAAACTAAAAGAGATCATCAAAGAAACCATTAATTTTGATTTCCCAGTGGTTCCTATCACTGAGAACATTTCAACATTAGAACTATTTCATGGTCCAACCATGGCTTTTAAAGATGTTGGCGCCCGTTTTATGGCGCGTTGTTTGGGCGAATTTAACAAAGAAAACAGAGAGCAAACAGTATTGGTTGCTACGTCTGGAGATACTGGTGGCGCTGTAGCAAACGGTTTTCTAAATGTAAAAGGTGTAGATGTTGTTATTTTATATCCTGATGGAAAAGTGAGTGATATTCAAGAAAAACAACTAACAACGCTTGGACAAAATATTACCGCTTTAAAAGTAGACGGGGTTTTTGACGATTGTCAAGACATGGTGAAAAATGCCTTTCTAGATAAAGACATTAAAAGAACATTGACATCTGCCAATTCAATTAATATTGCGCGTTGGTTGCCACAAATGTTTTATTTTTTCTTTGCCTACAAACAATTAAAAAACAAACAAAAAGAGTTGGTTTTTTCGGTTCCTAGTGGGAATTTCGGAAATATTTGTGCAGGAATCATGGCACAAAAATTAGGCTTACCAATCAAGCACTTTATAGCGGCTACCAATGTGAATGATACTGTTTTAAACTATTTAAAAGACGGTGTGTACACTCCGAAACCTTCTAAAGCAACGATTTCTAATGCGATGGATGTTGGAAACCCAAGTAATTTTATCAGAATTCAAGAATTGTTTAACAATAACATAGAAGAACTAAAAAAGAATTTTTCTTCATTTTCCTATTCTGATGCTGCAACTAGAGAAGCCATGAAAGAGATCTATGCTACTTCTAACTATGTTCCAGACCCTCACGGAGCTGTTGGATATTTAGGTTGTAAAGAGTATTTAAGAGAAAATCCTAACGCACAGTGTGTCTTTTTAGAAACGGCACATCCTGTAAAATTTTTAGATGTAGTTGAAGAAACATTAGACGTAAAAGTAGCGATTCCTTCTCAAATTGAAGCTGTGATGGGTAAAGAGAAAAAGTTTCAAAAGATTAAAACTTATGAAGAATTAAAAACGTATTTGAATTCATAAAATCACGTTTGTCATTCCTACTGAGGCAGAAATCCAGATTTAGACTGTAAATCTGTAAAACAGAAAGAAATTTGTATTGATAACATTAGCTTCTCGATACAAATTTGTTTTTTCTAGTGAAAACGAAACTCACTCGAAGTGACAGAGGTTTTTGTTTATAAGATACTTATAGTTTCATCTTGATTCTAAAATGATTTTTAGATAACTTTGCTAACTCTTGATATAAGTAATTAAAACAACTCATATTCATTTAATTTATAGCCAATTAGAAAAATAAAGAGATATTCACTTTGCAAGTAGAAATAAAAAACCCAAGAATCAAATGTTACAAATGCATGAGGGCCTCAAGCACATGTATTTGTAAACACATCAATCCTTTCCAAACCAAGACTCGTTTTATTATTCTTATGCACCCTAAGGAGTATAAAAAAGAAAAAAGCGGAACGGGACATATTACTAATCTTCAACTTGATAATTCAGAAATTATAGTTGGTGTCGATTTCACCAATAATAATCGTGTAAATGAAATACTGACTAAAGAAAAAAGTTGTTCTTTCTTACTTTATCCGGGAAAAGATAATTTCAATTTCTCGATAAGAAAAAGTTCAGAAATAAATTTTTTTATGGGTAATAATCCTCACATCTTCATTCTCGATGGAACATGGCCTTGCGCCCGTAAAATGCTTAAACTAAGTAAAAACTTACAAAAACTAAAAAGAGTGAGTTTTGATAATAAAATAAAATCAAAATTTATTATCAAGCAGCAGCCAGAATCTCTTTGTCTTAGTACTATTGAATCAGTATACACTGTCTTAAACTTACTTAAAGAAGGTGATATAGAGCAATGCGAGACGAAGAATTTCCTTATTCCTTTTGAAAAAATGATTGAGTATCAACTCGAATATGTTCTAAACCCAAATAGTAAAAACTATTGTTCAACTGCGAACAGAGAGATTATTCCTAAGAACATATATAAGAAAGATACAGAAAGAAGTATTATTTTTGAACAAGAAAGTTAGATGTCTTTTTTGTTAATGTTAGTTATTAAATTAAACGTATTAAAAACCAAATTCGGATATGAACTTATTGAAACTGATCAAAGAGAGCATTTAGCCAAATTGATTATTATATCAACTCAGTTAATGGGATATAATACACGAAACGAATATATTACGGAATAGTAGCCAGAATGATAGCGAATGAAAAACGAGCTATAACAATAAGTGATGACATTATATCTGTTCGTGTCTTATAGAGACGATGCATACTATAATCGTTAATGAAATCTCAATTCTCCAATAATTTCACTATTTTTCAACTTCAAAACTTAATTAAAGAATGAAATACAAAGAACTCATTACAGAAATCTTTGAGCAACTAAACACTAAAGAAAACAAAGGAGAAAAAGCTTCTTACATTCCTGAATTGGCAAAGGTGAATTCTGAAAATTTTGGCGTTTATATTTCAACTATAAATTCTAAACAATTTGGAATTGGTGATTTTCAAAACACCTTTTCTATTCAAAGTATTGCAAAAGTATTCTCATTGGCGTTGGCATATAAATTACTCGGAGAAGATTTATGGTCACGATTGGGTGTAGAGCCTTCTGGTACAGGATTCAATTCTTTGGTGCAGTTAGAAAGTGACAACGGAATTCCAAGAAATCCTTTTATCAATGCTGGAGCTATTGTTATAGCTGACATTCTTATTACCAGTTTAGAAAACCCAAAAGAAGATTTATTGGCATTTATTAGAAGTTTATCCGCCAATAAAGGCATCAATTATTCAGCCAAAATTGCTGCTTCAGAAAAATCTGTTGGGTATCGTAATGTGGCTTTGTGTAATTTCATTAAATCTTTTGGAAACATTGAAAATGAACCAGATAAAGTTTTGGATTTCTATTTTGATATTTGCTCTTTAGAATCTACCTGCGAACAGCTGTCGGAGCAGTTTTCATTCTTAGCAAACAATGGTAAAACAGTACATAACAATACTCAAATTTTAACAAAGAGTCAATCTAAACGAATAAATGCCTTAATGCAAACCTGCGGTTTCTATGATGAATCTGGAGAATTTGCTTTTAAAGTAGGCTTAGCAGGCAAAAGTGGTGTT
Organism: Polaribacter sp.; assembly: GCA_047611925.1. GTDB lineage: Bacteria > Bacteroidota > Bacteroidia > Flavobacteriales > Flavobacteriaceae > Polaribacter. The sequence continues at coordinate 6,714 of JBLFXB010000092.1, forward strand.
GGCGGCGGAATTGTAGCAATTCACCCAAACCAATATGTCATTACCGTTTGGAGTCCAAAACTAAATGCCAAAGGGAATTCTTATAGAGGAATGCAGTTTTTAGAAGCATTTACTACAGCAACACAACAATCTATATTTTAAAACCCAAACACCGGTTTTATTTCCAAATAATTTATTATTTTCGAACATCTTAAATCGAATAAATGAAAGTATGTATTGCTGAGAAACCTAGTGTTGCAAGAGAGATTGCTACTATTCTGGGAGCCAATACCAAACGAGATGGATATTATGAAGGAAATGGCTATGCCGTTACCTACACGTTCGGTCATTTATGTACGTTATTAGAACCTAAAGACTACAAACAGCATTGGAAAAGCTGGGATTTGAACAATTTACCGATGCTTCCAGAAAAGTTCGAAACCAAAGTTACGAGCAATGACGGAATTCAAAAACAATTCAATATTGTAAAATCATTATTCGACAAAGCAACGGTTGTAATCAATTGTGGGGATGCTGGTCAAGAAGGAGAATTGATTCAGCGTTGGGTCATCAATCAATGTAATTACAAAGGAGAAGTACAACGTTTATGGATTTCTTCACTTACAGAAGAAGCGATTAAAGAAGGTTTTAAGAATCTACAACCTTCAGAAAAGTATGATAACTTGTATTATGCAGGTTTTTCTAGAGCTATTGGAGATTGGTTGTTGGGATTGAATGCAACGCGTTTATACACCGTTAAATTCGGCGGATTTAAACAAGTATTGTCTGTTGGAAGAGTACAAACTCCTACTCTAGCGATGTTAGTAAATCGTTTTAAAGAAATTGAAAATTTTAAACCACATCCTTATTGGGAATTACAAACGACGTATAGAAACACAAATTTCAATTACGAAGATGGTCGATTTCTAAAGAAAGAAGATGGTGAAGTTCTAGCAAATAAAGTAAAAGAATCTGATTTTGAAATTGTTTCTGTTTCGAAGAAAAAAGGAAAAGAATATGCACCAAAACTCTTTGACTTAACAGGATTGCAAGTGTATTGTAATAATAAGTTTGGTTTTTCTGCGGATGAAACCTTAAAAATGGTGCAGAAGTTGTACGAAATGAAAGTCGTTACCTACCCAAGAGTAGATACTTCTTTTTTACCGAATGATGTATATCCTAAAATTGCAGGAATATTAAGTAAACTAACCAATTACAGTAAATTAACACAGCCATTATTAGGAACAAAAATAAAGAAATCGAAACGTGTTTTTGATGATCAAAAAGTAACAGATCACCACGCTATTATTCCGAC
>JBLFXB010000093.1:0-7709 GCA_047611925.1 Polaribacter sp.
GCAAAGGTCATAATGGTTTTATATTCACCATTTTTAAAATCTTTAAATACCGGTGTAATCATCGGTACTTTTAATACTTTTTGATTCACCGCTTTAAAATATTCTGAACTTGCCAAATTCACAAACAATTCATCATCTGCTAATTCAGCGTTTAAAATATCTGCAATTTTATCGCCCCAAAACTTATATAAGTTTTCAGTTTTACCAACCTTTAGCTTTTTACCCATTTCTAACCGGTACGCTTGTATTAAATCTAGTGGTTTTAACAAACCATACAACCCAGAAAGAATGCGCAAACGATCTTGCAATATGGGTAGTTTCTCTTCTTCTAACGTAGTTACATCAATTCCACGAAAAACTTCTCCTGTAAAAGCAAAAATTGCTTGTTTAGCATTCTCTGGTGTAAATGGGAAACTCCAATTTTGGTTACGCTCATAATTTAATTCTGCCAAGTCTTTAGAAATACTCATAAAATCCCCAATCTTTTTTCTAGATAAAGTTTTTAATTTCTTATTCAGTTTTACAGAATCTTCTAAAAATTGTGGTTGTGTATATAAATTGGTTGCTACTGGCGTTTCAAAATCTAAGGACTTTGCTGGAGATATAATGATTTTCATGGACTTGTTTTCTTAATAAAGTAAAAATACAATTTAGAAACCAACACTTTCAAATTTTTAGAAATTTAATATTCATGAAGATATAAAGAGAATTAATGTACCAAAAACAGGTATTTATACCTAGTGAATCTGCCCTTTTTAGAATATTTCTAAACTCCTTTTTAAATAACTTCGCTAACTGCTGATATACGTAATTGAAACAACTCATATCATTAAAGTTAGCTATAATTTAAAACCACAACATTGAAAATATAACATTTAACAAAATAATTAATGCAATACCTTGTGATTTTTTTCAAGACACTTTTGAAGACAATGAAACAAAATTTGCATTAAAAATTAATAAAAGTAATTTAAGAGATGTTGATTTTAAAACTTATTGGGAAAAAGGACAAACAGATTATGGAAAATGTAATGAAGCTTGTTCTTTAAAATCTCAATCAATTTGAATACTTAAAACGGACAAAGACATTGAAAAAACATTAAGAATTTATAAATCTCTTTTTCCTATATCACCAAAATACAAACCATATTGCGCTATACTTACCTTCAAGGAAAAAAGTGGTAAAGTAAAATTAACGCCAAGTAAAAATAATCCACTACATTGTGATTTCTATAAATCTGATATCTTTACAAAAGAATCAGTAGAAGTAGTTGATACAATACCGTTAGATAAAGTAAATGACATCATGTGGGAAACTGCAAAAGATATGAATCGAAAATATAAAGAGACTTCTGAAGGTGGATTGGCTATTACAGTTGGCTTGGCGAACTGTTAGAACTAAGCTATAACGTTTAAAAGGTTGGTTAGGCAAAGAAAGAGCTTTGAATATTATAGTTGATTTGGCTAATTTTTAGATATAAAAATCGCTAAATAAACTATAATATTGAATTTATTACTCCATTTTAATTCGAATATTCTTCAAAAAACACTGATTTCTAACTCATTCATGCTTCCTTAAAAGTTTAAAATCGATGCATAAAACATCCAAAAACCATTAAAACCTGTTTTTTATAAATTTTAGTTTTAACAAGTTATTAACATAAAACCCTTAATTTTTATTAGTTTCGAAATAAGACTAAGCTACTAAATATGTTAATAAAACGAGGATATGATAATATTTTAAGATGTAGTTTGTTTATATGATAACGCAGTCACAAAAACACTAACTCATTGTTAATTAACTAATTATTTGTAATATTGAAGTACTAATCAATAAATATTCTTTAAAATGAAAAAAATTTTAAACAAATTACTTGATCTACCTCAAATGATCAATTCAAAATTACCAGGAAACACTTTTAATTCTTGGGTTCAAGAATCAGAAGGAAATATCCCAAATTGGGTAGGTAAATTTTACAGAGTGTCTGCCCTTGTGGTTTTGTTAGCATCACTAATGGTGATTCTTTCACCTATATGGTCTGACGGGATGGGAGAGAAATTAGATATTTTAGCAAATATTCTTTCTATGCTTATTTGGGTATATGCTGCATTTCCTATTTCTCAGGTTATAAGATCAGCTGGAGACAGCTTGGCATCGTCGAAAAGCGGGATAATTGATTTTATTTTTAAAGACTTAGCAATTGCTAATATTAAAGTATTAGGGCATGTTGCTGCGATTGTAGCCTTATTTGGTGCTTTTGCCATGACATTATCATGGGCTACTTCAATGAATGTTTCAGGGGATTTTGCTACAGAATGGATTGCGAACATAGATTATGCTTATGCTTTACCAATGGCAGCTACGGCTGAATTGGCGAATCTTTTAAACCTTCAGTTTATTGGAGATATTTTAGCTAAAGATTGGACTAATTGGGACCCCACAATGGCTTCCGGTAGTGCTTGGAGCTGGGATGGCTTAATGTCTGTTGCTTGGGAATATGTTGGTGTAGCTGCAGTTTTAGCTAAGCTTTATGTTGTTTTAGCAATATATAAATTCTTCTACAGTATTATTTCTAGTTTCGTTAATTGGATAAAAAGTCCTTATTTACCATTTAAGACTAAATAATAACTTTATACAAGATACCGTTATTTTGAAATAGCTGTATCGGATATTAATTTTAGTTAATTCCCAAGAAATATTTCTTGGGAATTTAACTAATTAAAAATCAACTATTATTTGGAGCTATTTACAGCTAAGTTGCATACAACTAAAAACAACCATAAGAAATCTTGTGAACTTGTAAATACAATACTTCCCTACCAAACACCATAAGCAATTGCAAAGTATGCCAATCTAGGCATAAGCATCTATTCTAACGAGTAAAGACCAATTCGGTTTCTGATGACAGGTGTTCAGTAAATCCATAACCATCCGTATTAAACCCCATCAAACCTTCTTTTGTTGTGATGTTATGATCTAGGATATATCTCACCATCAATCCCCGTGCTTTTTTAGCAAAGGTCATAACGATCTTATACTCCCCATTTTTAAAGTCTTTGAATACTGGGGTAATCATAGGTACTTTTAAAACTTTTTTATTGACAGCTTTAAAGTATTCTGTGCTTGCTAAATTCACTAACAATTCGTCGTTAGCTAATTCTGCATTTAAAGTGTCTGCAATTTTATCTCCCCAAAACGCATATAAATTCTCCGTTTTACCAACTTTTAGTTTTTTCCCCATTTCTAAACGGTACGCCTGTATTAAATCTAATGGTTTTAGCAATCCATACAAACCTGATAATATGCGCAAACGATCTTGTAATAACGGAATTTTATCTTCTTGTAAAGTAGTCACATCAATTCCTTTAAAAACTGCTCCTGTAAAAGCAAAAATCGCTTGTTTGGCATTTTCAGTTGTAAAAGGCAAACTCCAATTTTGATTGCGTTCATAATTTAACGCTCCCAAATCATTAGAAACCCCCATAAACTCAACAATATCCTTTCTAGACAAGGTTTTTAATTTTTTATTCAGTTTTACAGAATCTTCTAAAAATTGTGGTTGTGTATATAAATGTGTTGCCGCTGGCGTTTCAAAATCTAAAGATTTTGCTGGAGATATAATGATTTTCATTGTTGCTTTTCTTGGTGAAGTAAAAATACAATTTGAAACGAGAAGTTTCAAGTTTTAAAGAATTTAATATTGATGTAGATATAAAGAGAATTGATGCTTTTTTTAGTTTGATTTTAATCTTGTTTTTAACAATATCTCGCTAGCTCAGAATAGACATCACTTGTGCTGAATATGGTTCCGAAGTAAAGCGAAATAAAAAATTGATGTAACTTTTCAGAATAAAAAACCCCGAAGACTAGCTCTAATTGTTTTGTTTTTTTATCAACCGAAAAAAAATAGGATAAAAAATTTTATTAGCTTTAGTTAGTTTTTAACTATAAAACCGACCAACAATTCATGAATTCATCTTTGCTTTTTTTACCCGATATTTCTGGGTTTACTCAATTTGTTCAAACAACTGAAGTAGAACACAGTCAACACGTTATTTCTGAATTGCTAGAGGTTTTGATTGAAGCCAATACAGAACAATTACAATTGGCAGAAATTGAAGGCGACGCGTTATTTTTTTATAAGGAAAATGAAATTCCGTCGTTAGAAAAATTATTAGCGCAAGTAGAACATATGTTTACGGCTTTTCATAGTCATTTAAAATTGTTAGAAAAAAATAGAATTTGTCCTTGTAATGCTTGTTCATCTGCACCAAAACTACAACTAAAAATTATTGCACATTGTGGTGCATTGCAATTTATTAATGTACAAAACAACAGAAAACCTTTTGGTTCACAAGTAATTGAAGCACACAGGTTGATGAAAAATTCTGTTGATAGTGATAATTATGTGCTGTTAAGTAAAGAATTGACAAATCACATTCATCTATCTGATTCTTATAAAACTAAATTGTACAATTTTAATGCTGGAAGTAATTGGTATGACGGAAAAGAACTGAATTACCTCTACTCTATTATTGACAAAAAAGAATTAAAACTAAAACCGCTTCAATTAGCTAAAAAAATTGAATTTGATAAACCACCCTCTTTTGTTCTTGAAAACCAATTCCCTATTGCAGCGAATCAATTATTAGAACACCTTACTAACTTTAAACATAGAAAACATTGGGTTGATGAAGTTGTTGACTTCGAGTTTAATCATAACGAAGTAAATAGAGTTGGCACCGAGCATATTTGCGTTATTAAAGACAAACACCTCAACTTTACAACAATTACCAAACAAGGTAAACCCGGACAATTAGTATACGGAGAAATGAGTAAAAGCCCACCAATTGTTGACATCCTGTATCAATTTCATACAATTACTCCCATAACAAACACATTGTGTTCTGTAGAAACAGAAGTATATATTGAAGCAAAGTCTCCAATAAAAAAATTAATAATTCTCTTAGTATTCAAAAATGCTTTAAAAAAAAACACAGCAAAAGCAATGCTTAAGCTGTATGATTTTATTCTAACTAAAAAGAACGACAACTACTAAATCTCGTCTTTAGAATTAACAGTATAGGTTCTCCATTTTTCTAAACAAGCAGCAATATCTTCTGGTAATTCAGTATTAAAACGCATAAACTCTCCAGTTTCTGGATGCGTAAAACCAAGTGTTTTAGCATGTAAAGCTTGTCTTGGTAAGGTTTTAAAACAGTTTTGAACAAATTGCTTGTATTTTGTAAACGTTGTCCCTTTTAAAATATCATCTCCACCATAACGCTCATCATTAAATAATGTATGACCAATATGTTTAAAGTGTGCTCTAATTTGATGTGTTCTACCTGTTTCCAATTTACATTGAACTAAGGTAACATAGGTTAAACGTTCCAACACTTTAAAGTGCGTAACTGCATGTTTTCCAAAATCGCCCTCTGGAAAAACATCCATCTGTAAACGATTTTTAAAACTACGCCCTACATTTCCTTCAATAGTTCCTTCATCCTCATCTACATGCCCCCAAACCAATGCGTAATACAAACGTTCTGTTGTACGGTCAAAAAACTGCTTTGACAAATGCGCCATTGCATATTCTGTTTTAGCAACTACTAACAAACCACTTGTGTCCTTATCAATTCTATGAACCAATCCTGGACGCTCATTGCTATTGGTTGGTAAGTTTTCTATATGATGAATCAATCCGTTTACCAACGTCCCAGAATAATTCCCATGACCTGGATGCACTACCATTCCTGCTGACTTATTTACCACAATTACAGTATCATCTTCATAGATAATATCTAACGGGAGATCTTCTGCTACCAGTAAGTTTTCAGCTGGCGGATGTGATAAAACCACACGAACTACATCGTTAGGCTTTACTTTATAATTCGATTTTACAGCAACATCATTTACCAAAACATTTCCTGCTTTTGCTGCTTGCTGCACTTTACTACGAGTGGAGTTTTCTACAAAATTCATTAAATATTTATCTACACGCAAAGGTTCTTGTCCTTCACTTGCAGTAAATCTGTGATGCTCGTATAATTCTTCGTTTTCAATATCTGTACTTTGATCTTCCTGCATATTCTTTATCTATTACCGTTTCCTAAAATTAAATCTATTACAGAATTTCTAGGAAGCTTTTTTCCATGCTTTACCCTCTCTCCGTTATGTTTCATCCCTCTTACAACATCTTTACCAATATCTGGTATGTAAGAAAACTCTCCTATTCTAAAACCAAGAGATAACAAATGAGTTCTTGCCTGTCTCTTAGTTCTACCATTTAAATCTGGTAAAATCTCGTCTCTGTATTTTGAAGGGTTTATTGTTAAATATATTTTTCTCTTTTCTTTCACAAAACTTCCTGCTTTTGGGCTTTGCTCTATCACAGAATTGTTTACATACGTAGGATTGTAATTTGCAGAATCCATAACTTCAAAAAGTAAATCAACTTCTTTTAATGTGCTTTCTACTTCAGATAATTCCATTTTATGTAAATCTGGAACTTCTATTTTCTGATCATGATTGGTTATAAAACCAAACCACCTCTGTAAACCAAAAATCAGAATAAAAAGTGCGACGATTGCAATTGCAACCTGTATGAAAAAAGATCTACTTTTAATAAATTGAAATATACTCATGGTCAATTTTTTAACTGGGGACAAAGATATAAAACCAAACGTTAGTCTTTCTATTTATATTTTGATAAATTTGTTTTAGTTTCGAAAATTTTAAAATGAAAAAAAACATTGCCATCATAATGGGAGGCTACTCTTCTGAAGTAGCTATTTCTTTAACTAGCGGAAGTGTAGTACACAACCATCTAGACAGAACAAAATACAATCCATATTCAATTCATATTTTAAAAGAGAAATGGGTATACGTAAATGAAACTAAAAATGAGTTCCCTATAGATAAAAACGACTTTTCAGTTATTGTAAACGGAATTAAAACAACATTCGATTGTGTTTTTAATGCTATACACGGAACTCCAGGTGAAGACGGAAAAATTCTTGCCTATTTTGATTTAATTGGAATGAAACACACATCTGCCCCATTTTATCAAATGGCAATAACATTTAACAAGAGAGACACGTTAAGTGTGGTAAAGCATTACGGAATTCTAACAGCCACATCAATTTACTTGAATAAAGGTGATGAAATTGATACGTCAAAAATAATAGATGCCGTTGGTTTGCCTTGTTTTATAAAACCAAACAATGCTGGTTCTAGTTTTGGGATTTCAAAAGCATATACTGCGGATGAAATTATCACCGGAATAGAAAAAGCCTACAAAGAAGATTCAGAAATATTAATTGAAAGTTTCTTAGACGGAACAGAAGTTTCTGTTGGTGTTATACAATACAAAGGAGAAACAAAAGTATTGCCAATTACTGAAATCACTACAAAAAATGACTTCTTTGATTATGAAGCCAAGTACGAAGGGAAATCAGAAGAGATAACGCCTGCAAGAATCTCCGAAGCTGCTGCCAATAAGGTTAGAGAAACAGCTAAAAGAGTCTATAAAATATTAAATATGAGTGGTTTTTCTAGATCAGAATATATTTTCGTAAACGATGAACCTCATTTTTTAGAAATAAATTCAGTTCCTGGTTTAACAGAAGAGAGTATCTTACCACAACAAGCAAACGAAGCTAATATTAGCTTATCAGATTTATTTGACAATGCAATAGAAACCTCA
>JBLFXB010000094.1:0-7492 GCA_047611925.1 Polaribacter sp.
TTCCATTCAAATAAAGGTGAGATTTCCGTCCCATTTTAAAGCCTTGTTCTACTGTGGCTTCTATTGTTTTTGATTGATGTTTTAATAAATAAGCTAAAAAACAACCATTGGCACTTCCTGTAGCAGCATCTTCCATGATTTCTCCTTGTTCTAAGCAAAACATTCTAGCATAAAAATCACTGTCACTAGCTATAGTTTCTTGGGTAACAAAAAAGAAAGAGGTTGATAACCCAGATGGATTATTTGTTTTATGCAGCTTATTTTCCAATAGAAAATCTTCAAAAGCAGCTGCTTTTAATGCAATTGAATTAATAGCTTCTATACTTACAAAAGGAACAATAATATAAGGTAACCCAGTTGTTACTTCTTCTATTACTTTTGATGTATCAAAAAAAGCACTATCTAAATCTAAAGCTGTTGCAATTTCTTTATGGTTATAGGTTTTATAAAAAATAGGCTGTGCTTGTTTCATTTTAAACTTGCAGTTTTCTAATACTTTCAAATCGTTTAACTGAATTTGAATATCTGCATACTTTAATGCCAACGTAATTTGTTTCTTGGGTTTCGAAATTAAATATTTTGATATGACAAAAGCCGTTCCTAAAGAAGGATGACCTGCAAATGGCACTTCGTATTCTGGAGTAAAAACTCGGACTTCAAATTTTTCATCATTGAAATTATTTTTTATAAAAGTAATTTCAGAAAAATTCAATTCTCTCGCAATCGCAAGCATCTCAGTATCCAAAACCTTATTTTCATAATCCACAAAAACAGCCAATTGATTGCCTCCGTATTTGGTGTCAGTAAACACATCTACCAAGTAATATTGTATCGAATTCATTTGTATAAATTAGTTTTTAGACTGCTTCATCATTGGTCCAAGTTTTTCACCACCTAACAAATGCATGTGTAGATGAAAAACCGACTGCCCTGCATCTTCATTTATATTCATGATTAATCTGTAACCTGTTTCTGCAATTCCCTTTTCTTTTGCTAGCTTTTTTGCTACTAAAAATAGTTTCCCTAATACAATCGCATCCTTATCGTTAATATCATTTATTGTTGGAATTTCTTTCTTAGGTACAATTAACACATGCACTTTTGCTTGTAATCTATTAGGAATAAAAGCAATTACATCTTTGTCTTCATACAAAATTGTTGCTGGAAATTTTTTATTGATAATCTTAGTAAAAACCGAACCTTTTGCTATTTTATCTGACTTTTTTTGTTGGTATATTTTACTTTGGGCTTGCCCAATAAAAGAACAAAAAATGATTACTAAAAACGTGATTTTATATCTATTCATACTGTTTATTATTGAGAAACAAATGTACCCATACAGTTACACTAATATGCATCATTCATAATTAATATAGTACATAATTTACTTTATCTACGCCAGTATTGCCTGTTTTAGAGTTGTATGCGTATACAATTAGCTCATAATTACCCGGTAACTGCATCGTTGTATTTCCATCAAACAAATTGGTAGAAACCCAATTCAATGGTACTTCTTTAAAGAATGTATCGTTTCTTTTCAAAATTCCTTTTACTTCCATCTTTTCAGAATCCCACAATCCATCTTTATTAATTGTACAACCACACATCATTACAATGTTTACTTGAATGTTAAAAGGTTTGTTTATAATTGATTTTAAAGCGATATAATGATGTGTTCTTGGTTTTAAAATATCTATAATAAAACCAGGAACTTCTACTATGATTCCGTCACCCAAAATATGTTTACCAGGAATCATCCACAACTGAGTTGTAATTTTTGCACTCGCTTGTTTATTGTTGATTGGAGAAAGCACTTCAATGGTAACAAAAGTTGGCTCGTCTATATCTATAGTTGCAAAAAACTTAGCTGTATTAACATCTACAATAGAATTCCCTCTTACAATTGGAGTTCTCATAATCAAATTTGTATTCCCCGTTGAACCAATGGTTTTTCCCTCAGCTAATACTTGTTTATTTAAAGAGTTTCTTATAATTATATAAGCCCCACCAAGCGATGAACCTATAAATTTTGCGTCTTTTGCTTTAACTCTAACAATAATTTTTGTGTCTGTAGCAAACGTGTATGTTGCTGTAAAAAATACTAAAAGGACCATTACTATATTTCTCATGTCTTATAATTTATATTTTGAATATTCAGTTGTAAATCGTTCGTGAAAAGAGGTTGTTTTTAATGCTCGGTCAATGTTATCTAAAGAGGTTAAAATGGAGAGGTCTTCTTCGAGTATTGCTAATATGCTGCGCTCACAACTGTGCCATAGCTTTTCTAATTTTGGTAATAAAAGCACCGATTTCTCTGTTAAAGAAATCAGTTGTTTTCGTTTGTCTATAAGATCACTCTCTGTAATAACATATTCTTTCGCTTTCATCTTTTGTACGATAACCACCACAGAAGGATGTGCATAGTTCAATTTTTCTGCAATTTCTGCTATAGATAATTTTTGATGTTCTTTTAAAATCATAAATACCAAATACCAATTAGGCTCAACATCAATGTCAAATTTTTTGTAGACCTTTCTAATGTCTTGACCCATTCTATCACTTATTCTCTTAAATCTTGTATCTAAAGCTTTATAGCCTAAGTCTTTTATAAAATCTTCCATTCTATTCTCTATTGAATGGCAAACATACAACATACATAGCCAACTACGTAGTTAACTATATTAAAATTAATTAAAAAAAATAGAATGAATAAAATATTAAGATCTTTTAATCTCCTCTAGATAAAGGATTACTCCTTCTTTATAGCTAGCTCCAATAGGAATTTCTTGGGTATTCACATCTATATCATGTGAAGAGAATGCAGTAATTTTCGAAGTATTGATAATGTAAGAACGGTGAATTCTTAAAAACTGATAGGCAGATAATTCTTGCTCCATTTCTCCTAGCTTGTATTTCGAAATGATCGAAGTATCATTTTCTAAGTGAATTTTAATATAATCTTTTAAACTTTCAATATATACAATGTCTTCTAAGTTTACTTTATGATGTTTACTTCCTGACTTTACTAGTATATAATCCGTAACAACGGTTCCACTTTGTACAGGTGCAACTGTATTAGTGCTTTGTCTAAAAAACTTGTCTATTGCCTTTACAAAACGTTCAAAAGTGACAGGTTTTAATAAATAATCTACCGTTTCTAATTCATAACTTTCTAATGCATAATCTCTATAAGCTGTCGTAAATATTGTTTTGGGTGGATTTTTCAATGTTTTAAGAAAATCGATTCCAGTTAAATGTGGCATTTTAATATCTAAAAACATCAAGTCAATCTCCTGTGTGTTCAGTATTTCAAACGCTTTTAAAGCGCTATTACAAGTCGCAACAACTTCTAATGAATCAATTTGAGAGATATGTTTTTCTATCAATCGAATTGCCAAAGGCTCATCATCAACTATTAAACAGCGAACTTTCATAAAATCTAGTTGTTATTTATTTTAATGGTCACCATAAATTCTTTTTGACTGTTCTCAATATGCAATTCAAACCGATTAGGATAAATCAAATCTAATTGTTTTTTTATGTTTTTCAGACCAATTGGTGTTCTTTCTATTCGATCAGTTTTTGTAGCAACCGTGTTAGAAATTACAAACTTAAATTGTGCATTAGTATTGTATAAATCGATCGTTATTTTGGGTGAACCACTATCCTCTCCTGCTCCATGATTAAAAGCATTTTCTACTAGAGATAATAATATTAAGGGAGCAATCTCGCCATCTTGTTCAATATGATTGTTAAAGTTGATTTGTAAGCGATCATCATACCTTAATTTCTCCAATTCAATATAATTTTCTAACAACTCTATTTCAGATGATAAAGAAACGTATTTAGTATTACAGCGGTACAAAACATGATCTAATATTTTAGATAGTTTCTCAATCGATTTTGGCGTTTTTGGGGAGTTATCTAATGATAGTACATAAATATTATTCAACGTATTAAACAGAAAATGAGGATTTAATTGAGCCTTCAATGTTTTTAGCTCTGATGCCACTTTTTCTGTTCTAGACTGTAATTCTTTTTCCTTAATCTCCTTAAAATTCATGAAAAATTTTACAGAAAGAAATATAAAAACAGTCGAATAAACTGTTGGTAAGTAAAACAACAATAAATATCTTATATCTGTTAATATTTCAATTATTGTTTCTTGCTCAAATGGGGGTGTCCTAACAATTGGCTCACCTACATATACAATAAAAAATCTTCCGAGTGCGGTAAAAAAATAAGTTCCCACAAGCAATAAAAACAATGAAATAATATATTTTTTTTTTGATAAATATTTATCAATAATAACATAAGCCACAAAATAGCTTGCTAACATTTCAGGAATTAAAAAACAAATATTTAATATAAATGCACTAAAAAAAGTGTGTTCCCCTTCTATTATATTTTTTGGTATTACTAATAATAGCATTATCAACCAAAATATAACATGTAGTAGTGTCTTCTTTTGTTGTAGTGACTCTGTAAAGTTTCTTAGATAACTCATAATTGTATAATAGACCATAAAAGTAAACAAACTATACCTGTTTAGGTAAGCTATCGACAAAATTGCCTGTTATATAGACAAATATGCTGTTTTTGATGACGAATATTATTCACCCCTAATTTCGCTATAAACAAGGGTAAAACACTGCTGTTTATCATCTATCCTTTTTTCGCTTTCAATAATCACACACTTTTGTGCCAGAATTAAAAAACAACTAAAAATGAATAAAATAATATTAGTATCAGTAGCATTAATAATAGGTAGCTTTTCTATACAAGCACAAAAAGCATCGTGTAAAAGCTTATTAGTAGCAAGCAAGTCAAAAAATATTGGCCAAGTAGCTCATCTCCTAAAAACGGTAAAACCAAATTGTATCTACAGATCAGGCGAACCTAGAACAGCTTTAGTTGCTGCTTCTAGAAATGGCTCTTTACAAATAGTAAAGTTATTAATTGCTGCAAATGCTAGTGTTGAATTTCATGCTTCTGGTGATGAGAGTCCTTTAATGGCTGCTTCTGCTAATGGTCATTTAAATATTGTTACCTACTTAATTAAAAAGAAAGCTTCAGTTAATAAAGCCATTAGTGGTGAAGGAACAGCATTAATTTCTGCCGTAAAAAACAGCAACTACCAAATCGCTAAAATTCTATTAGAAAATGGTGCTGATGTAGATTTAGCTGTTCGAAGTGATGAATATCCGATGTACCATGCAAAAATGAAAAAGAATATAAAAATGATCACTTTATTAAAAAAACACCAATAACCAACTCCCATTTATACTATCATGAAAAAAATCATCTTATTTTTCCTATTAAGCATTAGTTTCAATCTAGTTGCTCAGTCTTCACAAAAAATTTCTATAAAAGGGACTATTGTAGATAATACAACAAACACACCTTTAGAATTTGCTACGGCAATTCTATTAAAATCAAACACCATAGTTACTGGAGTTAGTACAGACGAGAAAGGCGAATTTAACCTTAAAACAACTGAAGGTTCATATAGTGTAAGACTTGAGTTTATTGGGTATAAATCAGTTGAATTACCTGCTAAGAATTATACAGAAAGTCAACAATTAGGAAGCTTCAAGTTAACTGAGGAAGCTGCACAGCTAAATACGATTGAAATCACTGCTGAAAAATCTACTGTGGAATATAAGTTGGATAAAAAAGTGTTTAATGTTGGTAAAGACTTAATCTCAAAAGGAGGTTCTGTAAACGATATTTTAAATAATGTGCCTTCTGTAACTGTAGATGCTACTGGGGGTGTAAGCTTAAGAGGAAATGGTAATGTTCAGATTTTAATTAATGGAAAACCTTCTGTATTGACTAGTAATAATGGTTTGGAGCAAATTCCTGCTGAGAATATTGAAAAAGTAGAAGTATCAACAAATCCCTCTTCAAAATATGGTGCAGAAGGAACCGCGGGTATTATCAATGTGATTTTAAAAAGAAATAAGAAAGGTGGGTTTAGCAGCTCTGTTCAAGTTACTACAGGAAGTCCTATAAACAATGCTTTAAACTACAATGTGAATTATAAAACAGAAAAAATTAATGTTTTTTCAAATTTGAGTCACACCAATATGAGATTGCCAGGAACCTTAGATTATTTTCAGACAAATACAGACAATCAAAATAGTATTTCTGCTACCAAACAGCATGTTGAGATAGAAAGAAATTATAAAATGACCAATGTATATCTTGGTGGAGATTATTACATCAATGAGAAAAATACGTTGACATTTAGTTATTATTTAAGAAACAATAACAGCAACCATACGACCGATTATTCGTATGATTTTTTGAATAGTAATGACCAAACGGAACGTACAGTAATCTCTACAAACAACTATATAGAGCCGCAAAAATCGAATCAAATAGAAGTTAATTATGTAAAAACATTTGAAAAACCTGGCAAGAAATTTACTGCTAATATTCAATATGAGTTTTGGAATGATGATGAAAATGAAAGCATTACCGAAAAACAAACATTTCCTACAATTACAGCTGAGAACAGCTTAAAAAGTAGAGATATAGAAAGCAGTAAAGACCTATTATTTCAATCGGATTATGTGTTGCCTATATTCAAGAAATCTCGTTTAGAAATGGGAATTAAAGGAGAGATTAGACGTATCAATAGTGATTATAAAGTTTGGAATAACGCCGTTTTAGTAGATAGCTTAGACAATCTTTTACACTATGATGAAAAAATCTATGGTGCATATTTACAATATGGAAATAGAGAGAAAAAATTTCAATATTCTCTAGGGTTAAGAATGGAGCATTCTGACACAAAAAGTACCGATAGAAAGAATGTGTTTTTTAACCATAAGAAATATACAGACCTATTTCCAACAGTACATTTAACGTATAATTTTTCTGATTCTAATAGTTTACAATTAAGTTATAGCAAACGTATTAGAAGACCTCGTTTTTGGCAATTGAACCCTTTTGGTGGAGTTGCAGATAAAAACAACATCCGTTACGGAAATCCAGATTTAAATCCAATGTACACCAACTCTTTTGAAATTGGCATGTTGAAAAGATGGAATGGTTTTACCATAAACCCTTCAGTCTATTTTCAAAGATCTACCAATATTTTTGAAATGATTACCTACAGAAACTCAGACAATGTAATCATTACTATTCCAGTAAATTTAGGTTCTGAAAATCGGTATGGTGTAGAATTAGTATCAACCTATTCACCCTATAAATGGTGGAGATTATCTGCAGATGTTAATTTTTATGGATTCAGCCAAAAAGGAAGTTATAAAAACATAAACTATGAATCTAACAACAATACTTGGACCTCACGATTAAATTCTACCATGAAATTTACAGATTTCTCATTACAATCTACCGTAAACTATGTAGGTGCCAGAACTAGTGGACAAACCTATACAGAAAGTATTGCCTGGTTTAATTTAGGAATGAGTAAAGACTTTTTAAATGATCGAATGACACTTACATTGAATGCCAATAACCT
>JBLFXB010000095.1:0-7262 GCA_047611925.1 Polaribacter sp.
CATGGATGGCGAACAACTCAATTGCTAAACTACCTTTTAAAACCTTGTCTGGATTGCGGAAAGTTCTTAAAGTAGAAAGTGAATAGGTTAAAGTCTATTGGCAGATATAAAAAAACTCCTTTCTAAAGTTAGAAAGGAGTTTTTTATATAGATTCCTGTCTACGCAGGAATGACATTGTATTTTATTTAAAGAAACTATCTACAAATTCGTGTTTGTTAAAAACTTGTAAATCGTCAATACCTTCTCCAACACCAATATATTTAACCGGAATTTGAAATTGATCTGAGATTCCAATTACAACTCCTCCTTTTGCTGTACCGTCTAATTTAGTAACTGCTAAACAAGTTACTTCAGTAGCTAATGTAAATTGTTTTGCTTGCTCAAAAGCATTTTGTCCGGTAGAACCATCTAAGACTAATAACACATCGTGTGGCGCATCTCCAACCACTTTTTGCATTACCTTTTTAATCTTTACCAACTCATTCATTAAATTGACCTTATTATGTAAACGCCCTGCTGTATCAATAATAACCACATCAGCATCTTGTGCAGTTGCAGATTGTAAAGTATCATATGCAACAGAAGCAGGATCAGATCCCATTTCTTGATGTACCATTGGCACCTCTACTCTATCAGCCCATATTTGCAATTGATCAATTGCTGCAGCCCTAAATGTATCTGCGGCTCCAAGAACTACTTTTAAGCCTTTCTTTTTAAATTGAGCAGCTAACTTACCTATTGTTGTAGTTTTACCTACACCATTAACACCAACTACCATTAACACATATGGTTTTTTATTTGCTGGAATTTCAAAATCTATTGCATCTTCTGTATTGGTTTCTGATAACAGACTTGCTATTTCTTCTCTAAGGATTTGATTTAACGCTTCAGTTCCTAAATATTTATCTTTTGCAACACGTGCTTCTATTCTGTCAATAATTTTCAAGGTAGTAGCAACACCAACATCAGAAGAAACTAATACCTCTTCTAAATTATCTAAGACCGCTTCATCTACAGTTGATTTTCCTACAACTGCTTTTGATAATTTACTTAAGAAACTAGATGTTGTTTTTTCCAACCCTTTATCTAAGGTCTCTTTCTTTTCCTTTGAAAATATTTTTTTAAAGAAGCTCATTTTTTTTATTTTATAACAGGTATCTAGTGTTAAAAACTATACCCTTTTTATTGATTGGTCAAATTGTCATTCTATTTACTACATTGCGTTAGGGATTGCAGTGCTATCCTTTTTATGATGAACAAGGTACAATATCTAAAATGTATGACACTGAAACACGTTCAGCGTAAAAAGATAAAGCTAAAAGCCCGACCATTTATGGTAACGCCCAAAAACACATAAATTTTAGACATAAAAAAAGCTACTCTCCGTAAGAAAGTAGCTTATAAATATTTTATAAAAAGTAATTACTTTTTAGCTAAAAAGTCGCTTACTTTAGATGGATCCATAATAGCTCCAACAAATGTATAAGCTCCTGTCTTTGGAGATTTCACCATTTTGATAGCTTTTGATAATCTCTTTGATCCTGTCTGTAACGATGCTACTGATTTCTTTGCCATGACTTATACGTATTATTTGATTTCTTTATGAACTGTCATTCTCTTTAAGATTGAGTTAAATTTCTTAACCTCTAATCTATCTGGAGTGTTTTTTTTATTCTTGGTTGTAATGTATCTAGAAGTTCCTCTTTCTCCAGAAGCTTTGTGCTCTGTACATTCTAAAATTACTTGAACTCTATTTCCTTTTTTTGCCATCTCGGTTTACTTTTTATAAGGGTTGGATTATTTTTTTAAAAATCCTTTAACTCTAGCTTCTTTTAAAACAGCAGAGATTCCTTTTCTGTTAATATTTTTTAAAGCAGAAGCAGAAATTTTCAATGTGATCCATTTATCTTCTTCCGGAATATAAAAACGCTTCACCATTAAGTTGGCGTCAAATTTTCTTTTAGTTCTATTTAATGCATGAGAAACATTGTTCCCAACCATTGCTTTTTTACCTGTAAGTTCACAAACTCTAGACATCTTCTTGACAGTTTTTAGTGTTATTTCTAAACGAGGTGCAAATTTATGAATTATTTATACATTCAACAAAACTATTTTACACTTTTTTTAGAATTTCTTTTCGTAAAATTCCTAATGCTTTATTTACCGTTCCATTTATTACTTTTTCTCGGGGCTGTCCAAAGTTAAATTCTTTCACGAAAACTCCGTTTTCACTAGCGATAGCGATATACACAACACCTACCGTTTTATCGGTCTCATCAGTTGTTGGACCTGCATTTCCTGTTACTGCAATTGCATAGTCTGTATTCATTTTTTTTCTGACAGAAACTGCCATTTCGACCGCTACTTCTTCACTAACTACTGAAAAAGTGTTTATGGTTGATTTTTTAACTCCTAACAGCTCATTTTTCATTTCTGCAGTATACGCAACGATACTTCCTTTGTAATAGGCTGAGGATCCAGCAATAGAGACTAAACTCGCCCCGATTTTACCACCAGTTACACTTTCTGCTGTTGCAACTGTTTTCATTTTTTCTTTTAAAAGTTGACCAACACTTTTTTCTATAGATGTATCGTCTTCAAAACCAACAATTACATCAGAAATCAATGCACTTAATTCGTCTACTTGCTCTTTTAATTGATTTGCCAACACTTTTTGATCGGCTCCATTCGCAGATAAACGCAACCGTACTTTTCCAAAAGAGGGCAAATACGCTAATTTTATGTTCTTAGGTAAACTATTCTCAAAGTCTTCAATCCGTTCTGCAATCATGCTCTCTCCTACTCCATAAGTCATAATTGTTTGATGCATGATAAAAGGTAACTTAAATTCTTTCTGAATTTTAGGCAATACTTCATGTGTCATCAATCCTTTCATTTCATACGGAACTCCTGGTAGCGAAATAAAAACGGTTTCATTCTCGTAAAACCACATTCCGGGTGCTGTACCAAATCTATTTTTTAAATAGGTAGCTTTTGATGGCAGCTGTGCTTGGTAGCGTTGAATCTCTTTAAAAGGATGATTGATTTTTTTAAACAATTCTTTGATATGCGCTACGACTTCTGGGTATTCTATAATCTCTGTATCCTTAAAGTACTCAGCAATTGTATGCTTTGTAATGTCATCTTTTGTTGGACCTAATCCACCAGTAATAAGCACAATATCTACTCTGTTTTGAGCTTCTTTTAAAGCATTTAAAATGTGCTGTCTATCATCTTGTATCGAAGTGATTTGATATACGGATACTCCAATTTTATTCAACTCAACACCAATCCATTGCGAATTCGTATCTACTATTTGACCAATCAGAATTTCGTCTCCGATGGTTATAATTTCTGCTTTCATTTTTCTTATTTAAGTGTTTATAAAGCTACAAAGACTCAAAGGTTCAAAGCTCCATAATCATGAAGATACAAAGAGTCAAAGAACCTGATTTTTACTCTGCGACACTATAACTTTTCTACTATTAAGATTTACTTCACTCTTATACTAAAAGCTTCTTTCCCTTCTAAGACTCCTTTTAAAACATCATTTTCCACAACCTTACCAACACCTGCTGGAGTTCCCGTAAAAATAATATCTCCTTTTTTTAAGGTAAAATACTGAGAAACATAAGAAATCAATTCGTCTGTTTTCCACAACATTGCATTTGTATTTCCATCTTGAACAACTTCGTCGTTTTTTAACAGTTGAAATTTCAAATTCTCTAAATCAAATTCTTCTTTCGGATAAAATTCCCCAATAACAGCACTGCCATCAAAGGCTTTTGCTTTTTCCCAAGGCAATCCTTTTTCTTTACATTGTTGCTGCACATCTCTTGCCGTAAAATCGATTCCTAAACCAACTTCATCATAATATTTATGCGCAAACTTAGATTCAATGTGCTTTCCTACTTTGTTGATTTTTACCAATACCTCAACTTCATAATGTACATCATCAGAAAAATTTGGAATGAAAAACGGGTTTTTTCTTGGCAATATTGCAGAATCTGGCTTTAAAAAAACAACAGGATTGTCTGGTTTTTCATTTGCTAATTCTTCTATATGTTTGGCGTAGTTACGCCCAATGCAGATTATTTTCATACTAAGTTAATTATGAATTACGAATTTTCAATTATGAGTTATTCACAATTCGTAATTGTTCATTTATAATTGATTACGGAATCCAAACTTTTGGAAAATTAGGCTTACGTTTTTCTAAGAACGCATCTCTACCTTCTTTAGCTTCATCTGTCATATATGCCAAACGAGTTGCTTCACCAGCAAAAACTTGTTGACCAACCATTCCGTCATCTGTTAAATTCATAGCAAACTTTAACATTTTTATAGATGTTGGTGATTTTTCTAAAATTTCTTGCGCCCATTGAAAAGCAGTCTCTTCTAATTCATCATGAGGAACAACAGCATTTACCATTCCCATTTCAAAAGCTTCTTGAGCCGAATAATTACGCCCTAAAAAGAAAATCTCTCTGGCTCTTTTCTGACCCACCATTTTTGCTAAATAGGCAGAACCATAACCACCATCAAAAGAAGTTACATCTGCATCAGTTTGTTTAAAAATAGCATGCTCTTTAGACGCCAATGTTAAATCACAAACTACATGTAAACTATGTCCGCCACCAACAGCCCAACCTGGAACAACACAAATTACCGCTTTTGGCATAAAACGAATCAACCGCTGTACTTCTAATATATTTAAACGGTGATATCCGTCTTCTCCTACATACCCCTTACTACCACGTGCTCTTTGGTCTCCACCAGAACAGAAAGAATATACGCCATCTTTTGTACTTGGTCCTTCTGCAGATAATAAAACGACTCCTATTGAAGTGTCTTCTCCAGCATCATAGAAAGCATCGTACAATTCTGAAGTTGTTTTTGGTCTAAATGCATTTCTAACATCGGGCCTGTTAAATGCGATTCTAGCAACTCCGTTTGATTTTTTATAGGTAATATCTTCGTATTTTTTTACAGTTTTCCAGTCTGCTTTTATCATAATATCTAGTTTTTATCGTTATGATTTAAAATCTATAGAACAATCTTGTTCTTGTTACAAAAATAGCTTTTTTAAGTACTATTATGTACAATTTTATATCAAGGTTTGTAAATCGATTCATTTATATGAAAAAAATAGTATTTTTAACCGCAATTATAAATCGAATATGAAAACAAATTTTTCTCTGCTTATATTATTATTGTTTTGTGTATCTCTTTTTGGTCAGAGAGTAATCACTAAAAAATACGAATCAGAAGAACTACAAGATATTAGAACGATTCAAATTCATTTACCTAAAGGGTATGATTTGGATAGCATCACAAATTACCCATTGGCAATCGTTTTAGATTCTGAATATTTGTTTGATTTATATGTGGGGAACTCTAAACTGTTTTCTCACACAGACAGAGCCCCGAAACAAATTATAGTTGGAATTGAAATGGCTCAAACTCGTTTAAGAGATGCTTCAATTGACGAAGCTAGAGAAAGCAAATTAACAGCAGACAGTAGACGTTTTATGCAGTTTCTTAAAAAAGAATTATTACCATATATAGAAGTGAATTATAAAACTTCTCCATTTTTAACAATTGTAGGGAATGGTATTTCTGCCAATTTACTAACACACTTTTTAAAGGATGAAGCACCTTTGTTTAATTCTTACATCTGTTTGAACCCCACTTTTAGTCTAGACATAATTGCACAAATGCAATCTTACAACTTAAGCAAACTTGGCGCTATTGACAATACCTATTATTTTTACATGAATGATAGTGAATTTAATAATGGAGATCAAAAGCAACAAGTGAGAGCTCTTAACACCTATTTACAAACATTAAATATTAAAAATTTTAATGTAAAATATGACTTTACTGAATCACCAAGTACTATTTCTGCTATTGGAGAAGCGGTTCCGAGAGCGTTAACTGAAATATTTGAAATCTATTCTGGTATTTCTAAAGAAGAATATGAAACAAAAATTAAAGACCTTGCTCCTCTAGATGCAATTGGATACCTAGAAAACAAATACATTGAGATAGATTACCTATTTGGGGTCAACTTAGGACTAAGAGAAACTGATATTATCGCCATAGAAAGCATTATTATAGACCAAGAAAATGGCGATCATTTAAAAACCTATGGAGAAATGATTTTGAATCTATACATCTCTTCTCCTTTAGGGCATTATTATTTAGGCCGCTATTTTGAAGCAGGTGAAAATTGGAGACGTGCTTTACACGAATACAGATTAGGATATGGGAAAATGGACCCAGCAGATCCAAATGCAGATAAATTTTACCAGAATGTACTAAGAATGCTTAAAAAAGGGTAAGAAATTAGTTTATCAACTCTAAACCATCTTCTTTAATAAGTATTGTTTTTTCTTTATACAAAGTACCAACAGCTCTTTTAAAAGCTTTTTTACTCATTAATAATTCACGCTTAATTTCTTCTGGAGAACTCTTGTCTGTTAAAGGTAAAAAACCATCATGATCGTAAATTGCTTCTACCACTTTTTCAGTATCTAAAGAAATTACATTTCTAAACCCTTGTGGTTTTAATGAAACATCAATTTTACCATCTTCTCGAATGTTTTTTATAAACCCCGAAATTCTTTGGCGCTCTCTTATTTCTTGAAAAATCTCATTTCTATATAACAACCCTTCATAATCTTCATCAATCCAAACATTAAAACCTAAGTCTGTTTCTGATCCAATAATTAAAGATACTTTGTCTCCTACTTCTAAATCCATTCTCTTATTTTAAAAAATTAAAATACTCTTTTAATACTTTTTCATTTACTTCTTTATCCGTAAACACCTCTAATACTTTAGGGTGCTCTGAATCAGAATAAAAATCACTAATTCTTTCTTTTAATTCTGATATACTACTCGCAGAACTATATACTAACTGATGCATTTTACACAAATTCGTCGCTGTTAATTGATGCGGAGTTTCGAAATAATCTAATGCATTCGTAGATTTTGGTCCAGGAATAAGCCTAAATATTCCACCGCCACTATTATTAATAATAATAATTCTAAAATTACTCGGAATATAGGCATTCCACAACGCATTACTATCATAAAAGAAACTTAAATCACCCGTAATGAATACGGTTTGATTTTTTTCAGCTACAGCAGCTCCAATCGCCGTGCTTGTGCTTCCATCGATTCCGCTTGTGCCTCTATTACAAAATACAGGTAGTGTATCGTTTACATCAAACAGCTGCGCATACCTAATAATTGA
>JBLFXB010000096.1:0-7227 GCA_047611925.1 Polaribacter sp.
GGTTCCCACTGAGTATTCTCATTTATCACTGCTTTATTGTCAGAGGCTTTAAAATAATCAATGGCGCAACTATCAGGGTAATTCCCTTTAAAATGTTTTGTGTCTACAATTATTTTATTGATATGTCCAAGATGTCCAAGACGTAGAATTACCCAATCTTCATTATTTGGGGTTCTATTTCTTTTTGTTTCCCAACCATCACCCATGTTTTTACCAGTAGATGGAGCAATCAAATTATCCATTGCACTAAAAAACATATCGTTGCATTCTAGGGCTTTTCCACAATTATTTGCCAATGCCAAATCAATGGTTTGATTGGTGTCAATCTGACTCCAATCTTTAACAACTTCTCCATATACTCTAAGTCGTGCAACTCCTCCATCAGGATAGATATGTAAACGAACATGCGTATACACTTCGTTAGAATCAACTTCAAAAAAATGTTGACTTCCGGGATCTAAAGGAGACCTCACCAATATTTCATCCCAATCCAATTCATCAGCTTTACTCCAGTTAATATCTTCTGAGGTATTTATGGCTTCTATAGAAGCAAAAGGAGGGTGATTTCCTAAAAAATGATTGGTGTCAATATCAAATCCTTTAATTTTTCCTTGAGCACCTAATTGTAGCACTGCCCAATCATGACCTGGAGTTCTTTTTCTTCGAGATTCCCAACCGTCCATCCATTTTCCATGATCGGTGTATTTGTCTTCAATAAAAATTCCACGTCCTTCTTTGATGAGGTTTTCTTTTTCTGCAAAAAAATCATCTGTGGTGTATATTACTTTTCCGCCCAATCTTTCTGAGGCTAAATCGATGTATTTTAGTAGTTTATTTTCCAATTTCTATGTCTTTAGTAATAATTTTCCGGCATTCAATTCTATCAATTCACTATCTTTTACAACCTGAACGCCATTAACAAATGTATGAATTATTTTTCCTTTTAAAAATTCTCTATTATAGGGTGTTGCTTTGTGCTTATGCTCAATTATGCCTTCTGAAACTGTGAACTTTTTTTGCTCATTAAAAACACAGATATCAGCATCAAAACCTTTACTAAGTTTTCCTTTTTGTTTTTCTAATCCTAAAAATTTTGCTGGATTTTCAGTTAACAATGGAAGTAATTTTTCCAAACTCATTCCTCTTTTTTCTCCTGCAGTCCAAAGTACAGGTAAAGTAAATTGTAATCCAGAAATGCCTCCCCAAGCTTTAAAAAAATCACCGCTTTCAAGCTGTTTCCTTTCGGGAGGAGCGGGAGAATGATCAGACCCTAAAAAATTAAACCCATCATTTAATAAGTTTTCCCATAATAGGTTATTATTCTGTTTTTCTCGTATTGGAGGAGCACATTTGAAAATGGGAGCTGCATCAGGAATTTCTTCAGCATTGAAAAACAAATAATGCGGACACGTTTCAACCGTTAATTTAGTTGATTTCTTTTTTTGCTGATTAATAATTGCGACTCCTTCAGATGCAGATAAGTGCACAATATGTACTCTAATATCGAATTTCTGTTGGATGTCTATTGCAAGTTCTATGGCATTAGTTTCCCAATGTTGTGGTCTTGAATGTAAATATTCTCGATAACTTTTTGGATTATCAACTTTTGGCACTTTGTCATCTTCCAATTCACAATGCAATAATAACGGGATGTCATACTGTTTTAAAATCGGAGCAATTTCTTCTAAATGTTCTTTGTGAATGTTTGGGAATTCATCAATACCAGAATGTGTTAAAAACCCTTTGATTCCAAAAACACCTGCTTTAATTAAGTCTTCAATAGCATTTGCATTTGTTGGAGTAATTCCCCCATAAAAACCACAATTTACATGCAATTTGTTTTCTGCTGCTTGTTGTTTGATTATAAATGCATCTACATTTGTAGTAACAGGACTTGCATTAAGGGGCATTTCAATAAGAGATGTAACACCACCAATTGCAGCAGCTTTAGTTGCCGTGTCAAAACCTTCCCAATCTTCTCTTCCAGGTTCGTTGATATGAACATGTGCATCAATAATTCCTGGCATGACAATCAAATCAGTATAGTCCAAAAAAGAGAGTTCTTCTATCCTGTTTTTAAAAGGATAGATCTTAAAAATTTTTTGATTTTGAATATGAAGAGTTGCCTCAATAAATTGGTTATTTATAAAACAGCGCTTGCTATAAATTAAAAACTCTTTCATGTTTATTTTACTTCTAATGCTACTTTTTCATATAAACTCATTAACACTTTTTCCGGAGTAAAAGGTGCGTTAAATTGTAGCTTGTGATTTTTATTAAATGCTTTTACAGCATGTTGAATTGCAAAATAAG
This sequence comes from Polaribacter sp., assembly GCA_047611925.1. Classification (GTDB taxonomy): domain Bacteria; phylum Bacteroidota; class Bacteroidia; order Flavobacteriales; family Flavobacteriaceae; genus Polaribacter. The sequence goes on from JBLFXB010000096.1 coordinate 2,314, forward strand.
TTCCAATTCCATACATCAAAGGTGGCTCTCCAGTAGCTTTTGATTTTTTGATAGCCATCGCGTTTCCTTCGGTTTCCAATGGTAATACAGTTACTTTTTTTGCTGCAGAAAAGATATCTGGCACTTTATAGGTAGACAGTGCATTTGAGAGCAGTTTTCCATCCGAATTGTAGGCGATTTCTTCCATTGTCATCCAACCAATTCCTTGTGCTAATGCGCCTTCAACTTGACCAATGTCAATTCCAAGATTCATGCTTTTTCCAAAATCGTGTACAATATGTACCGCATCAATTTCGTAGGTGCCATGCAAACAATCTAACGTAACCTTTGTAATTGCGGTTCCGTATACATGATACGCAAAGGGATGCCCTTTTTCTTTTGTTTTATCAAAGTGAATTATAGGGGTTGCATAATGTGCGTTTTCGCTTAAAGAAACTCTTTCTAACATGGCTTGTGCAATCACTGCTTCCCAAGAAATCATCGTTTTTTTGCCATTAACAAAAATAGTATCTTTTTGAAAAGTGATGCTTTCAGGTTCTTCAGAAAGTAAGTTCCCAGCCACTTTCTGCAACCGTTTAATCAGATTAGTACACGCCATTTCTACTGCTTTTCCGTTCAGGTCTGCAGTTGAACTTGCGGCAGATGGAGAAGTATTGGCAACTCTGGTTGTATTTGTTGTTTCTAGTTTTAGTTTATCCGCAGAGATTCCTAAAATATCTTGCGCTACTTGTAGCATTTTGGTATTCACACTTTGCCCCATTTCTACGGCTCCAGTACTCACACCAACACTTCCATCTTGGTAAATATGAATCAAGGCTCTTGCATGATTCATTGGCGTATTGGTAAAAGAAATTCCGAAGGCAATAGGCATCACAGAAATTCCTTTTTTAGTTTGAAAATTTACAGCATTGAACTCGTTTATTTCTTTTTGAAGCGATTCTAAATTGAATTTTTCTTTTGCTGTTTTCCACGTTTTTACTGCTTGAACTTCAGTCGCAATTTGACCGTACGAAAATTCATTGTTTTCTGCCAATAAATTGCGTTCCTGAATACTGCTTTTATCGATTCCGATGTTATCTGCGGCGGCGGCAATAGCGCTTTCGATTACAAACATACCTTGTGGTCCACCAAAACCTCTAAAAGCGGTGTTCGGTGGTAAATTCGTTTTACAACTATAAACAGTCGACTGTACATTCGGAATGAAATAACTATTGGTTGCATGGAATAACGTGCGTTCTGCAATGGCAGGAGACAAATCTGCAGCAGCACCAGAATTTTGTAAAAACTCTACTTCAAATGCCTGAATTTTCAAGTCTTTTGTCAATCCAATTTTAAAAAATGAGGAATACGGATGACGTTTTCCTGTCATTCTTAAATCATCGTGTCTGTTTAAAATATACTTTACCGGTCTGTTTAAATGTTGCACTGCCACGGCTGCCATAACGGCCCATGGTGTTGCTTGATCTTCTTTTCCTCCAAATCCTCCGCCCAAACGCGTTACATCTACTTCAATTTTATGCATTGGAATGCCCAATACTTTGGCAGCGGTTTTTTGTACTTGTGTTGGTCCTTGTGTAGATGAAGTAATTTTTATATCTCCGTTTTCTTTTGGTTCTACATAACATCCTTGTGTTTCTAAATACAAGTGTTCTTGCCCGTTAGAAAAAGTTTCTCCTTCAAAAACATAGTCACAATCTTTAAAAGAATTTTTAGTATTTCCTAAGTTAAAAGATCTTGGGGCATTGATAAAACTTCCTTTTTCTTTGGCTTCTTTGGCAGTTGTAATTACAGGAAATTCTTCTATTTCTATCTCAATTAAAGCACGTGCTTTTTTTGCAATGGCTTCTGATGTTGCTACGATAAATGCGATGGGTTGTCCCCAAAAATGAACTTCATCTTCTGCCCAAAGCGGCTCATCTGGAATAATACCTCCAATTTGATTTTCGCCCAATACATCTTTATACGTAAATATTCTCACAACGCCTTGTACAGCTTCTGCTTTGCTATAATCTACCTGCACTATTCTTCCATGCGCTTTTGGTGCATCGAAACACAAACCAATAAGTGCATCTTGTCGTATCATTAGATCATCTACAAAAATAGATTCCCCACGCAAATGTGTATAACTGTCTATATTTTTCATTTGCTTATTAAGTTTTGTAGTTGAAATTGTGTTGGGAATAGGGTAATGAAATGTGCGAAAAATAATTGTTTTGCCAACAGTCTTTTATAGGCAACTGTGCCTCTTACATCACTAATCGGACTTATTTCTGATTGTACTACTTCTTCTGCGGATTTTATTGTCGCTACGGTTAACTCTTTACCAACTAAAAACGCATTGGTGTTTGTTAAGTATTTTGGAATCGCAGCAACGCCACCTGTAGAAAAATGTGCATCGACAATCAAATTGTCTTGCAACGTAATTCTTGCTGCAGCATTTACACTGGCAATGTCTAAGTGTGTACGCTTGCTCACTTTTTCGAAGTTAAAGTGTGTGTTCTTTGCTTGTGTTGGGAACGAAATGCTTTTGATGATTTCATTCGCTTTTAAATCATATTTTTTATAATCGATGTGAAATTGTTGAAACGGAAGGTCTCGTTCTTTTCCGTCAGAATCTATAATGGTAATTTTTGCATTCAGCGCCAAAAAGAAAATAGACATATCTCCAATTGGAGAAGCATTCACAAAGTTTCCGCCTAAAGTTCCCATATTTCTAATCTGTTCTGATGAAACCAATTTTAAAAATTGAAGTAGCTTAGGGAATAGCGTTTGTAATTTTTTGTTTTCTGCCATTTGAGTAACGGTAGTATTCGCTCCAATAGTACAGGTTGTTTCTTTAAAAGTAATGCCGTTTAAATCTACATTACTGCTCAATAAATGCATTTCTTCGGATGCCATTTCATCGGCATAACGGACAAATAAATCGGTTCCGTTGGCAACTTTTATTCCTTTAGTAACCTGTTTTTGCGTCGGAATGGCTTTTAATTTGTTGGGAATTTCCTTAAAATAATTCGGAATAAAAGCATTTGAAATCAACCAATCTATTTGATGATTTTGATCTTTATGTGTTAGTTTATCCTCAATTTCAAACCCTGCTTTTTCAATAGATTTATAACCCGTACATCGGCAAATATTACCGCTAATAGCATCATTACACGTAGATATGTTGTTTTGTTGAAGCGCAAACCCTGTCATAGAAACCACAAAACCTGGTGTGCAAAACCCACATTGCGTGGCATAATTATCTGCCATTGCTTGTTGTGGAAAGGTCAATGATTTTGGAATGTTAATGCCTTCTATAGAAACAATGTGCTTTCCATGTGCATTTCCTAAAGGAGAAATACAAGAAGTAATCGATTGATATTGAAGTGTATTATCCGCAGCTAAAGTTCCAACCAATACTGTACACGCACCACAATCGCCTTCTCTACAACCAATTTTGGTTCCTTTTAAATGCTGGTATTCTCGTATAAAATCAAGTAGTGTAATTCCGGTATTAACATCGGTAGTGATTGCCGTGTCGTTTAGTATAAATTGTGTCATATGCAAAGGTCAAGATACAAAAATGTTGGAATACTACCTGCTTTTTATAAAAGGATCTTCTTTTGCGGATTTTATAAAAAGCTTTTTATATTTGTTCTCAATAGTTTGATAAAAGGATACACATGGGAATTATCGCTGAAAAGAAAGCCTTAAGAAATGCAATGAAATTACAACGCGATGCAATTGAACTTGATTACAAATTGACATACGATGCTTGGATTTGTAATGCGTTAGAAATCTTGATAACTGAAAGAAACTACAAAGTTGTGCATGCCTATTTACCAATGGGAAACGAAATTGATATCAAACCTTTGATAACACAATTATTAGCAAACGGAACTACTGTTGTTGTACCAAAAACATTAAAAAACAGAAAACTAGAACATTTGGTGTTGGATTCTCTAGACAATTTAGAGCCCGGAATTTACGGAACCTCACACCCAAAAAAGGGTGTGGTTTTTATAGGAAACATCGATTTGATTATTGTGCCAGGTTTAGCTTTTGATAACCAGAACTACAGATTGGGTTATGGCGGCGGTTATTATGATGCATTCTTAGCAGAATATACAACTGCTTTTACAGTTGGTATTGCCTATCCTTTTCAGAAACTAAAAACAGTACCTAAAGAAGCACATGATGCTTGTTTAAATACTGTTTGTACTCATGCGTTTGTTTGATGCCGCTAAAATTAGGTTTGTCAAATGTATTGTTACTTCTTAAAATAAGCCGTTTTTAACTTGCTGATAATTTCAGTGCTTACCCAAGAAAAATTTGAGAGTCCACCTTCTTCGTTATATAGATTATAAAACAAATATTTACCATCAGGAGTGATACTTGGGCATGTTTCAGAAAAGTTAGAATTTACTGTGTCTCCAAGGTTAATTGGTTTAGACCATGTTCCATCTTTCTCTTTAAAATAGACATAAATATCGCTTTTTCTTTCTTCATTTTCTTTGTTTCGAATATTTGCCACTATATAATCTTGAGATGGGGCAATAAAAGCGTGTATACCAACAATTCCGACTTCACGAACTTCTGGATATTTACCATTTTTGTTGGGCGCATAATACGTTCCCCATTTTGCAAGATTGAAATAATAAAGATCGCCGTTTTTAGCTTGGTTCAAAAAGAAAGCATCTCCGTCATTTATAGGCGAATCAAGTTTTACTGCGTTGCTCCACCCATTGTCTAAACGATCTACATACCATATTTTAGTCCCCGTAGAGTCACCCTTAGCGTCTTCACTATACGCGGTAAAATAAATTCGCTTACCATCAGGGGTGACAAATGAATGCATTTCTTTCGCTTCTTTTCCTTTTGTGAAATTTGCTTTTTTAGGAGTTGTCCATTTGTTGTCCTCGAGTTTTGAAA
>JBLFXB010000097.1:0-7106 GCA_047611925.1 Polaribacter sp.
GACCTTTAACAACAATTAGAGCACTATGGCTCTTTTTTTTTATTTGAACATTTGTTCTATAATTTACATTATGTTAAATAGAGTTTTACTGAAAGCCTTATAGCCAACACCTAACCTGAATAAAAGAATATATTTTAAAATATAGTTCCTAGCATTTCCATAAACATCCTTAACAATCATTTTAGCAACTGTAGGCCTATCCAACTTTAAAATAGTTAATTTTTAGAAAGAACCAAGGTGCACATGCAACGTTCGTTGTTCACATTTACATATTTTTTCGGCTCCAAAAGAATTATATTATATCTAGAGGTAATGTCTTTTAAAAGCATGTCAGTCAGTAAGAAGCGATTTGTAATATCTGGTAAAAAATAGACACCATCAGAAATGGGTTTTACAAATTCCTCAATACTTTCTAATGATGCCATTCTGATAAATAAACTTCCACCAGGTTTTAAAACACGTACCAATTCAGAAAACATATTTAAAAAATGAGCCTTATTTTGTGCAAAATGCAATACCGCACTACAAATTATATGATCAAATGTAGCGTTCTCAAAACTTAAAACATCTAAGTTTTGTACAGAGAAATTATCAGAGAGATTCATATATTTTTCTTTTGCCGCTTCTATGCTATGTGCATTTGCATCGACACCGTACAAAGAAAATGAGTTGTCATAAAACCATTGTAGGTTTCGTCCAGTACCGCAGCCAGCATCTAAAATAACAGCATCTGCCGCATAGCGTCCTTTTAAAATCTGATCTAATACGTAGATATCAATTCCGCCAATATCTTTTCTTAATTTTTCTATAGACATATTCTATTTATATGCACCTAAAATACAAAATCTTAAGAGTACATTTGCTTAATGCAATCTAAAAAGACCTCCAAATTAGAGTTTATTGCCTTAATGGCGTCATTAATGTCAGTTGTAGCGCTATCAATTGACGCATTATTACCAGCATTAGAACATATCGGAATTTCCATCGGAATACAAGACACTACTGATAATCAGTTATTAGTAACCATGATTTTTCTTGGATTGGGTTTTGGACAATTGATATTCGGGCCAATTTCTGATAGTTTAGGAAGGAAGCCTGTAATTTATATGGGGTTTGGTGTTTTTGTAATTGCAAGCTATATATGTGTTACTGCAACGAATATAGAAACAATGGTTCTTGGAAGAATACTACAGGGAATAGGGCTCTCTGCTCCTAGAACTATTAGTATCGCTATGGTTAGAGATAGTTTTAGTGGCGATTACATGGCAAAAATCATGTCGTTTATTGTGGTAATATTTATTTTAGTTCCGGTAATTGCACCTGCAATTGGTAAAATTATTTTAGACGCCTACGGTTGGAGAGCGATTTTCAATAGCCAGCTGTTTGTCGGTCTCTTGATCATGATTTGGCTGTGGAGACGCCAACCAGAAACCCTGCCTGTAGAAAAACGAAGAAAATTTAAGTTGAGTTTATTTATTGAAGGTGCTAAAGAATTTATTAAATTCAGACAAGCCATTGTATTTACACTAATTTCTGGATTTGTAACTGGATCTTTCATGGTGTATTTAAGTGCTTCACAGCATATTTTTCAAGTTCAATATGGATTAACAGAAGAGTTTCCTTTTATATTTGCTGGGTTAGCAATTGCAGTAGGTTTTGCTACTTTTTTAAACGGAACCTTTGTAATGCGTCTAGGAATGTACAAACTTGTATCCATTTTTACAGTTGTTTTTACACTGATACCACTACTCTACGCAGTATTGTATTTTAATAGCCCTATAAACCCAAGTATTTCAATATTCTTAACTTTCTGTGGATTCGAATTCTTTGCATTGGGTTTTTTATTCGGAAACTTAAGAGCGCTGGCAATGCAACCTGTTGGCCATATTGCAGGTGTTGGCGCAGCTATCAACGGATTTGTTTCAACCATAATGGCCGTTCCAATTGCCACTTTTATTGGTAGTTACGTAATTGAAACTGCATTACCATTATTTATTGGTTTCTTTTTTTGCGGGTTGATGTGTGTACTCTTATTAAGGATATTTCCGAATAAGAAAACAACAAACGCTTAAGCGAACAATAGCAAGAAAATCACAGGAAATAACAATCCTGCAACCGCTAATTTCCATCCCCGTTTTTTGAACGTATTTTCACCTGCTGAAATAAACATTCCGGTAAAAGCAAGTACTAGTATTGAGGCTCCAAAAATATCTGAATACCAAATCCAAAAGCTATTGGTAGTTTGATGTAGTAATATAGATTGCCCAACAAAAGGTACTAGTTTCTTGAATTCTAGAACCCCTTTACCTGTCTTTACATCTGTATCTAAAATTGCTTTTCCATCAAAATAAACTCTTAAAGAACCATCTCTAATACGATGACTTTCATAGGTTAAGTCCAGCTCTTTAGCGGCAGTGATAATAAAGTCTTTCGTAATATTTTTAGGATCTTCTGGCAGTGTTAAGTTTACTTCTTTAGAGTCGATTACATACTCTTTTGGATACCAATCTTTTCTATGGTTTAAAATGATTCCTGAAAATGAAAATGCAATTAACAACCCCACATAAAAGTAAGCGATGTCTCTATGTAAACCTCTATTGGTAATTTTTTTCATAAGATGTATAAATCTGTTGTGAATTCTGTCAATTCGAGTGAATTTCACAATTGAAATGAGTGAAATTTGTATCGAGAATCAGAATTTTAGATTTTAAATTAGTTCTCGATACATTTTTTGATAAAAAACACTCGAACTGATATTTTGGATGTTGCGATTAAAAATTTAAAAGAGCTAATAAGGCAGTTTCAAACTGAGATTTAGCAAGATATTGATGCTCCAATTCTTTTTGAAACGGAATTGGTGTCTCTATACTTCCCACTCTTTTTACGGGTGCATCTAAATAAGTAAAGCAATTTTCTGTAATTAATGCAGACAGTTCACTGGCTATTCCGCCAAAAAGCGAATCTTCTTGTAATACAATTGCTTTTCCTGTTTTTTTAACGGAAGCGTACAATGTCTCAACATCCAAAGGCTGTAATGTTCTTAAATCAATAAGATCCGCAGAGATTTCTGGATTCTTTTCCAACGTTTCCAAAGCCCAATGCACGCCTGCTCCATAACTAATAATGGTAACACCTTTTCCTTCCCTTAAGGTTGCTGCTTTGCCAATTGGCAACGTATAATATTCTTCTGGTACTTCTTGATATACGGAGCGATATAATGCTTTATGTTCAAAGAATAATACCGGATTTGGATCATTAATAGCTGAAGCCAACAAGCCTTTTGCATCTGCTGGAAACGCAGGATACACTACTTTTAAACCTGGCGTTTTTGTAAACCAAGCTTCATTTGTTTGACTATGAAACGGTCCTGCTCCAACTCCTGCGCCACAAGGCATTCTTATTACAACATCTGCTGGTTGTCCCCAACGATAATGAGATTTTGCTAATAAGTTTACCACCGGATTGAATCCAGAAGAAACAAAATCTGCAAATTGCATTTCCATTACAGATTTAATTCCGCTTATAGATAAGCCGTATGCTGCAGAAACAATTGCCGATTCACATATTGGTGTGTTTCGAACTCTGTCTTTTCCGAATTGCTCTAAAAAACCATCCGTTATTTTAAAAACACCGCCATATTCCGCAACATCTTGTCCCATGATAATTAAATCATCATGCTTTTCCATAGATTGTCTCAATCCATCAGAAATAGCGTCAACCAAACGAATTTTCTTTGTATTTGTTGACGGATTAACAACTTCTGGCTCATATTCCTTATATACGGCATTCAATTCTGTTTCTAAATCAACAGTAATTGGAGCTTCATCATACGCAAGCTGTAAATGCTCATTAATCTCATGTACAATGTCTTCTTTAAACCGATCATCATCTTGTTCATTCAATATGTTTTCTGCTCTTAAATAGGCTTGAAAGTTCTCTAGCGGGTCTTTTGCTCCCCAGAAATCAAGCAACTCTTGTGGTACATACTTTGTTCCACTCGCCTCTTCATGACCTCGCATTCTAAAAGTTTTAAATTCGAGTAGTATAGGTCTTGGGTTTTCACGAACGCTTTCTGCCAATTCAGAAACCTTTGTATATACTTCTATAATGTTATTTCCATCAATAATGTGGCTTTCCATTCCGTAACCAATCCCTTTATCTGCAATATGTTCACAGTTAAACTGCTCTGAATCTGGTGTAGACAAACCGTATCCGTTATTTTCTACACAAAATAACACCGGTAAGCTCCAAACTGAAGCGACGTTTAACGCTTCATGAAAATCGCCTTCACTTGTGCCTCCTTCTCCAGTAAACACAGCACAAACTTGATTGTTCTTTTTGATTTTGTTTGCCAATGCAATTCCGTCTGCAATTCCTAATTGCGGACCTAAGTGAGAAATCATCCCCACAATATTAAATTCTTGTGTACCAAAATGGAAACTACGATCTCTACCGTTCGTAAACCCATTCGCTTTTCCTTGCCATTGAGAAAATAAGCGATACAACGGAATCTCTCTTGTTGTGAAAACACCTAAATTTCGGTGCATCGGAAGTATATACTCATTCTTTAATAGAGCAGACGTAACTCCCACAGATATAGCTTCTTGACCAATGCCAGAAAACCATTTTGATATTTTTCCTTGACGTAATAAAATCAACATTTTTTCCTCAATTAAGCGAGGTTTTAACATTGATTTATATAAGCTTATAAGTGTGTCTTTTGATAATTTATGTTTGGTGTAATCAACTTGCTGAATCATGTATTGTGCTATTTTTTAACGGCGTAACAATGTACTAAAATTTGTTTAGATATTCTGTAGAATTTTTGCTGCTTCAAGCAAAGTTTTGTCTGTTTTTGCAAAACAAAAGCGCAATACCTTCTCGTCTAAGCTATTCTCATTAAAAACAGATAACGGAATTGCTGCTACTCCTTTTTCAATTGTCAATCTCTTTGCAAATTCAACATCGTTCTCATTGGTGATTTCAGAATAATCCAATACTTGAAAATAAGTTGCTTGTGCGGGAATCCATTTGAATTTAGAGCCTTTTAGCGCGTCCAAAAATAAGACTCTTTTTTGTTGAAAAAATTGAGATAAATTGTTATAAGTGCTCGCATCATTCATGTGTTCTGCGATTGCAATTTGCGTTGGATGGTTGACGCAGTACACATTAAACTGGTGCACTTTAATGAATTCTTTCATCAACTCTTTTGGTCCGCAGCAATAACCTAGCTTCCATCCTGTAGTGTGAAATGTCTTCCCGAAAGAAGCTGTAATGAATGTTCTTTGTTTTAATCCAGGAAACAAGCAGGCGCTTTGGTGCTCTAGACCATCAAAAATCATGTGCTCATAAACTTCATCACTTAAAACAATAATATCGGTGTCTTTGGTAATGCGCTCTAATTCCAGCATATCTTCTTTAGAGAATACCGTTCCACAAGGGTTTTGTGGACTATTAATGATGATCATTTTTGTTTTCTGAGTGATGCTGTTTTCAACCAATTTCCAATCGACGCTGTAACCTGGGTAATTCAATTGAATAGCAACGGATTTTCCTCCGTTTACAGCAATTGCTGGTTCGTAACAATCATACGCAGGTTTAAAAATAATGACTTCATCATTAGCATTAATAAACGCTGAAATAATCGTGTAAATAGCTTGAGTCGCGCCACAAGTAACTGCAATTTCATTCGCAGGGTTGTATGTGGACTGGTATAACTTTTGAAACTTATTAGCAATTGCTTCACGCAATGACAAAGCTCCAAGCATAGGTGCATATTGATTAAAGCCATCGTTCATTGCTTTTACAACCAAATCAATTAATTTCTGATCACTCTTAAAATTAGGAAAACCCTGAGATAAGTTAATAGCATTATGTTCTTTAGCCAAATTACTCATCACCGTAAATATAGTAGTGTCAACATTAGGTAGCTTAGATGTGTGATTCATGTTCTACTTGTTTATTTTCTAAAAAAAATAAAAATCCCTATCAATCAATTGATAAGGATTTGTACATATATTATAAATTACTACCTCTATAATTCTTTAAAAATAGCATGCATCATTCTTTTTTTGTCATTGATACTCTCTTCTAGAGATATCATCGTTTCAGTTCTGCTTACTCCATCAATATCATCAATCATGTAGATAATGTCTTTTGCATTGCTAGTATCTTTAGCTCTAACTTTACAGAATATATTATACTTCCCCGCAGTAACATAGGCTACGGTAACATTGGGTATTTTTCTTAATTCTTCAATTACGCTTTGTGTCATTGATGTTTTCTCAAGAAACACACCAACATGAGCGATAAATGAATACCCCATTTTTTCGTAATTTAATGTCAATGTAGAACCTTGAATAATTCCTTCATCTTCCATTTTTTTTACACGAACATGAATTGTACCTGCTGATACTAATAGTTTTTTTGCAATATCAGTAAAAGGAGTTCTTGCATTTTCAATCAACACATCTAAGATCTGGTGATCAATTTCATCTAGTACGAATTTCTTCATTTTTTATATAATTTTCAATCAATGAAGCAAAAATATGAATTATATTTAAAATAAAAGGCAAAACATTGAAAAATATTTATTTTTATAAAGAAACAGATGAGTGCGCGATATAATCAGACACGTCTCCTTCTTTTTCAAGCTCCAACACACTAATAAATTTCCCATTAACAATCTTATCTACAAATAAGTAGCCTTCGCTTATGTTTGAGTCTTTTTTCGTTTTAATAACATCAAAAAAGTTCTTTTGATTATTGGGGATATCAAAATAAGGTTTGTAATCCGTGAAATCTGTTGTAGTTGCTATGTGGTATACGCCTTGAGTCAACGCAAAGAAGTTGAATTTACGAGTTTCTTCTCTTTCGTAATCATCATGATAATGACCTGCTTCAATTAGAATTGTATTGTATCCTAGTTTTTGAAAGTTATCTCCCGTTGCCGTTGGGTAAAATTCATCTGTATACCTACCAATATGATTAGGAATGATTTTTTGCAATAAAGAATTCATAGAGACAATAACATTCATGGTCTCAATTCTTCCTCTGGTTAACTTTCTGGTTTCTTCTTCTGAGGGAGCTAGAAATGATATAGTTGC
>JBLFXB010000098.1:0-7092 GCA_047611925.1 Polaribacter sp.
GTTCCATATAAAAAACTTAAATCCCCTTCAAATGGATGTGATATTTCTTTGTCAGCTTTTATTACAGCATTTTTAATCTTCATTCCGTTGGTAATTAAAGCTCTGTAAGCAGCTGTGCTTAGATCAAAATTAAAGTTGTTTTTAGCCATGTCTACATATGCGTAAAAAGCACCGCCATACGCCAAATCATAGGTTACTTCTCCTAATCCCTCAACATTTACAGTTCTATCTAAACCAACAACAAAACTTGGTACACAATGAAATCGAACTCCGGTTACTTGTCCGTTTTTAACATGTGCAAAAGAAGTAATTCTTCCACAAGGCGCATCAATTTTAAGAATGTTATCTCCTTCTTTTACGTCAACCCACTTCATTTCAATGGCCAATGTAGAAATCGCAATAATTGCATGACCACACATTGTTGAATACCCTTCGTTGTGTAAAAACAGAATTCCGAAATCACCTTCATCATCGTTTGGCGGGGTTAAAATGCATCCATACATATCTGCATGTCCACGAGGCTCAAACAGCAATGCTGTTCGTAAATAATCAACGTTTTCTTTGCAATAGCGTCTATACTCTAAAACTGAATTCCCTTTTAATTCTGGAAAACCATCAACAATAACACGCAGAGGCTCTCCGCCTGTGTGCATGTCAATAGTTTTGATTTGTAACCAATCTTTATTTGGTGTAAAATCAGTTTTTGAAAGTATATTTTGATACGTTTTACGCATTTGAATATTTATTATAATAATAATTCGCAGCTGCTAAATCTTCTAAAGCATGACCCACAGATTTGAATACTGTAATTTCTTCTTCTGTGCTTCTTCCAGCTTTTTGATTTGAACATAATTGAAATAAATCAGCTTTGATATCCTCTTCTTTCAATGTTCCGTTTTGCAACGGAGTTACAATATCTCCACTTTCTTTCAATCCACCTTGAAAAGTGTCTACATAAACAGACGCTTTAGAAATTGTTTCGTCATCTGCTTCTCGCATGTCTTTTTTATAAGCGCCAACCAAATCAATGTGTTGTCCCGTTTTTAAATATTTTCCTAAAACAAGTGGTGTTTTTGACAACGTAGCACAAGAAACAATAGCTACTTCTGCTATTTTTTCTTCTATGGTTTTTATAGGGGTAACAGTAAAGGTTTCATTTTTTAAAATGGCACAAATAGTTGTTGCTTTTTCAAAATTACGTCCCCAAATAAATACTTCTTTTATTGGGCGAACAGCTACGTGTGCTTTGATTAAATTGATAGACAACGCTCCAGTTCCAATCATTAATAGAGAGGATGCCTCTTTTCTTGATAAATAGGAAGATGCTAAAGCAGAAGCAGCAGCGGTTCTTTTTACCGTTAGGCTTTTGGCTTCTAATATTGCTTTTATGCATCCTTTTATGGCGTCAAAATAAATATAAGTTCCTTGAATAGAAGGTAAATCAAATTGCCCGTTTTCTGGACTCACAGTTACAATCTTTACACCAGCATTTTTACTGGGATTCCAAGCAGGCATCAATAATAACGTAGAATCAACCTGTACTTCTGGATTTGGAAAATCGTGATGATGACGCATTGGAACGATCACTTCATCAGAAGAAAAATACTGTTTTATTTCAGAAATCAATTCCAAGAAATTGGTGTTTTCTTCAATAAATTCAGTGCTGATTTGTTTAATATTGTCCATAGGATAAAAATAGGTAAAAGGCTTGATACAATAACATTTTAACTTGTATTCGCGTAATATTTGGGAACACTTGGTTAACATACTATCAATTGGGGCAGTTTACTTCTTTTAATTTTTAGAAAAACATATCCAATCAAATAATCTATTGGTTCGCTGTTTTTCTTTGTAAATTTGTTGTTAGAAACAAAAAGAAAAATGATTGTACAAGGAAATATAGTAGACATAGAAAACAGACGAATTTATAAAGGGGAAATAACGATTCTAAACGGGAAGATTTCTTCGATAAAAGAAGTTGATCATTCAGTAGAGAATTTTATTCTTCCAGGTTTTGTTGATGCACATATTCACATAGAAAGTTCTATGTTGGTGCCTTCTGAGTTTGCTAAAATCGCCGTTGTTCACGGAACTGTTGCTACCGTTTCTGACCCACATGAAATAGCCAATGTTTTAGGAGTAAAAGGTGTTGATTTTATGATTGAAAATGGAAAGAAAGTTCCGTTTAAATTCAATTTTGGAGCCCCTTCTTGTGTGCCAGCAACTTCTTTTGAAAGTGCTGGCGCTATTATTGATTCTGATGATATCAAAAAAATGATGTCGAATCCAGATATTAAGTATTTGGCAGAAATGATGAATTATCCTGGAGTATTGTTTGATGATGAAGAAGTGCTGAAAAAGATTGCTTGGGCAAAACACTATAACAAACCAGTAGACGGTCATGCGCCAGGTTTACGAGGTGATAATATTACCAAATACATATCCGCAGGGATTTCTACAGACCACGAATGTTTCACTTATGATGAAGCGTTAGAGAAGTTGCAGAAAGGAATGAAAGTAATTATCCGTGAAGGAAGTGCAGCCAAAAATTTTGAAGCTTTAATAGATTTGCTACCAACCCATTTTGAAAACATGATGTTTTGTTCTGATGATAAACATCCAGATGATTTATTGGTTGGACACATTAATCAATTATGTGAAAGAGCAGTAGCAAAAGGGATGAATGTTTTTGATGTATTAAAAGTAGCTTGTATAAACCCAGTGAAGCATTATAAATTGGATATTGGTTTGTTACAGATTGGTGATGATGCTGATTTTATTACCGTTGAAAACCTAGAGAACTTCAACGTATTAGAAACCTATATAAATGGAGCGTTGGTTGCTAAAAGTGGTGCCTCATTTATAAAGTCAGTTGACTTTGAAGTGTTGAATAACTTTGATACAGATTTTAAAGCTGTTTCTGATTTTGAGTATACATCTTCTGCAAAGAAAATTCGTGTAATCGAAGCGTTGGATGGCGAATTGGTTACCAATGAAATTGAAGCAGATTCATTAATTGAAAAGGGTAATCTAGTTTCAAATACAAAGAACGACGTGTTAAAAATGACGGTTGTAAATCGGTATAAAAATGCGGATCCTTCAATTGCGTTTATCAAAAACTTCGGAATCAAAGAAGGCGCAATCGCAAGTTCTGTTGGGCACGATTCTCACAATATTATTGCAATTGGCGTTTCTGACGAATTGATTTGTAAAGCAGTTAATTTATTGATCGAAAATAAAGGCGGTGTTTGTGCGGTTACTGACTCATCAGCCAAAATTGTTTCGTTGCCTGTTGCCGGAATTATGTCTGATAAACCTGCCGAGGAAATTGGAAAAGCATACGCAGAATTAGATGCAATGGCTAAAGAAATGGGAAGCACTTTGCGCGCACCTTATATGAGCTTGTCATTTATGGCGTTGTTGGTAATTCCGTCTTTAAAGTTGAGCGATAAAGGATTGTTTAATGGAGATTCGTTTCAGTTTACTTCGTTAGAGTTGTAATTATTTCTCCAAATACAATCTACATTTTTTGTTTTGACCGGGATAAGAAATTAGTTTAGTGAATTCTAAACCTAAACGATTTAACAAAACACCAGATTTCACATTATCAACATCTGTTATTGCAGCGAGTTGAATAATGTGTAGTTTTTCTTTTGCGTATTTTTTAGTGGCAATACTAGATTCAATAGCATATCCTTTTCCTCGGTATTCCGCTAAAAAGGCATACCCAATCTCTACATAATCCATCCAATCTCTTTTGATCAATCCGCACATGCCAATTGAAGTGTTGTCTTCTTTTAACTTCACAATATAAAAACCAAAACCAAATTTATCATAACTAGGAATGATGTTCTCTTCTAAATATTTTTCACCACCTAAAATAGTATTGACATTTCTATCTCCAATATATTGCTTCCATGCTGGATCGTTTACCAATTTGTAAAAAAAGGAAGCGTCATTTTTAGTAAATTCAGAAAGAATGAGCCGTTCAGATTCGATTATCATTGAAAACAATATTGAGACATTTTATCACGAATATAAAGAAACTAAGGCTTAACTGATGATACTTAAAATAAGAACACGTTTTAAGTGAATTATTATTTATTTATAAGAGGAAAATACTTTTCTGTTTTATACATTAGTAAACTTAAATTTTAAAGAAATGCAGTATCCTAAAAAAGTAGTAATAGGAGATATTACAGTAAGAGATGGTTTTCAACATGAAGAGAAATTCATCCCAACAGAAGCGAAACTATGGATGTTAGAAAACTTGTTGTTAGCTGGTTTTAAACATGTAGAAGTAACCAATTTTGGGAATCCAAAAGGAATGCCTCAGTTTTCTGATGCTGATGAGTTATTTAAAAAAATAAGAACTTCAAAAAAAGTAGCACATTTAATAAATGAGGCAAGTTTAACAGCAATTACAATTAGAGAAAGAGCGGTAGAAAGAGCCATAGAAGCTAAGCTAAAAGGCTTTGGGCCAGACAGAATTTTATTAATGGTTTCTACGAGCGAATCTCATCATGTAAAAAATTCTGGATTGACATTAGATCAATATTGGAAAATGGCCGAAGAACAGATTAAAAAGGCACATGCAGCAGGCATAAAAGTAAACGGAACGGTGAGTACAATTTGGGGTTGTCCAATTGAAGGGCCAACAGATTTAAACAGAGCAATTGAATTTACACAGCGTTGGTTTGAAATTGGAGCTGACGATGTAGAACATGCAGATCATGACGGATCAGCATCGCCAGATAGAGTTTTTAAATATTATTCTATGTTGCAAGAAAAAGTAGGAATGACGCACAAACAAATTGTGCATTTTCATACCACAAGAGGTTGGGGCTTGGCAAATGTACTTGCGGCTTTACAAGCAGGAATGACTAATTTTGAAGCTACAATGGGTGGAATTGGTGGTCAACCAGCGAATTTTGTAGATGGAGTTCCGGTAGCAGGAACAGGTTCTTATTATTATAAAGACCCTAATTTAGTAGGGTTGATTTCTACAGAAGATTTAGTTGTGATGTTGGATGAAATGGGAATCGAAACCAATTTAGATATCGATAAAATTTTAGAAATTGGTCAGATGAATGAGCGTATTGTCGGCAGAAGATTGAGGTCAGAATCAATTAAAAATGGAAGAGTCCCAAAATCGTTAACGGGGAGATAATTCTTTGTATTATTGCAAGGCAAAAATAAAATAAAATGAGCGTATTACAAGATTTAGAAGAGAGAAGTGGAAAGCAATGTGAATTGTGTGCAGCAACAGCTGATTTATCAGTTTATGAGTTGAAACCAACTTCTACTGTTGGAGGTAGTGGAGTTGACGGAAGTGTGCTGGCATGTAGTACCTGTGTTGATCAGATAGACAATCCAGAAAATACAGATGCAAATCACTGGCGTTGTTTAAACGATTCTATGTGGAGTGAATATAGAGCTGTAAAAGTGATTGCTTGGAGAATGTTATCTAGATTGAGAAATGAAGGATGGCCACAAGATATGTTAGATATGCTCTATTTAGAGGATGCAGATTTACGTTTTGCAAAAGAATCAGGAGATCATTTAGATGATAGCGAAAAAATAATTCATAGAGATGCAAACGGCGCTATTTTACAAGCTGGAGATTCTGTAGTTTTAATCAAAGATTTAAAAGTAAAAGGATCTAGTTTGGTTGCAAAACAAGGAACAGCTGTTCGTAGAATTTCTTTAGATCATGAAAACGCTAAACATATTGAAGGTAAAGTTGGGCCTACTCAAATTGTAATTATTACAGATTTCGTAAAGAAAATGCCAGAAAAAGAATAATGTCCGGTCGAGCATTATTGAGAAAAAAATATATTTTGAACGAAGATAGCTTACATAGTAAGTCGAGACCTATTTCTTTTTGAGAATAGAGACCTCTCGACTGCGCTCGAGGAGACAAAAATTATATTACAGCATTTTTTGCTGTTTCTTATAAAAAGCATCGGCTTGTAATTGCATAAGCTCGCGTGCTTTTTTTCGTTTATAATTATAAATATCTTCTTCTTCAGAAATATCATTATATACTTTTTTATTGATGATGAGATCTGTTTTTAGTAGCTCATTTCGCTGATCTACTTTTTGAGCTACCCAATTTTTAATGGCGTTATCACTATCTTCTAGCTTGTAATCATATTCTCCTTTAGGAGAGATCAACTTTGCGAAAATAGGAGAGGTTTCAATTGCTAAAAACAATAAAAAAATAAATAATGATGGAATTAAGGGTAATTTGCCAAGTGCAGTAATACGCGCCATCAATCCATCAAAATTGGTAATGATGGGTTGTGTTTTAGATTCTTGCTCTTTTTGAGAAGTTACTAAGGTAGCTAAATGCGCTTCTTTCATTTGAATTTTATTATTGCTGGCAATCTTTAATTCTTTTAATTCAACCAAAGCAGCATCGTGTTTTTGTCTTTTTTCTGCATAAACAGGACCTTTGCCTAATAACAAAGTTCCTTTTCGTCCTTCAGCTTCTGCAATATAGGTTTCGTATAAGGCATTCGTTTTTGTCTCTTTGGCTGAAATTTCGTTTTTCAACCCTGTAATTTCTTGATTAGTTTGCGCAATATCTGGAGTGTATTGTTTTGCAATTTGTGTTTTATTATCTAGTGTCATTTGGTTTTTCTCTGTTAGTAAAACCTGGTTGATCTCTTTCTCAAATAATTTCAATTCTAACGGCTTAGAAATAACCACAGCAATAATAATTGCCAAGATGATTCTTGGAGTTGCTTGTGCTACTTCTTTCCATTTGCTGTCTCTCTTTTTTATGGTTGAAACAATAAAACGGTCTAGGTTAAAAATCAACAATCCCCAAATCAACCCAAAAATTGCGGCAACAAAATAATTGTCAAAAACAGTGAATAACGCGTAGCTAGAAGCAATAAAAGCCATTACAGCCGTAAAGAAAACGGTGGCTCCAATACCAACGTATTTATTTTGTTCTCCGTTAGAACATTCATTTATAATATCGGTGTCTACACCAGAACAGGTAAGGAAAAACTTTTTTAACATAAGAGGATGATTAAGTACTTACCTATTAGAACGACATTTGGGTAGAAATGTTACATAAAA
>JBLFXB010000099.1:0-7078 GCA_047611925.1 Polaribacter sp.
GACTTTTAGCTAATTTAAAACAGCAAGGATTTAAACGCCTTGTAGTTATTACTGGGTATAAAAAAGAAGGTATTATGGATTTTCTGGGAGATCAATCAGGAGATATGCATATTGAATATATTCATAGTCCTCTATATCGAACAACCAATAATATTTATTCACTTTGGATGGCTCGTAATATTATTAAAGAACCTTTTGTATTATTAGAAAGCGATTTGGTTTTAGAGACTTCTTTGCTGAATGAAATGGTGTATCCAGATAGAATGGCTGTAGCAAAAATGGAACCTTGGTTAAATGGGACTACCGTTTCGGTTAAT
This sequence comes from Polaribacter sp., assembly GCA_047611925.1. Classification (GTDB taxonomy): domain Bacteria; phylum Bacteroidota; class Bacteroidia; order Flavobacteriales; family Flavobacteriaceae; genus Polaribacter. Next base: position 318 of record JBLFXB010000099.1, read on the forward strand.
AAACAGAATGTGGTTACACAGTTTCAACCTGGAACCACAGAAGATTATAGAGATGTTCGCTATAAAACAGTAAATATTTACAGTTTTTCTGTTGCATCTTGGAAAGCGATAGTTAAAAAGTTGAATCAATATATTTCTGAAGGCAGTGTTAATTGCTACTACGAAACCGTTTTTTCTGAAATGGTAAAAAATAAAGAATTTTTCTTAGAAGCGGTTTCTTTTGATAAGCACGCATGGTATGAAATTGATACGATACATGACTTAGCGGAAGCTGAAAAACTATTTCCGATACAGGTTTTAGAAGGAAGTCTTCAAGAATAAACGGAGTTCATTTTTTATATCAATAAACAAATCAAAATATATTTTACCAATCCAAAGCTTTGGTTATCTTTGGTTTTCATGAGTAACAAAGTTAAAATCATAGAATGTCCGCGAGATGCAATGCAAGGAATTAAAACGCATTTCATTTCTACAGAAGATAAGGCAAACTATATCAACGCTTTATTGCGTGTTGGTTTTGATACCATAGATTTTGGAAGCTTCGTTTCTCCGAAAGCGATTCCGCAAATGCGAGACACAGCAGCAGTACTTTCTAAGCTAGACTTGTCTTCTACACAAAGTAAATTGCTAGCAATTATTGCCAATGTTCGTGGTGCTAATGACGCTGCTCAGTTTGAAGAGATTGATTATTTAGGCTATCCTTTTTCAATTTCAGAAAATTTTCAAATGCGGAATACGCATAAAACTATTTCTCAATCTATAGAAGCCTTACAAGAGATTTTAACCATTGCAACGAGATCAAATAAAGAAGTAGTTGCTTATTTGTCTATGGGATTTGGAAATCCGTATGGAGATCCTTGGAATGTAGATATTGTAAGTGAGTGGACAGAAAAATTATCAAACATGGGCGTGAAAATTTTATCGCTTTCAGATACTATTGGAAGTTCTACCCCAGAAGTAATTGAATACTTGTTTTCTAATCTAATTCCGAGGTATCCAGATATTGAGTTTGGTGCACATTTACATACAACACCAACTTCTTGGAAAGAAAAAGTAGACGCTGCTTACAAAGCTGGTTGTCATCGTTTTGATGGCGCTATGATGGGCTATGGTGGTTGTCCGATGGCAAAAGACGAATTGACGGGTAATATGCCAACAGAAAAATTACTTTCTTATTTTACAGCCGAAAAAGCAGATACCAATATCAGACCTATGAGTTTTGAAAGTGCGTATAATGTGGCTATGGATGTTTTTAATCATTAATTTAATGTCAGTTCGAGTGATTTTCTGTTAGATTTTGAGCGATCTAAATCTTAGAAAATTATATAGAGAATAAATACAAATCAACTATGAAATCTATCAAATCTATTCTGTACGTTTTATCTATCTCATTACTACTTTCATGTACTAAAGATGATGGAAAAATAGACGTCACCTTTTTACAAGTAAACGATGTTTATGAGATTGCTCCGATACAAGGAGGGAAGTTTGGCGGAATGGCACGCGTTGAAACAGTACATCAAGAATTGTTGCAAGAAAATAAGAACACCCTATTAGTGATGGCGGGCGATTTTTTAAATCCGTCTTTATTAGGAACCGTAAAATATAATGGAGAACGCATTAGAGGAAAACAAATGATAGAAACCATGAATGCCATGAATTTTGGTTTGGTGGCTTTTGGGAATCATGAGTTTGATGTAAGTGCAACTGATTTACAAAAAAGATTGAACGAAAGTAATTTTCCTTGGATTTCTGCAAATGTTTTGTACAAAAAAGGGGATTCACTCTCTCTCTTTTATAAAGAAAGAGCAGGAAAAAAAGAGTTTGTAAATGATACCTTTATAAAAGAATTTACAGATGCAGATGGAACCCATGTAAAAATTGGATTTATCAGTGTTTGTGTGCCTTCTAATCCGAAATCGTATGTAAAGTATACAGACGTTTTTGAAGCTGCTAAACGTTCTTATAACGAATTAAAAGACAAAGTAGATGTTGTTTTTGGCTTAACACACCTCACCATTTCTCAAGATAAAAAAATACTAGAAATGCTGCCTAATATCCCCTTAATTATGGGTGGACACGAACATACAAACATGTTAGTTTCTGTTGGTGATGCTGCTGTAGCAAAAGCAGATGCCAATGCAAAAACAGCCTATATCCACAGAATTTCTTATGATGCGAAAACTAAAAAAGTAGTGGTAACCTCTGAATTGAAAGAAATCAATGATGCATTGAAGTCCGATACAATTGTTGGAGTAGTGGTCGATAAATGGCAAGCCATTTTAAAGACAAAAATAAAAAACATCATTGCCAATCCAGATGCTGTTATTTATACAACAAAAACGCCTTTAGAAGCGAGAGATACACCGATTAGAAGTATGCAAACAAACATGGGTGAATTGATCACAAAATCAATGTCGTTTGCTTTTGATGATACGGTAGACTGTGCATTGGTTAATGGAGGTTCTATTAGAATTGATGATGTGTTGGAAGGAAACATTTCTTCAGTAGATATTTTTAGAGTATTGCCATATGGAGGTGCCATTTTAAAAGTGAAAATCAAAGGAGATTTGCTACAAGAAGTATTAGAGTATGGAAAAAATGCAGCAGGAACAGGTGCATATTTACAACGGTATAATGCCGTGTTAAAAAACAATACTTGGCGTATTTCTGGCAAGGCCATTAAACCTAATAAAGTATACACTGTTGCCTTTTCTGATTACCTACTAAAAGGCTTTGATATTCCGTTTTTATCAGAAAAAAACAAAGGTGTTCTTTCTGTTTACAGTCCAAAACCTACTGAAAATTCTTCAGATATTCGTAAGGCAGTGATTTTATATCTAAAAAAAAATTAAGGTAAGTATCTGCGTGTTAGATTTTTATATTTTTTATTTAAAATAAGTCTAAATAAACTTTTTTGTTTCTATTTGTGTCTGTACTTTTGCGGCATAATTAAACCGTTATTTTAAATCAATCTAAATAAAAATGAAAAGAATCATATTCTTAGCTTTAGTAAGTGTATCAATTGGACTAACAGCGCAAATACAACAAGACAGCATTAATACAGACCCTCAGAAACAGGTAAATGCTGCACAACGAATTTTATCTTCTAACTTAAATCAAAAAGGGTTAACTATTGGTGGATATGCAGAAACACATTATAACAGAGCAACCGGACAAAATGCAAAACTAGATGTGCATAGAATGGTAATGCTGTTAGGGTATAAATTCAATGACAGAACACAATTTATTACTGAAATTGAGTTTGAACACGTTAAAGAAGTTTATATAGAACAAGCATTTTTACAATATTCTTTAAATGATAATGTGAATGTAAGAGCAGGTTTAATGTTAATTCCAATGGGAATTGTGAATGAATATCACGAGCCAACAACATTCAATGGTGTAGAAAGACCAAGTATGGACAAAGCAATTGTGCCTACAACTTGGAGAGAAATCGGTTTGGGATTATCTGGGAGATATAATGAAGCCTCTTTACGTTACCAAGTATATATGTTTAACGGTTTTAAATCTAAAAACGGAAGTAAATTATTAGGCGGTTCTAACGGACTAAGAAATGGAAGACAAAAAGGTGCTGAGTCTACAATGAATAATGTAAACTTTGCGGGTAAATTAGATTACTACGGATTGCCAGGATTGCGTTTAGGATTGTCTGGTTATTTTGGAAGAACGCAGTCTGATAAATCTATTGAAGATATTGATGGAGCAGATGTTGGTGTTGCTATGATTGGTTTTGATGCGCGTTATGCATACAAACGTTTTACAGCTCGTGGTCAATTTATTACTGCAAATATTACTGATAGTAAAGAATATAATACCTATTATAATGTATCAGCAGGAGACGAATTAGGATCTAAATTACAAGGATGGTATGTAGAAGGAGCGTATAACTTATTATCACAAGATAAAGAGCAACAATTAGTAGGATTTGTACGTTACGAAGACTTTAATACACATGCTTCTGTTGACCAAGGAATTAATAGAAACTTAAAGTACGACAGAAACGAAGTAACTATTGGTTTAACGTATACAGTTGCACCTGGTGCAGCATTTAAAGCAGATTACCAATTTAAGAATACTGCAGTTGCAGGTTCTCAAGCAGTAAAACAATTAAACTTAGGATTTGGAATCTGGTTCTAAGAAACACATAAGTTGTTAAATTTTGGCTAGGACACTGTGTAAAAATTGTGTCCTAGCTTTTTACATATCTCAAAATTTCACCGTATTTTCGCCAAATGAAATCTAAAAGCATTGCATTTCTAATCGTATTTTTAATAACCACTCAGTTGTCTGCTTTTCAATTGCCTAAGCGCATCTTGAAAAAAGTAAAAAAAGAGCTGGTAAAAACGTATGAAAATAAAGAGTTAAAACTCATAGAAATGACTGTTTCTGAAACTGTAAATACCCAGTTAGGCAAACGGATTAATGCGGCTACTTTGTTTCAAATTGTTGATACTACAGCTGTTATTGGATATGCTTATGTTGATAAAGCTCCTAGTAAAACAGATCAGTTTGATTATTTGATTATTTTAGACAAGCAACTGATTATTAAAAAGTCTAAAGTATTGGTGTATAGAGAAGATTATGGTGCAGAAATTGGAAGTAAACGTTGGCTAAAACAGTTTATCGGTAAATCTGGAAAAGACCAACTAAAATATAGAAGAGATATCATGGCTATTTCTGGTGCAACGATTTCAGCTTTGTCTATGACACAAGCTATCAACCAGTTTTTAGCGGATTTAACTATTCTACAAAAAAACAACATTTTTTAATGCAGATTCACGGTATCATATCTCAATTTCCAAAAGAAGTAAAAGGCTTAATACTCGCATTTATTATCTGCTTAAGTATTGGTTTTTATGCCGGAATTCGTTTTGTAAATGACACTAGTAATTCCAATCCAAATGGCATAGAAGAACGTTATTTAGGAAACGAAAGTGACGAAGCAGCTACGGTAATGAAATTCAAGAAGAGTCGCCAAGAAGTGATTACGACTGTGCACAACCACATTTTATCATTAGCTGTAATCTTCTTTTTACTAGGCGGTTTGATTGCTATTACCGGAATTAACAAGAAGTTAAAATCATTTTTAATGATAGAACCCTTTGTTTCTATTTTGTGTACGTTTGGTGGTATTTATTTTATGTGGTCAGGAATGCTTTGGATGAAATATGTGATCATGGTATCAGGTGTTTTGATGACCGTCTCATTTACACTTTCTATCTTTTTTATCCTGAAAGGAATATTTTCTAAAAAATAGAACATAACGGTTATTTATCATCGATATTTCAATTAATAATTGTAAATTTGCCTGCAATTAATTTATATATTGATTGTACCATGAAAGCTCACAATTCAAAAATTTTAGGAGAAGGATTAACCTACGACGACGTACTCTTAGTACCGGCCTTTTCTGACGTACTTCCAAGAGAAGTAAACATCCAAACAAAATTTACAAAAAACATAACTATCAATGTACCAATCGTTTCTGCAGCGATGGATACAGTTACTGAATCTTCAATGGCTATCGCTATTGCAAGAGAAGGAGGTATTGGTGTGTTGCACAAAAATATGACGATTGAGCAACAAGCTCAAGAAGTTAGAAAGGTAAAACGTGCCGAGTCTGGTATGATTATCGATCCTGTTACATTGCCTTTAACTGCAACGGTATTAGATGCAAAAATGTTGATGCAAGAACATCGCATTGGTGGAATTCCGATTATTGATACTACTGGTGTCTTAAAGGGGATTGTTACCAACCGTGATTTACGTTTCGAAAAGAAAAACGATAGGGCCATTACAGAAGTAATGACTTCTGAAAATTTAATTACTGCTGCCAAAGGAACTTCTTTAGGGCAAGCAGAATTAATCTTACAAAAAAATAAAATTGAAAAATTACTAATCGTAAATGATGCATATCATTTAACAGGATTAATTACGTTTAGAGATATTACCAAAGTAACACAAAAGCCAAGTGCCAATAAAGATACTTTTGGTCGTTTGCGTGTTGCTGCCGCTTTAGGTGTTACAGCAGATGTTGTAGAAAGAGCAGAAGCGTTAGTAAACGCTGGTGTTGATGCTGTAATTATTGATACAGCGCACGGACATACAAAAGGTGTGGTAAATGCCTTAAAAGCAGTAAAAGCAAAGTTTCCATCACTAGATGTTGTGGTTGGTAATATTGCAACTGCAGAAGCAGCAAAATTTTTAGTAGCAGCTGGTGCTGATGCTGTAAAAGTTGGAATTGGACCTGGATCTATTTGTACAACGAGAGTGGTAGCAGGAGTAGGTTTTCCTCAATTCTCTGCGGTTTTAGAAGTTGCTGAAGCCATTAAAGGTTCTGGTATACCTGTAATTGCAGATGGTGGAATTAGATATACAGGTGATATTCCGAAAGCAATTGCTGCAGGAGCAGATTGTGTAATGTTAGGTTCGCTTTTAGCAGGAACCAAAGAATCTCCAGGAGAAACAATTATTTACGAAGGACGTAAGTTTAAGGCGTACCGTGGAATGGGTTCTATAGAAGCGATGAAAGAAGGTTCTAAAGATCGTTATTTCCAAGATGTAGAAGACGATATTAAAAAATTAGTGCCAGAAGGAATTGTAGGGCGTGTGCCTTACAAAGGAGAATTGTTCGAAAGCATTCACCAGTTTATAGGTGGTTTAAAAGCCGGAATGGGATATTGTGGTGCTAAAGACATTGATACTTTAAAAGAAACAGGGAAGTTTATACGTATTAC
>JBLFXB010000100.1:0-6970 GCA_047611925.1 Polaribacter sp.
CCTGTATCTTGCATTTTCATCGCCCATTCTAATTCGTCATAAGAAGCACCAATTTGATCTTCGTCTGTTCTGCTATCGCCAAATAACCCATCGGTTGGAGCAGCATTTTGTATAGAGTCAATTACATGTAGATGTTTCGCTAATTCAAAAACCTCAGATTTCAATAAATCAGCTATTGGACTTAAATCTACGCCGCCATCTCCGTACTTGGTGTAAAAGCCAACGCCAAAGTCTTCAATTTTATTTCCTGTTCCAGCGACTAAAAGTCCATTTAGTCCTGCTAAATAGTATAAAGAACTCATTCTTAACCTTGCTCTTGTGTTTGCTAACGCTAAATCAAGTTTAGGTGAGCCTTTCTCTTGTTGATTTACATTTTTAAACGCTTCAAAAGTACTAGTTAAGTCAACTTTTGTTGAAGAGACATTTTTAAATTTATTTTTTATGCTCTCAATATGATTTTGTGCTCTAGTAACTTGACTTTCTTCTTGATAAATAGGCATTTCTACACATAAAGTCTGTAAGCCAGTTTTCGCACATAATATAGAGGTAACAGCAGAATCAATTCCGCCAGAAACACCAACTACAAAACCAGTTACATTTGCTTTTTCTGCGTATTCTTTTAGCCAACTTACAATATGATTAGAGACTCTTTCGGTATTCATTGATAAACTATTTTAGTACTTTTGTTGTTCTTATTATGAAGTGACTAATATACGAAGATAATGGCTAAACATATTTCCATAATTTTACTTTTATTAATTGCCTTTTCTTGTGGTTCTAAGCAAGAAAATAGTGTTGATGTTTGTGAAATAAACGTTGACTTTACTATTGATAGGTTTGATGTAGATTTTTATAAAGCTACAGAAAACACATTAGGTAAAACAAAAGAAAAGTATCCCTTCTTTTTTTCTGGGAATGAACCAGATTCTGTTTGGATAAACAAGATCAATAATAAAGATGAGAAAGAATTGTTTTCTGAAACACAAAAGCTATACAAAGATGTTTCATTTTTAAGAGATGATCTTGAACAGTTATTCAAGCATATAAAATATTACAACCCGAGATTTAAATCACCAAAAGTAATAACACTTTTGAGTAATATAGATCATCAAAATAAAGTTGTTTATACAAAAGATTATCTACTAATTTCATTAGATGTATATTTAGGTGCTACACATAAGTTTTATGTAGATTACCCTAATTACATTAAAGAAACTTACAATAAAAACCATTTAATTGTTGATGTTGGAACTGCAATTATTAAAACTGAAGTTAAAGGTTCAAATGACAGAACTTTTGTTGGTAAAATGGTAAAAGAAGGATTGAAATTGTATTTGTTAGATCTGTATATTCCAAAAGCCAGCAACGCGAATAAGATTGGGTTCTCTGAAGAGAAACATATATGGGCAATAGACAATGAAGTGCAAGTTTGGAAGTATTTTATAGAGAATAAGTTGTTGTTTAGTACAGATACAAAACTGAATAAGCGCTTTATAGATTTAGCACCATTTTCTAAGTTTTATAGAGCAGAAGATAATCGGTCTCCAGGTAGAATAGGTGCTTGGATTGGATGGCAAATAGTTAGATCATATGTGAAGTACAATGATGTATCTTTGCAAAAAATAATAGAAATTTCACCAGAAGAAATTTATAAAAACTCAAAATACAAACCAAAAAGATAATGGCTGTAAAACATACATCAGAAATAAAATTTAACATAGGATTAGACGAAAATAAAATTCCAGAAACAATTTCATGGTCTGCAGAAGATGGTGGAATTGATAATTCTGATTCTAAAGCGATCATGATTTCTGTTTGGGATCATAACAAGAAAGATACGTTAAGAATGGATCTTTGGACAAAAGATATGCCAGTAGATGAAATGAAACAATTCTTTCATCAAACATTAGTGTCTATGGCTTCCTCTTTTCATAGGGCAACAGATGATCAAAAAATGACAGATACGATGCGTGATTTTTGTGACTATTTTGCTGAGAATTTAGAATTAAAAAAATAAATAATAACTTTAAAGTTAGGATATGTAATTTTTTTTCGTAGCTTTAATTATTATTAATCATTAAACCCCCCTAAAAATGAGAGTTATTAAACTATTAAGTGTCGTCTTATTAATGTCCATTATCAATATTTCATGTCAAAGTGAAACAGATGAAAATGTGGTATTTTACTCTAAAGATCAATTAATCAACAGTTTACCTGTGCAGATTAAAAATACTGAAGGTTCGCTTATTTCAGTAAATTCTAATACTGTAATAGGATTGTCTTCATCTTCATTTTTTAATGAACACATGGTGTCTTTAAAAGAGTTGAATGTGCCTAGCATGTCTTTTAAAATTAGAAATTACAATTCAAATTCTTCTTTAATGTCAAATATCAAAGTCTTTTTAGATGAGATACAAATTACAAATGATTTAGGAGTGAATTTTTTGAATGCAGCAAATAATAATATTAAAATTGATATCACTAATCAGCAATTGTTAGAAACGATTGCTTCTAAATTATTACAAAAGAAGGAAGTTGTTATTTCTTTTTATAGTGATGCCGTTACACAAGATCAAATGGCTTTTGATTTTGAATTTTGCATAACTGCCAACGGTACTTTTGTAGATTAAATACAATTGTCACATCCCGTATAAATATTACAGGAATAAATAATTATAAAGGTAGTAATCTTAGATTACTACCTTTTATTTTTTATGAAATTTTCTTTTTACTTTCTTGAACTAGTTCTGTTTTAATTCTTAAATCAGTATTCATATTTGTCAATTGAAAATTATTGCTTTCAACAATAGTATTGTTTTTAATATTCATTAGAACAATATTTAAGCCCTATATCAGAATTATGTATGGTAGGTTCATCTTTGCAAACGCTGTTTTTTAGAACCATTTCTAATACCGCAAAATATTTTTTTACATTATGCCTATCACACAACATTATATTCCATAATAGGTTTTTATGGCGTTTATGGCATGCTTTGATTAATAGTATCGTGAATTATCAAACACCTTATTTTTAATAAAGTTCTAACCGTAGAAGCTTCTTAGGCATCATACTTGTTTAAAGCTTAAGCTGTAATCTTTCAGGGTTCTCTTTTTGTAAGTTGAATTTTCTATATCCATTTTTAAGAATGTTTTAAGACGAGACAATTTTATACAAAAAAAACAGCGCAATAGAATTGCGCTGTTTTTTTGTATAATTATAATAGATTAGTTCTTGTCAAAGTCTTCAAGTTTTAGTTTGGTCTTGGTTTTATAGTATCCAACAGATTTAATCTCAACTCTTCTGTTTAGCTGTTTCCCGTTTTCAGTATCATTAGTGTATTTAGGGTCTAATTTACCATATCCTTCGGCAGAAATCCTATCAGATTCAACACCTCTTTCTATAAGAAAGTTTCTTGCCTCATTAGCTCTTCTGTTAGATAGTTTTAAGTTGTAATCTTCTTCTCCAACATTATCAGTAAAACCAGATACGCTAAAAGTTACATCCTTATTTCTAAGCATAATTTCAGCAACATCATCCAGCATAGTATAATAGAATCCGCTTCTTATGGTATTACTACCTGTATTAAAATAGATGTTTTTAGAGTAGCTCATTATCGCTACTAATTCTATAATTCTTAAAGAGTTTGCATCTGGACAGCCTTGAAAGATTTCTAATCCTTTTACATCAGGACATTTATCTTCTCTATCAGGTATGCCATCTCTATCTTTATCTCCAATAAAAGGACACCCATCATTATCAGCTCTACCTTTTTCGAAAGGACATTTATCAATATAATCTGGCACACCATCTTTATCACTATCAACCGAAGTACCATCTCCGTATACTTCAGACTCTATTGGTGTGTTAGGTTCGTTATCAAGTTCTTCCATTACCCCGTCTTTATCAGTGTCAACAATTTTAAACTTGTTTTGAGAGTCAATAGTAAGTGTCTTTTTCTTTCCTATATTAAAAACAATTCCAACGTTAGTTACAAAAAATGATTCCCAATTTTGTTTGTCTGAGATTGTAGCATCTAAATGATCTTCAAAGTTTAAATACCACGAAGGTCTAATTTCTAAATCGATTCTCTTGCTGATGCTATATTTTATCCCTAGTTGAGCAGATAAAAAAAGTGAACCTGCTTGATTATCAATGGGTCTAGCTGAGTTATTCCCGAAGTCTACTAATAGGTCGTCAATACCATTTGTATTTTTCCTATACAAAGCTGAGTCATATAGATGATACCCTCCTCCAAAATATCCTGTTACGTGCCATTTGTCCGTATTGGCATTATATAGGTTAGAAAAGCTTAAAATCATGTTTAATTCAGCTCCATACGTGGTTCCTTTAAAGTATATGTCTTTTGTGATTGGCCCTTGATTTACATATAGAATATCATATACATTAGAAAAAACTTGTGCTCCACCAGAAGCCTTTGAGTAATTTACCTTGAATTCTAAACCGAATAAAGGGTTGAACATTTTATCTACGTAAGCATAAGCTCCGAAATTCCAAAAATTTCCGAGATCTTCTGTTCCTGTAGAGCGCAAATCTCCATGCATAATGAAATTACTTAAACCAGCAGAAACTGACCAACCTTTATTGTTATTTAATTCAATTTTTTTATTTTCAATTATATCATTTACATCTGTTACACTCGTTACATCTGTTTGATCATTTTTTTTGTTATCAATTATATCATTTACATCTGTTTGACTATAAATAGTACAAGAGAATAATGATATAAAAAGAAAGAAAATTACTCTTTTCATAAGGTGAATTTAAAGGTTGAAATTTAAAATTGTAGCGGATCAACTAAAGCAAAAATAACGAAAATATCTAAAGGTTGTTGATTTTATCTATAATAAATTGATAATCATCAGGATTGTTTACAAAATCTAACTCAGAAACATCAATTATCAGCGTGTTTAAATCTTGTTGTGTGTTGATGAAGTTACTATATCCATTGTGAATTTTGTTTAAATACTCGTGAGAGATATTTTGTTCATATGCTCTTCCTCTTTTTTGAATATTTTTAAGTAATCGCTCTGTATTTTGATACAAATACACATATAAATTTGGTTTAGTTATTTCTTTATACATTAAGTCAAACATTTTTCGGTATAAAAGATATTCTTCTTTTTGTAGCGTTACTTGTGCGAAAATTAATGATTTAAAGATATAGTAATCAGAAACAATGAAGTTTTTAAATAAGTCAAATTGCGCTAAGTCATCGGTTAGTTGCTGGTATCTGTCGGCTAAAAAACTCATCTCCAAAGGAAATGCATACCTTTCTTTGTCTTCGTAGAACTTTGGCAAGAAAGGATTGTCAGCAAAACGTTCTAACACAATTTTTGCATTAAACTCATCAGACATCATTTTGGCTAATGTTGTTTTACCTGCTCCAATATTCCCTTCAATAGCGATGTAATTATATTTCTCAGTTAAAGGAATTGGACGCGTTAAACGTTCTTCCAGTCTTTCAATTTTTGAAGTGTCATTGCAAGATTCTAGACACTTACTTATGTGTTTTTTCTCAACAGGGTGAATTGTATTTGGCGCGATATCTGATAACGGGAATAAAACAAATTTTCGATCTAACATTCTTGGGTGCGGAACTATTAAGTTTTTAGAAAATATAATTTCATCATCAAAAAGTAGCACATCAATATCTATAGTTCTATTTGCGTAATTATCTGTATTATCTCTAACTCTCCCTAAAGATTTCTCTATGTTAAGAATTCTTTTTATTAATGTTTCTGGAGGTAAATATGTACTGACTTTTATACACGTGTTTAAGAAATTAGTACCATTAAAACCTAGCGCCGGAGTTTTATAGATAGCGCCAATTTTTAATATAGCACCAATTTTTTGAGCAATTAAATGTATTGAGTCCTGTAAGTGTTCAAGTTTGTTTCCTTGATTACTTCCAAGAGATAAGTATATGATTCGTTGAGTTTTCATAAGTGGAATACAAAGAAAATAAAACTTAAAAGAATAGCAATGCTAAGTTTCATTCATTTATTAACATTTAGAATAAAACTTGCTCTTAATTTTGGGGGTAAAAAAAGCACCTAATAAATAATTAGGTGCTTTTAGTTTTATAAAGAAATCTAAATTAGATTAATCTCTTCTTTCTCTTGGTTTTCTATCGTCTCTTCGGTTGTCGCGACTACCTCTGCTGTCTCTAGAAGTATCTCTTGGTGGTCTTGCTACATAACCTTCTGGTTTTTCTAGCAATGCTTTACGAGATACTTTTTCTTTACGTGTTCTTGGATCTAAACCAAAGTACTTTACTTCAAATACATCACCCATGTTTACAACATCAGTTACATTCTCTGTACGTTCCCAAGCTAATTCACTTACGTGTAATAAAACCTCGTTTCCTGGAGCTTCTGCATATTCAACAACAGCACCAAAATCTAACATTTTAATAACTTTTACTTCGTAAGCATTACCAACTACAGGTTTAAATAGCATTGACTCAATACGAGTAATAACTTTTTCAATTCCTTCTGGGTCTGTTCCTAAGATTTCGATAATTCCTTCTTCAGTTACAGCATCTTCAGTAATAACAATTGTTGTTCCTGTTTCTTTCTGTAATTCTTGAATATGTTTACCTCCTGGTCCAATAAATGCACCAATTAATTCATTAGGAATTCTTCTGTTGATCATTTTAGGAGCATGCTCTTTAACCTCTTCGTTTGCAGAAGAAATGGTCTCAGTTATTTTTCCTAAAATATGTAAACGACCTTCACGAGCTTGTTTTAGTGCATTTACTAAAATTTCGTACCCTAATCCTTTTACTTTAATGTCCATTTGACAAGCAGTAATTCCTTCAGAAGTACCAGTTACTTTAAAGTCCATATCTCCTAAGTGATCTTCATCCCCTAAAATATCAGACAATACAGCGTATTTTCCAGATTCAGCATCAGAAATTAATCCCATTGCAATACCAGAAACTGGTCT
>JBLFXB010000101.1:0-6878 GCA_047611925.1 Polaribacter sp.
TATCTAATTTGACTAATAAATTCTTGACAAGCAATTCCTGGGTCTTCTTCTTTCATGAAATTCTCTCCAATCAAGAATCCATGAAAACCATATTCTTTTAATCCTGTAATAATTTTTGGATCTGAAATTCCGCTTTCAGAAACTTTTACACACGTATCAGGAATCTGATTTGCCAATGCAATAGAATTCTCTAAATCGACTTCAAACGTATTCAGGTTTCTATTGTTAATTCCGATGATTTTATTTGATAATTCAATCTTATCTAAATCTTCTTGAGTATGAACTTCATACAATACTTCCAGTCCTAAATCGGTAGCTAACTGTCCATAATTTTTCAATTCTTGTTTTGTCAAACACGCTGCAATTAATAAAATCGCATCTGCTCCAATTGCCTTTGCTTCAACAATCTGAAAACCGTCAACAATAAAATCTTTACGTAAGATTGGTTTTATCTGATTAATAACTCTTGCCTCCATCAAATCAGCCATCGTTCCTCCAAAAAATGAAGTATCCGTTAAGATAGACTGCGCAGCTACATTTGCATCCAAATATCCATTTGTAACATCTGTAATTAGTGCGGTATCATTAATAATTCCTTTAGAAGGAGATTGTCTTTTAAACTCTGCAATAATACCTGTTGAACCAACCTCTAATAAAGATTTTTTCAATGAAAGCGGCTGTCTCTTAAAATTTGGACTTTTTACTAATTTTTTCACAGAAACTTCTGCCTTTATTTTAGCTATTTCCTTCTTTTTAAATGCGATTATTTTATCTAGTATTGTCATTTCTATTTTTAATATTACCTCTACACAAATTTGTTCATTCTTCACAAATTCACTCAATGTGACAGCACGGTTGTCTGTTCTAGTGATTTTCGATTTTATGAGAAAATTGTATCGAGAACTTTTATTACTTATTATTTATTTTTTTATTTCTGCTCTTCAAGAAAAAGTAAACTATTATTCCTACAATTAGTCCAATTACAGAATTTTTAATTACACTTTGTGTTTGAATACCAATTACAACTCCCATTAACAAAAATGCTGGAATGATTGAAATTAAATTTTTATTCTTTTTTTTCATTTTATCAGATCGAGGAGACAATTCTCTTATTTTACTAATTTCATTAAGCTTTGTTTTGCTTTCAATCCTAAAAGCGAGTCTTTTGCTTCTGCAAATGTATCTTGAAAAGATCTATTCTCATCAACAATTTTCAATGCAAATGCAGCATTTGTTAACACTACATTATTTTGCGCGTCTGTTCCATTTCCGTCTAAAATAGTTTTAAAGATATTGGCTGCATCTTTAACAGAGCTGCCTCCAAATATTTCAGATTGTGCAATGTTTTTAAACCCTAACTCTTCTGGAGTAATCAATTGTTCACCTTGTTTTGTAAATAACTTAAACGCTCCTGTTAAAGAGATTTCGTCGTATCCATCTAGGGCATGTACAATTCCGTAATTAGTGCCTTCTTCTTGTAAAATATAATTATACAAACGTGCTACTTCTAAATTAAAAGTTCCTAACATTTGATTTTGAGGAGAACTTGGATTTACCAAAGGTCCCAACATATTAAAAAACGTTTTTAACTTCAATGCTTTTCTAGTTGGCCCAACAGCTTTCATTGCTGGATGAAATTTTGGCGCATGTAAAAAACAAATATTTGCAGCTTCTAATTGCTGTTTTAAAACATGTTCATCATTGGTGAATTTATACCCAAAGCTCTCTAACATATCTGAAGAACCAGATTGAGAAGACACAGAATAGTTTCCATGTTTTGCTACTTTTTGTCCTGTTCCAGCAACAATAAAAGAAGTTAATGTAGAAATATTAAAAGTATCTTTTCCGTCTCCACCAGTTCCAACAATATCAATGGTATTATACTCAGATAAATCTACTTTAATCGCCAATTCTTTTAGTGCTTCTCTAAAACCAGAAAGCTCATCAGCAGTAATTGGACGCATCATAAACACCGTCATAAATGATGCTAAATGCGCATCATTATATTTCTCTGCTGCAATGTTGATCAAAATCTCTTTGGCTTGCGCTTTTGATAATTTTTTTTGCTGATATAAGTCGTTTAGTATTTTTTTCATTTTATGCTGAATTTATTTCAGTATCTTTTTGTCAGGTCGAGCGCAGTCGAGACCTAATTTAAACCCCTCGATAAACTACGTTCACGACTTTCAATGAAAATATATTTTCATTTCTGTAATGCTCAAGGAGACAACTTATTTTTTTACGGTTTCTAAAAAGTTTCGAACAATCTGCTCTCCTACTTCTGTTAGTATAGACTCTGGATGAAACTGAACTGCTGAAAGATTAAACTCTTTGTGTTGAATTGCCTGAATTCCGCCATCTTCATCAACTGCAGTAATTGCAATTGTTTTAGGGAAATTTTCTTTTGAGGCGATCCAAGAATGATATCTTGCTGCGTCAAATTTCTGTGGAATGCCTTTAAAAATATCGGCATCTTTTTCTATAACTGTCATTTCTGTAGCGACACCATGAAAGACTTCTCCCATATTTTCAATCTGACCTCCAAAAACTTCTGTAATTGCTTGCAACCCTAAACAAACTCCAAAAATTGGTTTTCTGCCTGCATAGGCAGCAATTACTTCTTTTAAGATTCCTGCTTCATCTGGAATTCCAGGTCCTGGAGACAGAATAATTACATCGTACCTCTCTATGTCTTCTATAGCAATTTCATCATTTCTAAAAACATCTGGTAATTTTCCGGTAATGTCTTCTACCATGTGTACCAAATTATAAGTAAACGAATCGTAGTTGTCTAATATTAATATATTCATGTCTATTGTTGTGTAATCGTTTATTCGTGTAATTGTTTATTTGTTTACAACTGCCTTTTTCATTTCTCAATTTGCGTTAAGGATTGAAACGGCATCCTTTTTATTTTCTTTTTAAAATAAAAAGATATAGTGAAAAGCCTGTTAAAACGCCCTAAATATTTTCTGCTAAAAACAACGCTTTTTTCAACGCTGCTAATTTATTATTTACTTCTTGTAATTCTTTTTCTTCATCAGAATGGATTACAATTCCCGCTCCAGCCTGATAATACAATACATTCTTTTTACTCACAAAAGAACGAATTGCAATGGCTAAATTGACTGAACCATCTAAACCGATAATTCCAACTGCGCCTCCGTAAAATCCACGAGATTGATTTTCATACTGATCAATTAATTGCATGGCTTTGTATTTTGGCGCTCCACTTAAAGTTCCAGCGGGAAAAGTATCTCCAACTATTTCAATTGGGTTTCCTTTTATTTGTCCCTTAACCGTAGAAACGAGATGTATCACATGACTAAAATACTGCACTTCTTTAAACACTTCAACTTTTACATTATCAGCATGTTTGCTTAAGTCGTTTCTAGCCAAATCAACTAACATTACATGTTCTGCAGTTTCTTTTTTATCCTCAGAAAGTTGCTTTCCAAGCTTGATGTCTTCTGCCATATCTCCAGTTCGTCTAAACGTTCCAGCAATTGGATTGATGATCGCTTTTCCTCCATTGATTTTAATTTGCGCTTCTGGTGAAGACCCCATCAACTTAAAAGAACCATAATCAAAATAGAATAGATAAGGAGATGGATTGATAGAACGCAACGCTCTATACACATTAAATTCATCGCCTTTAAATTCTTGTTGAAACTGACGCGATAATACCAATTGAAAAACATCACCACGTTTACAATGTGCTTTTGCTTTTACTACATATTCTTTAAAATCTTCGTTGGTACAGTTTGACGTTTCTTCTCCTTTTATTTCGAATTTCTGCGTATTAAAAGTTTGCGCTTCAATGATGGTTTCAATTTCTGAAATTCTCGATTCTGCTCCTAACTCCACATTTTCTATCAAGGTCATTTCATCATTAAAATGATTGATAGCGATAATGAATCGATAAAAACTGTATTGCATCAGCGGAATTTTTGATGGCGCATCTTTAACGCTCAGTTTAATGTTCTCAAAATACTGAACGCTATCATACGTTGTATAACCATACAAACCATTAAATGATTTTAATGCTGGATCACAATCTAAATCAATTGAATTTGAAAAACCATCAAATAATTGATAAAAATTTTTATGGATTGCATCCTCACGAATCGTTTCTCCATTTTGAGATACAGAAAATTTATGATCTTCTACTTTCATTGTCACTATCGGCTCGATACAGATAAAAGAAAAACTCTCTTCTTTACTATGATAATCAGAACTTTCTAATAATAGTGAATTGGCGTATTTATCTCTAAATCTTAAATACAAGCCAACCGGAGTTACGGTATCTGATATTCGAGTAGAACTAATTGTTTTAAATTGTAAATCTTTCATTATTCGTTTGTCAGGTCGAGCGCAGTCGAGACCTATTTAATCTCATTTCTTATTAATGACCTCTCGACTGCGCTCGAGGTGACATTTTAGCATTAAATACAAAAAAGGCTTATCGTGAGATAAGCCTTTTTATTATGTTATATATACATATAGGTTTTTCCTCACTTATCAGTTAAGAGAGTTCCACCACCATATGTTTTGTTGTTTCATCATTGAGGTACAAATGTATAATAGATTTTTAAATGACCAAATAAATTTCAATAAAAATATGTAAAAGGTAACATCTGATAAGATTTTTCATCTCTTTTAATAAAAACGATTACATATAGCAGAAAATAATCCAATTATAGTTTTATTTTGAAGCCATTAATCTATTTTTTGTTTTCATTCATCAATTAACAACCTTTATTTGCATCATAATTATAATGAGAATTACAAAAAATAGAAGATTATGTGTGGAATTGTATGTGCGTTTGACTTGAAAGAAAAAGCAGAAATCTTAAGACCTCAATTATTAGAAATGTCTAAAAAAATTAGACATCGTGGTCCAGACTGGAGTGGTATTTACAGCGATGATAAAGTAATCATGACTCATGAGCGTTTGGCTATTGTTGATCCAGCTTCTGGGCAACAACCTTTATTTAGTGAAGATAAAAAGCTGATTTTAGCTGCCAATGGCGAAATATATAATCATAGAGAATTGCGTCAACAATTTGACGGAAAATATAATTTTCAAACTGCTTCTGACTGTGAAGTTATTTTAGCTTTATATCAAAAGAAAGGTGTTGATTTTATTGATGACATGAACGGGATTTTCGGTTTCGCTTTGTACGATGTAGAAAAAGACGAGTACTTTATTGCACGTGATCATATGGGAATTATTCCTTTATATATTGGATGGGATCAAAACGGAACTTTCTATGTTGCTTCTGAATTAAAAGCGCTTGAGGGTGTTTGTTCTAAAATAGAGTTATTTCCTCCTGGACATTACTTATCTAGTAAAGACGGAAAGTTGGTTCAATGGTACAAAAGAGATTGGTCTGATTATGATGCTGTCAAAGAAAACGAAACAAGTATTACCAAAGTAAGAGAAGCTTTAGAAGCTGCTGTACACAGGCAATTAATGTCTGATGTTCCTTATGGAGTGTTACTTTCTGGAGGGTTAGATTCGTCTGTTATCTCTGCAATTGCTAAAAAATACGCACAAAAAAGAATTGAATCTGATGACAAATCAGAAGCTTGGTATCCTCAATTGCATTCTTTCGCTGTTGGCTTAGAAGGTTCTCCAGATTTGGCCGCTGCTCAAAAAGTTGCAGATCATATCAAAACCATTCACCATGAAATAAAATTCACTATTCAAGAAGGGTTGGATGCTATAAAAGATGTTATTTACAACATTGAAACCTATGACATTACTACCATTCGTTCTTCTACTCCAATGTATTTAATGGCACGTGTTATTAAATCAATGGGAATTAAAATGGTCTTATCTGGTGAAGGTGCTGATGAAATTTTTGGAGGGTATTTATACTTTCACAAAGCACCAAATGCAGAAGAATTCCATGAAGAAACAGTTCGTAAATTAGACAAACTACACATGTACGATTGTTTGAGAGCGAACAAAAGTTTAATGGCTTGGGGAATTGAAGGACGTGTACCGTTTTTAGACAAAGAGTTTATAGATGTTGCAATGCGCATCAACCCACAAGATAAAATGATCAACGGTGAACGCATGGAGAAATGGGTGATCAGAAAAGCGTTTGAAGACATGTTACCAGAAAGTGTTGCTTGGAGACAGAAAGAACAATTTTCTGACGGAGTTGGTTATGATTGGATTGATACGTTAAAAGAAGTTGTTGATGCAGAAGTAACCGATGAACAATTGGCAAACGCTAAATTTAGGTTTCCGATACAAACACCTCAAAACAAAGAAGAGTTTTATTATAGAACTGTTTTTGAAGAACATTTCCCAAGTGATACAGCTGCATTAAGTGTTCCGCAAGAACCAAGTGTTGCTTGTAGTACAAAAATCGCATTGGAATGGGATGAAGCTTTCAAAAACATGAACGAACCTTCTGGAAGAGCAATCATGAGCGTTCATGATGACGCCTATTAAAGAGCTACAAATGCGCTTGTTAACAATTATCACAACCTTTTCTTACTAATCCATTTTACTATTAGTAACTTTAGTAAAAATAAATTACTCCAATGAAAATCAAAAAAGTACTTGTCGCAAACAGAGGTGAAATTGCTATTCGGATTTTTAGAGCCTGTACAGAAATAACTATTAAAACTGTAGGTGTCTACACATTTGAAGACAGGTATTCATTGCATAGATATAAAGCAGATGAATCGTATCAAATTGGAGAAGATAACGAACCTTTAAAGCCATATTTAAACATTGATGAAATTATTAGAGTTGCGCTAGAAAGCGGTGCAAATGCAATTCATCCTGGTTATGGGTTTTTATCTGAAAATGCAGATCTAGCCCAAAAATGTGAAGACAATGGCATCATTTTTATTGG
>JBLFXB010000102.1:0-6819 GCA_047611925.1 Polaribacter sp.
CAACTAATTTAGTAAATAAATCACAGATAAAAAGTCCGTTGGTGCCTGAGCCCAGTTGAAGGTCGGTTTTTGTAAGTAGGCAAGAACCAAAGCAATTAATTATACATCGTTGTTCGCCTTTCGTTATTTATTAGTTTTAGTAAATGAATATATTTACTGTAACAATTGGTACACATAGTTGTCTTTAACTAAATATATAACAATTATAATATAATGAAAATCAATAATTTTTTTTTAGTTTTTCTAAGTCTAATCTTTCCATTGATACTTTCTGCACAGGTTGAATCAATATTTAATGACATTCGATTGAACCAGTCACTGCAAGTTGTTACTCAAAAATTAAGCAAAATATCCGAAAGTTCAAATGTCATTTTTGTTGATAAGCCGAGTTTTCCATTAGCGAATAACAAAGAAGTACATTTAGTTTGTTCTCAAGTTAAAACAGATAATGGAATAATTAGTAGCGTTGTATTCACTTTTGCTGATGACAAGCTAAAGTATATTGAAGCAAGAGGAAATGCTCGCAAGGCCTTAACTATGACGCTTAGAGATACCACAAGAACGTACCTAGATTATGATGTCTACGTTGCTGAAAAATTATTTTTAAAGAAAAAAGAAGATGCTGCTTGGGTATTGACTCACGAGGGAATGCATACTGGTTTGTTCGCTTGGGAAAATCCATATATACATACAGATTATAAGAATGAAATAAAGTCTAAATCCTCCAGTAAAATACCATCGTTTATTAAAATGGGTGCATCCTTTGATGAATTAAGACCATTGTTAGAAGCTAATAGTAATTTTACAAACACTGAAAAATTAGATGGAACTGATCCAAATGCTCAAATTCAAATTAACTGTTTTGGCGTTGATTATTTAGGGTTTCCAAGAAAAATTGAAGCTCGGTTTGGGAATAATATTTTAAATGCAGTATGGTTATTAACTGGAAAAGGAGAAGAAAACAGAATTAGAAAAGCCTTGATTAATCAGTATGGTAAGCCTATTTTTGTTAATGAAAAATGGGAAATTTTCAATGATTGGCAGGTTGGTTTAAGAAAGGACAAGCCTGAAATATTACTTTTGGAAAAGAAAATAGGGTTAGAATATAAAACCAGCTATTTTAAACAGTAATTTTTAACAAACTAATTCAAAGAATTTTAGATAAACAATTTTGGTTAAACATTATGAAGGCTAACGGTTTTTATACAAGATTAGTTGCGTTGTTTAAGCACCTAATTTAGAAAATACAAACCGAATAGAAAGTCGGTTTGGTACCTGAGCGAAGTCGAAGCTAGGATTTTCGTAAGTAGGCGAGAACCAAGCAATTAATTCTCTCTCTTTTCTACTATAAATCACGTTCAGTTCTGTGAGACCTAGATCTCGATTATTGGTTCTGCTTTCTGGATAAAAGGAATTTTTGTTCCTATTTACACAGTTCTTATTTCTAGAGTGAGAAAACGGTTCGTTAAAAGTTAAAAGAGTAGATCTCATTTTCTTAGCAATGTGAAGTTAGCAAAAAAAAGGAGCAAACAAAACTTTAGTTATTTACAATTTGTGTCTCTTTATAATAATTATTGTAAAAAATAAAAACCTCGCTTTCGCTAAAATTAATTCAGTTGCTAAAATACATCTTTGCCTATAAGCCTCCATTTTTTTTGTGTTTTTAGGTCTCGATTTAATTATGGGAGTATATTTTTTTCTGCTTATTTACCCTTTAATAAATTAACACTTACCGTTGCTAATTCGTTATTTGGGAACCGTGTAAAATAATTTGGATCTGGATGCAAACCTGCTGCTGCTGACACCTTATTAAAAACATCAACTTCTAAAATATACTGGTCAGAATAGCCATGTGTAGCATCATAAGCTGTTGCAGCTGTTTTACCTATGTTTTTAGCAGTAAGTTTAGGATTAATAGTATGTAATTCAATCATTAGTAGACCGAAACGTTCAACATAAGGTTTCCATTTTTGTAAATGTTCTAATAGGGAGTCTTCCACCAAATTATTATGAATGCGTAGGCCTTGATATGCATAAGCTCCATAAGATTCACTGATACTATTCGTTTTTTCTTTAGGAGTCTTCCAAATACGATTATGATCTAAAAAAGTACGTACATTCAGTAAATCTTGAAGTTCTATTCCATAGTCTTCTTTTAAATCTTTAGCTAATAAATCTGGCCTGCCAATATCTCCCCAAATAACTTTTGCCCAGATGTCTGCTTTAATTAAGTTTGCTCTTGTTACTTTTAATGCTGCTTGATTAAAATCTGCTCCAACTAGGAGTAAAGGGTGTTCATCTAGCATTTTTCCTCTGAGTGTTTGATGTTGAATAACATCAAACATATGCTGAATAAATGCGCCATTACCACAACCCATATCTAAAATTCCTTTGGGTTGTTCATCAATAGGTTTATTGAAAAGTTTTATAATTACTTCATCAATTACTTTAAAATAGGTAGAATGTGCTCCTCCAGATCCCCAAACATTCATTTCTCTGTCAACGTGTTTTTCTGTCTCGTTTGGAGTATCTGTCTTTAATACCAAAGGGTTTCCAAAGAGCAATTCATCTAACTGTATAAATGTAGGTAAATACGATACTGTTACTCCATAAGCACTTGCGCGTTTGGCGAAAAACAATCCTTCGTCTGTAAATTGATACGTGTCTTTCTTCTTTTTGAACCACCCTAAATGAGATAGGAAATCTAAAATTTTTTTAAAACTTTCAGGCTCTTTATGATACTCTTGAGCTCTAAAAGATGCATCCATAAAGTATTTATGAAAAAAGCCATTCATCCCTAATAAAACAATTAATGGCGCTATAATAACGCCTTCTATATGTTTTAAAATTTGATATTCTGTAGATGATTCATTTTTTATGTCAAGACCGAAATGAGATTGATACTCTTTGAAAATACGTTCTAAAGCACTAAAAGCATCAGAGCCAATACGCTCATCAGGAAATTTAACTGAATAGCGAAGTAGGTTTACAGCATTTTTGTAAGTATGAGCTAAAGAGAAAGCAGTTTTACTTTGTTCATTAATTTCATATTCAATAGCATTATTTGCATTATCAATGTGCTGTATTAACCAGCCTTGAGACGCTAAAACACGCAGCCCTATGTTAAGATATCCTTCATTAGCATTAAATTGACTTGTTAATTTTTTGAGAGGCACTTTTTGATGTGTTAATAAGTAATCTAAAACACCTTTTTTGTGTAAAGCATGCATTGTTGTTGCTGTTGCAATTCCATCAAGATGACGAAATAATTTACTTCTTAGAATAACAGATTGTTGTTTAGAGGTCATAAAGGTGCTTTTTGAGTATGATGTATAGTGCTATAATATGCTTTATTTGAATTCCAATAGTATTTAGACGTTATGGTACTAAGTTAATTAATTATAACATGAGTTCAATTATTATTATTTATAAAAACAAGTAACGTAGATTCAATGTTTAATAATAAGTGCACTATTAATTTCGCTCAGGTTCAACCCTAGCATTATAATTGTCAAAGGAATGCTGTTTCTAAATCGCTGTTGTGCTGTTTTTATGAAATTTGTGTCTTATCATGTATAATCCTTTTAAAGGAAAGAAATTACACGTTGTTATTACTGGTTTGCTTTTAGACACGCGATGTAAAATGGCGAATTGTATTCTGGTATTATTTAGCCTTTCTTCTTATTTGGATAGCTTTTTTATGCCCTTTTTTCTCAGGATTTCTTAACGCATGGCGAATCACCCATTTTAGTTCAGTACTGGCATTATCTAACCACTTTTCACAAATTTCCAAAACTAAATCTAAATGATCTTTGGCAATATCTCCCAAATGATTGGCGACACTTCTTCTGACGTACAAATCCGTATCATTTTTTAATTGTTCTAAAATAGCGATAGTAGGGCTTGGGTCTTTTACAAAAGAGTCAATTTTTGTAGACCATGGTAATCTCGGTCTTGTACCTTCAGAACACAACCGTCTTATGTGTGGGTCTTCGTCATTCATCCATTTATATAGAACTTGCATCGTTTTATGTTGCTCATTCACAATAAAGGGTCGAATGGAATATTCACAGGTAAATCGTTTTGTTAATTCGTATTGAGCATTCATTGAAATGTCAAAAGAATCAATTCCGTATTTTGCTACAAAACTGCAATGTGGCATATAAAATAGTACTGCAAGTCCATTACCGGCTGTCTCTTTTAATGGAGGAGTGAGGGACTCTAATATAATAGCAATTGCCTCTGTATATGTTTCTGGTAAATGCGTATTCATTGCGTCTGCTATATGAGCACTTCTTTGCGTAATGCTTAACGGATCAATACCATTCATGGCATCACTAATAAAAGCTTCCTTATCAAATGATGCATGCACATGATGCAAGTTTTTAGCTAACTGATTCACTGCCTCTTTATCCAATATCATTTTTAATGGAAATCCTTTTTGAATTGATTTTGGAGCATCGGGTATTTTTAATGCAGTCATTATTATTTGTTATTTGAGGTGAATGAATTTACTTTATTTCATCAGGGTAATATTTTTTACTAGGGTATTTTTTTTACATTTTGATTTACTTTCCCATTGCCTTAATCTTACGAGGGTGAGGGGTTCCAGTCTCTACATAAAATTTTAACTCTTCCATAATATCTCCTATAAATTTTCCAAATCCTATTCTAAGAAGAGGCCATAAGAGATAACCGAAAAACTTAATGTCTGATCGGAATTTCCATGTCATTTCAGATGTACCTCCATCTATATTTTTCAAGGAGAAATCAAGTGTGTTGAATTTAACAGGGAAAAAGAAAGGAGTATTGAGAAAATCAATCCTAACGGTTGCAGTTTTGTTCTCTTCATTATAGGCCAAAAACTGCTCCGAAGCTTTTATACCTTTTCCGTCCGAACTTAGTTCACACACTCTCCCGTCTGATTGACATCCTTCAAATGATTCGCCATTACTTTTAGCGAAAGAATGATTTACGGATGCCATCCATTTATAAGCATCATTAAATCCATGTGCAAATATTCCCCATACCTTATCGGAATCGGCATTAACTATTGTTTTTTTTGTAAACTTGATCATAATATTTTGAATTTAGTTCCCTTAATTAGGGGATATTTATAACATTAATTTTAATTACGCATTTTGTTTCCGAGGATGTAAATTTCCAGTTTCAATATAATGTTTTAAATCTTCAAGCATGTCATTCGAAGATTTATGTAGCCAGATTTTAACTTCTGATACTTTCTTTTCAGGAATACCATCTTTTAAATCTATGTTGACAGTAATAGAAGCTTTGCTTGTATTGTCGTCAATGATTTTGAGAGCCCACTCTGCTCCAGCTTTAATAGCAAAAGGAGGAGCTCCTGCTGTTACTGTATATGATAAAATAAAGTTTTCAGAATCAAATAAATCAAGTGAATGTGTATTTGTTCCTCCTTCAACCACAGTATCTCTAGCTGAAAAATTAATTCCATCAAACTTATTTTTACCAGCGGGTTTTGAATCTTTAAAAAAGCTTGCCCAAACATGAATTTTATCAAATTGGATGCCCATAACTTGCCAAATATCATTGGCATTTTTTTCTATAATTACTTCTGTTCTAATATTCATTTTATACTGTTTAATTAGCAATAATTTGTATCGCCTTCTACCATTTAGATGCATGAGATATACAGGTGTTACAGAAAAACAAAAAAAAAGAGATCACAAATTGTGATCTCTAGTAATGATAGGTATTAAGGGAGTAATAAAATTATATGTTGAAGAGGTTTTTAATTGTCTGATCATTAATTATTTTGTTAATAACGGTTTCAGCATCGAATTCTGATTTACTAGGGTGACCTCTAAAAATTTCTACGTACTTCTGGTCAAGCACCTCTCTCATTTCGTCTTGATTTTCTGAAACAAAATCGCCTATTTGTTTCGTGTAGGATGGTTTTAAAATCATGTTGTTCTCGTTTAAGACGCCCATTTTTAATGCGCTTTTTGCTTTTTTAACACATCTACATGGGTTTGCCTTATTGATGAGTCCGCATCTGTATTCCATGTAATTGTGTAGTTCTTTTCGTGCTCTGCTTAATTTAACCCTAAAGTTCTGAGGAGTTATGTTAAATATCTCAGCACCTAAGTTATGATCGATTCCAAACGATTCTCCCAATAGATAGATCAATCTTTGTTCTCTGTCTAGGCAAATAAGCATAGCAGAGGTGCATCTAAATTTAACCTCTCTAGTGTAGTCCTTTAATTCAAGTTCCTCTGCAGGTGTCAATTCTGGATCTGGAACAGCATTTAACTGTCTATCATGTTCTTCGAAGCTTGGGAACGCTTCTTCCTTTTTTTTCCTCTTTGATTGTAAAAACTCATTAAATACAATGCGATACAACCAGGTTCTGAAGGCACTTTTCTTTTTAAAGGTGGACAATTTGGTGATTACTTTTATAAGAACCTCCTGAGTTAAGTCAAGTGCATCTTCATTACTGTGTGTCATTTTCCATGCTACATTGTAAATGAAGGCTTGGTGAATATCTACAAGCTTGTCAAGAGCTTTAGAATCTCCGTCAAGCACTTTGTCCACAAGAAGTAGGTTGTCCTTTTCTGAGTATTTATCTGATAACGGATTTTTCATAGTTCTTCCTTTGTATATTACCTTAGATGCTTGTAAAAGATAAGTGTTACAAAAAAGGAATAGATTTTTTGTTAATCATTAATTCAACACAATGTCGTTGTACAAGATTAGTTGCTGTGGTTAAGCGATAAAGTTAGTAAATACTGACTGAATAGAAAACCCATTGGTGCCTGAGCGCAGTCGAATGTAGGATTT
>JBLFXB010000103.1:0-6737 GCA_047611925.1 Polaribacter sp.
GCTTGTTTCATTGCGTTGTCCATACGTTCTCTGAATTTACTTTTCTTTTTCTCTGGACGTTTTTTGTTTTCTTCGATCTGAGCATGAATCTTATCCTCATCAATTACGTAGTTTTTAATTACTAACATAATAACAATCGTTAACAAGTTAGAAACAAAGTAGTATAAACTTAAACTACTTGCATAATTGTTAAAGAAAAACAACATCATAATAGGAGAGAAGTAAATCATCATCTTCATCATCTTTTGCATGTCTGGCATCCCTTCTTGAGCTGGTGCTTGCATGTTTGCTTGCTGACTTTGATTCATTTTCATGTAAAAGAAAATAGCAACAGACGCTAAGATTGGAAATAAACTTACGTGATCTCCGTAGAAAGGAATGCTAAATGGCAACTGAAATACAGCATCGTAAGATGATAAATCATCTGCCCATAAAAATCCTTTTTGTCTTAATTCTATATTGGAAGGGAAGAAACGGAACAATGCAAAGAAAATTGGCATTTGCAACAATGCTGGTATACAACCAGACATCATGCTAACTCCGGCTTTTCGCTGTACTGCCATGGTTTCTTGTTGACGCTTCATTGCGTTAGGTTTCCCTGGAAGTCTTTCGTTAATCGCAGTTAATTCTGGACGAATTACTTTCATCTTAGCACTAGAAACATACGATTTGTATACTAGCGGAGACATGATAATTCTAACAACAATAGTCATTAAAATGATAATCAACCCGTAGTTAGACATTAAACCACTTAACCACCCAAAGATAGGAATGAAAATAGTTCTGTTAATAGCTCCGAAGATTCCCCAACCTAGATCAACAATTTCTCCTAAGTTTTTGTTTTCGTATTTTGTTAGTATTTCATAATCTGCTGGTCCGTAGTACCAGTTCATGCTATAATTTAGTTCACCATTATTTAACTCTAATGGCGCTTTTAAATCATATTTTTTTGTGAAAACAGTATCTATAGCTTCATCATTTACAAGATTTGTAGACGTAAGATTTGCTTTGTTAAGCGGTGTGTCAGATAGTAAGATAGAGGTAAAGAAGTGTTGTTTGAACCCAATCCATTGTACATTGTCTACAATTTCATTGTCGTTTCCACCTGCAGAAAGGTAATCTGCTTCATCGGTGTAAAACTTTAACTCAGAATACATATTCTCGGTTGTTATGCTTTTCTCGTTACGGAACGTTTTTAAACTCCAATCTAAATTGATAGTGTTTGAAGAGTTGATCACAGAACTTAGTCCTTGAGAACGAACAGCAAATCCTAACATATAATCGTTAGGTTTCATTTCGTATCTGTATTCTAAATACTGAGTTTCAGAAACTTTCAATTTCATAGAAAGCACTTCGTTGTCTCCGTTTTTAGTTTTAGAAGGTGTAAATAATAAATCTTTCGTATTTAAAATTCTATTATCTGTCGTTCCAAAATTAAGATTGAAAGAGGCGTTTTTGTTTTTGATTAAATATAAAGGTAAAGAATCGTATGTTCTAAAATTCTTTACAAATGCTTCTACAATTTGTCCACCTTTATTATCAATTACTAATTTTAAAACTTCGTTTTCTAAAACAGTAGTTCCTTCAGTAGCTGTTTGCGCTCCGTAAGCAAAAGCACCTAACTGATTTTGTAAGGCTGCATTTTTTAAAGAGTCGCTAAGAATAGTATTGGTTGTGTTTTTTGTACGTGCAGGTGTTGTAGTTTCTGTAGCGTCTACAACTTGCTCTGTAGTGTTTTCGGCAGGTAAAATTGCTTCTTGGCTAGAGTACATATACCAAAGCATAATTGCTCCTAAAAGTAAAATTCCGATAAACGAATTTTTGTCAAATTTTTTTTGTTCCATTGATTATTTTTAAAGGTCAACTTGTCATCTTGTCTTCAACGTTTGAAGAAAACCCGACAAATTTAGCAAAACTGTACTGTTTTTAGTCGATTTTACTGTATTTATTTTTGATACTAGGTATAACGCAAATGCTGTTCCAAATTTAAATGAAATCTGTTTCAGTATTTTTCAATTTAAAATAGGAGTAATTTAATGATTGATTAGACTCTGCACTATAAGAATTGTTACAACTTGTTTTATAAATATAAACGCGCTCTATATTGATAGACCGCGTTTACATACATGCTATTTTTTTTTTGAATGTTGTAATGCTGCTTTGATAAAGCTTACAAATAAAGGATGCGGATTTAACACCGTACTTTTATATTCTGGATGATATTGTACACCAACAAACCAAGGATGTGAAGTGATTTCTACAATCTCTACCAATCCTGTTTTAGGATTTACTCCCGTTGCTTTCATTCCGGCAGCTTCTATTTGTTTTAAATAATCGTTGTTAAATTCATATCTATGTCTGTGTCGCTCACTAATCATTTCAGATTTATAAGCATCAAACACTTTAGAATCTTTGGTAATTTTACAATCCCAAGCTCCTAAACGCATCGTTCCACCTTTTTCAGTAACATTTTTTTGCTCTTCCATTAGGTTGATAACAGGATTCGAAAGGTTTTCTGCCATTTCTGTAGAATTAGCATCAGCAATGTTTAATACATTTCTAGCATATTCTATCACTGCCATTTGCATCCCTAAACAAATTCCGAAAAACGGAATGTTATTTTCTCTTGCAACTTGTACAGCAGCAATCTTACCTTCTATTCCTCTTTCTCCAAAACCTGGAGCAACCAATACACCATTTAATCCTTCTAATTTAGAAGCAGCATTTTCTGGAGTTAATTCTTCAGAATGAATCCAACGCACATTTACTTTTGTTTGGTTGGTTGCACCTGCATGAATAAAAGCTTCTGTAATTGATTTATAAGAATCGTGTAATTCTACATATTTACCAATTAAACCAATTTCTATTGTTGATTTTGGGTTTTTATGTTTCTGTATAAATTCATTCCAAACTTTTAATTCAGGTTCCCCTTTAGAAGATAATTTTAATTTATTTAAAACGACAGTATCTAAACCTTGTTCTAACATTAAATTAGGTACATCATAAATAGTCTCTGCATCTATAGATTGTATAACGTCTTCTTGTTTTACATTACAAAATAAGGCTAATTTTCGTTTAATATCATCAGAAATTTCATGCTCAGTTCTACACACTAATATATCTGGACTTACTCCACTTTGCATCAACATCTTTACAGAGTGTTGCGTAGGTTTTGTTTTTAATTCACCTGCAGCAGCTAAATAAGGCACTAGAGTTAAATGAATAACAATAGCATTTTCTTTTCCCTTTTCCCAAAGCATTTGTCTAACAGACTCTACATAAGGTAAAGATTCTATATCACCAACAGTTCCACCAATTTCTGTAATTACAATATCATAATCACCAGTTTTACCTAAAATCTGGATTCTACGTTTAATTTCGTCAGTAATATGAGGAATAACTTGAACGGTTTTACCTAAAAATTCACCTTTACGCTCTTTATTAATTACAGATTGATAAATTTTACCAGTAGTAACATTGTTCGCTTGAGAAGTAGGAATGTTTAAAAAACGCTCGTAGTGTCCAAGGTCTAAATCAGTTTCTGCGCCATCATCAGTCACATAACATTCACCATGTTCATATGGATTTAATGTTCCTGGATCTATATTAATATATGGGTCTAGTTTTTGAATAGTTACAGAATATCCTCTTTGTTGTAAGAGTTTTGCTAAAGATGCAGCAATGATTCCTTTTCCTAGTGATGACGTTACGCCTCCTGTTACAAAAACGTACTTGGTGTTTTTCATGGTTATTAGGTTTGGGCAAAAGTACTAACTCTAGAACTTTTGACAAACAAAAAACGATGAAAATCCTTAATAATAATTGTGCTTTTGCACCTGTAGAAAATAATTTGTTTTTTTTTATGATAGTGTTTGCCTAAAACAAAACTAGTTGTATATTTGCGCACGCTTTTAGCAGACGTAATTCGACGAAAAGCAAAACATATTATAAAGATTTTTAAAAATATTAGTAATGCCGAAAAGAACTTACCAACCATCGAATAGAAAGAGAAGAAACAAACATGGTTTCAGAGATAGAATGGCTTCTGCAAATGGTCGTAAAGTACTAGCTAGAAGAAGAGCAAAAGGAAGAAAGAAAATTTCTGTTTCATCTGAAACAAGACATAAGAAATAATGATTAACAATTGTTAATAATTAGGGTGTTACTATTTTTAGTAACACCTTTTTTTATACCCAAGTAATTTTTATTGTTTACAACAAGACAAGAGCCATTTCAATGCCAAAAAGACAAGACCTTAAATCTATTTTAAGTATCAAAAAATAAAATATGATAAATAATTATAAATTAGACAGCAAAGTAGTTGATAACCTTTCTAATGTAAGATTAAGATTACTTTTGTATCCTTTTTTATTATTAGTTATTATTTCTTTTGTGCTCTTTAAGGAAAATGTTTTTACTGCTGAAGACTATGTTAACAATCAAAAAGACTTATTTTTCTACCTTAATAGTAAGTTATCGGTATTACCAAATTTACAATTTAACTTAACTCAATTAGGTGATGTACTAATACTTTTTCCCTTTTTGACTGTTTTTATTATTTATGCACCTAAAGTTTGGGGTACTCTAATAACATCTTCAATAATTACATTGATAGTGTGTTTTTTTTTGAAGGAAATGTTTGCTGTTCCAAGACCTGCAGGAATGTTTGATACTAAAAGTTTTGTTATTATAGGAAAAACTCTTTCAGGAAATACAAGTTTACCCTCCGGACATTCTGTAACTACTTTTACTATACTTACGATATTGTTATATGCATTTATGCCAAAAGGGTTTAAGGCGAAAACTATCTGGTCTTTTATGATCCTTACACTAGGTGCTATTATTGTGTTTTCTCGAGTTGGAGTTGGAGCGCATTATCCACTTGATGTTATAATAGGTAGCATTATTGGATATATATGTGCACTTGTAGGTATTGTTATAGATAATAAGGTTAGTTGGTGGGCTTGGATTAAAAATAAAAAATATTACCCTATTTTCATCTTGCTTTTAACAATTTGGGTGTTTGTTATTGTAAAAGAAATATTTACTGACAATTTGCTAATATTTTATTTTTCATTATTAGCCTTAATCACAACGCTATACTTAATGATTAAAACGTATGTTAAAAAATAATACTTATGTTAAAAAATAATATTAAATTAAGTTACTTTGTTTTAATAATTAGTTTTCTTAATCTAGTCCTATATCATCTCCCACTATTTCAATTTGCGGTTAACAATCTAAATTATAAAAGCTTAGATGGGATTCTAACGATTGTTAATTTGATAATTTTAACTTTCTTCTTAAACGTTTTAGTTTTTTATATACTATTGTTCATATCTCGCTTTATAGGTAAATTAATACTAGTGCTTTTTTTTAACATAAATGCAATTGCAATCTATTTTATAAACACCTATAGTGTTATAATAGATGAAACAATGATTGGTAATATCCTTAATACTAAATTTGAAGAGTCTAGTAGTTTCTTCTCCTTTAGCTTAATTTTGTATTTAATTCTGTTAGGAGTAATTCCAAGTATTTTAATTGTTAAAACTAAAATAATTAAAGTAAAATTCACAAAATTTTTGTTACATACGATATTGAATTTTGTTTTTATTGTTTTATTTGTTTATGTTAATTCTAGTAGGTGGTTGTGGATTGATAACCATTCAAAAGTTTTAGGTGGGTTGGCTATGCCATGGTCTTATGTTGTTAATACTAGCGGATTTTATTATCATGAAAGTCAGCAGAATCAAGAACAAATTTTGTTGCCAGATGCAATTATAAAAGATAATAAAAAATCTGTTTTTGTTCTTGTAATTGGAGAATCTGCAAGAAGTCAAAACTTTTCTTTATATGGTTATGAGAAAGATACAAATCCGCTTCTGTCAAAGATAAATAATGTTCATAGTTATAAAGCAAGTTCATGTGCAACTTATACTACAGCTGGAGTTAAATGTATTTTAGAACATAAGAAAACTAATGAATTATTTGAGATTTTACCGAATTATTTATTTAGAAATGATGTAGAAGTTATTTGGAGAACGACCAATTGGGGAGAGCCACCTGTTAAAATTAAGAACTATCAAAAAAGAGAAGATTTAGAAACATTATCTATAGATGGTGGATCTGAATATGATGAAATATTGCTTAGTGGTTTAAGAGAGCAGATATTAGCAAGTAAAAAAGATAAAATATTAATAGTTTTGCACACTAGCACTAGCCACGGGCCAACGTATTCTAAAAAATATCCGACTCAGTTTAATAAATTTACACCAGTGTGTAAAAGCGTTGAGCTAGCAAAATGTACACAAGAAGAGTTAATAAACGCATATGATAATACCATTGTTTATACGGACTATATTTTATCTACATTAATTGGAGAGTTAAAGCAGTTAGAGGAATATAATAGTTCTATGTTTTACGTTTCTGATCATGGAGAGTCTTTAGGAGAAAATAATTTATATATGCACGGCATACCAGCAAGTATAGCACCAAAAGAGCAATTAGAAATTCCTTTTATTGTTTGGTTGTCAGATAACTCTAAAGAGCTTAAAAATAATGACGTATTATCACAACACAATGTTTTTCATAGTGTTTTAGATTTTTTAGCAATAGAAAGTCCTATTTATGATGAAAATATGAGCATTTTTAAAAAATAAATTTATTTAAAATATGAAAGTAAAACAATTACTAGATTATTTTTACAACAACAACAACAACAACAACAACAACAA
>JBLFXB010000104.1:0-6534 GCA_047611925.1 Polaribacter sp.
AAAAATTTTTACAGTGCTACTCTGCACCTTTGCAACTCTGCCTTCCTTACACTTTGAACTTACGCTCCCATATGAATCATTGCAAAAACTGCGTAATTAATCATGTCTTGATAATTCGCATCAATACCTTCAGAAACTAACGTTTTCCCTTTATTATCTTCAATTTGCTTTACACGCAATAACTTTTGTAAAATCAAATCTGTTAACGAAGAAATACGCATATCACGCCAAGCTTCACCATAATCATGATTTTTGTTTTCCATCAACTCCTTGGTAATGGCAATATGCTTATCGTATAATTCGGTTGCTTCTTTAGTAGATACATCTGGCGTTTCTACAACACCTAATTCCAATTGAATTAACGCCATAATAGAATAATTGATAATTCCGATAAATTCAGATTTCTCTCCTTCATCTACTTTCCGAACAGCATTCTCTTGCAATTGTCTAATACGTTGCGCTTTGATAAAAATCTGATCTGTTAATGATGGCAACCGTAAAATTCTCCATGCGCTACCATAATCACTCATCTTTTTAACAAATAAATTTCTACATTCTTCTACAACGACATTGTATTGTTCTGATGTGTTCTGCATAAACCCTAAATAAAATATTTCCTTAAAAACAATCTAAGATTGCTTTTCATTTAATTATTTTTCTGATATCTCCGTAAAAATAGTAAATACTAAATAAGTACTCTTTATTTTTTAAGTTTTTTGTCTTTATTAATACTTTTCATTTATTTTTACAGGAGAAATATATCAATATGAAAAAAGTAGTCGTTTTTTGTGGTTCTAGTATCGGTTTCAATTCTGTGTACAAAGAAGCTGCTATTGAATTGGGAAACTATTTTGCAAATAACAATATTACAATGGTCTTTGGCGGTGGGAAAATTGGAATGATGGGTGTTATTGCCGATACCATTCTTGCTGAAAAAGGAGACGTTATTGGTGTAATTCCGAAGTTATTAGAAAAAGAGGAAGTTGTTCATAGAGAAGTTACTGAATTGATTATTACCAAGAAGATGAGTGATCGTAAAGTAATTATGAGCAAACTCATAGATGGGTACATTACCTTACCTGGTGGATTTGGGACATTAGATGAATTATTTGAAGCGCTTACTTTAAATCAATTACACATAGAACAAAAACCTGTTGGATTGCTAAACGTAAATGGGTTCTTTGACTACACACTAAAACAATTGGATGTAATGGTTACTGAAGGGTATTTAAAACAGCAGAATAGAGATTTATTATTAATCGATACTTCAGTTGATGGTTTGTTACAACAAATGCTACATTATAAAGCTCCAGAAAAATCAGACGTAATAAACAAAGTTGTTCGCTAATGATAACAATTAACTGCAAAGGAAAACTGATCGACTTCTCTACTCCTAGAGTTATGGGAATTTTAAATACAACTCCAGATTCTTTTTTTGATGGAGGTAGCTATAAAAACGAAACCGAAATCGTACAACAGGTTGAGAAAATGCTTACTGATGGCGCAACTTTTATTGATGTTGGTGGGTACTCCTCGAAACCTGAAGCGAAACATATCTCTGAAAAAGAAGAACTGCAACGCGTGGTTCCAATCATTGAATTATTGGTCACTCATTTTCCTGAAATCATTATTTCTATAGATACTTTTAGAAGTACCGTTGCTAAAAAAGCAATAGAAGCTGGCGCAGCACTTATCAATGATATTTCTGGTGGAAAAATGGATGTAAATATGTTTAAAACTGTTGCAGAACTGCAAGTTCCGTATGTTATAATGCACATGTTAGGAACGCCACAAAACATGCAACAAAACCCACAGTACGATGATGTTACCAAAGACGTAATTTCATTTTTCGCAGAACAAATTCATCAATTACATCAATTAAAAGTGAACGACATACTTATTGATGTTGGGTTTGGCTTTGGAAAAACGATTGCACATAATTATGAGTTGTTAAAAAACTTAGCCTTGTTTAAAAGTGTAGACGCTCCAATTTTAGTCGGAATTTCTAGAAAATCAATGTTGTATAGACCTTTAGAGATCACCCCCAAAACAGCATTGAATGCGACAACTTCTGCAAATACAATCGCGTTATTAAATGGCGCAAACATACTACGCGTTCATGATGTAAAAGAAGCAATGGAAGCCGTGAAAATTGTAATGCAACTGTCTTAAATTTTCTGTACATTTACATCATCAGCAAAAAAAATCTATGTTAGACTTTATCGATTTTTCTTTTTTAGATATTCTAGACATTCTTCTAGTTGCTGTCTTATTATACTACATCTATAAATTATTAAAAGGAACTGTTGCCATTAATATTTTTATTGGAATCGCTTTTATTTTCTTAATATGGAAAATTACACAAGCCTTAAAAATGGAAATGTTAAGTGGAATTTTAGGATACCTTTTAAGTGGTGGAGTTATCGCCTTAATTATCGTATTTCAGCAAGAGATTAGAAAGTTCTTATTAATGATTGGAACTACTAATTTTTCCTCAAAACGTAGCTTTCTAAACCAATTAAAGTTTTTAAAATCTGAAATTGAATCTGAAAATGACGTAGACACCTTAGTGAATTCTTGCGTAAAATTATCGAAATCTAAAACGGGTGCGTTAATTGTATTGGAACGAACAAACAACTTGGACTTCTTAATCAATTCAGGAGATTCTATGAATGCTTTTTTGAATGAAGCTCTTTTAGAAAGTATCTTTTACAAGAACAGTCCGCTACATGATGGAGCAACTATTATTAGAGATAATTACATTGTAGCTACAAGAGCAGTCTTGCCTTTATCTAATGAAAGAATTCCTGCAAGATTTGGATTAAGACATAAAGCCGCAATTGGTGTTACAGAAAAAACAGATGCTTTGTGTTTATTGGTATCGGAAGAAACTGGAGAGGTTTCTTACATTAAAGATGGTACTTTTGAATTGTATGTAGATTACAACGAGTTAAAAGAAAAAATTAAAGCAGATTTAAATTAAAACCTCTCTAACTAACATTATAGAAAACTAGTTTGCTACTTCTATACTGCTAAATTGCTTGTCGTATAAATTCTTGTAATACCCTTCTTCTTTTTCTAACAATTCTTGATGAGATCCTTCTTCAACAATTAAACCGTTGTCCATTACAATAATTTTATCCGCCTTTTTAATGGTTGCTAACCTATGCGCAATAACAATAGATGTTCTTCCTTTGGTGATAGTATCTGTTGCATACTGAATCATTTGTTCTGCATAAGAATCTACAGAAGATGTAGCTTCATCTAAAATTAGAATACTTGGTTTACTTACATAAGCTCTTAAAAACGCAATTAACTGGCGTTGACCAGATGATAACATGGCTCCTCTTTCTTTTACATTGTAATGATAACCGCCTGGTAAACTGATAATAAAATCGTGAATACCAATTTGTTTTGCCGCTTCTTTTACCTCTTCTAAAGTAATACGCTCGTCATTTAAAGTGATGTTATTATAGATAGAATCTGAAAACAAAAAGACATCTTGTAAAACAACTGCTATTTGATTTCTTAACGAATGTAAATTATAGTCTTTCACAGAAATTGCATCCACAGAAATTTGCCCTGAATCTATTTCGTAAAAACGATTTATCAAGTTGATTATTGTAGATTTCCCTGCTCCTGTTGCACCAACAATAGCAACCGTTTGTCCTTTTTCTACCTGAAAAGAAATCCCTTTCAATACTTCCTCCTCTTTAATATAACTAAAGTGAACCTCTTTAAATTCGATATTTCCTTGTAGGTTTTCTGCAATTTTTTCTCCTTGTTTGTCAATACTACTTTCGGTGTCCATTACACCAAAAACACGTTCTCCAGAAACAATCCCCATTTGCAACGTATTAAACTTATCTGCAATTTGCCTTAAGGGTCTAAACAACATTTCAGTCATCATAATAAAACTCATAATATCTCCAGGCTGCACATCTATATTCGTTACAGATTGTAAACCTCCAAACCAAACCAGTAAACCAATGGCTATGGATGATAAAACTTCTGCAATAGGGAAAAATATAGAATAATACCAAACGGCTTTCACATGTGCCTTTTTATGCTTGTCATTAATCTCCATAAAATTTTTATACTCTATTTTCTCTCTACTAAATAGCTGTACAATCTTCATTCCGGTGACACGCTCTTGCACAAATCCATTTAGATTTGCTACTTGAGTTCGTACTTCTTGAAACGTAGCTCTTATGGCAATTTGAAATACTTTAGTTGCATAAATTAAGATTGGCAATACAGCTAAAGCGATCAATGCTAATTTCCAATTGATACATAACATGACTATCGTTACCACCAACATTTTCAAAATATCACTAATAATCATAAACAATCCTTGACTAAATGAGCTCGCAATTGTTTCGATATCTGAAACAACTCTTGTCACTAATTTACCGACAGAAGTTGTATCGAAATACGACATTTTAAATTGTAGAATATGACGAAATATCTTGGTTCTTATATCTCTAATAATGTGCTGACCAATCCAATTTGCAAAATAGATAAATAACACTTGTAAAAGCACTTCTGCAATTAGTACAGCAAACATTAACAACGTATAATCTAATAATGTTGCTTCGTTCTTATTAATGGTAAAATCATTAACGGCTTCTTTTAATAAGTAAGGTCTGTAAGCAGATAACAACGCCGTTATTACTACAGCTAAAGTAGCTGTAACAAAATGAGTTCTATAGTTTTTTGCAAAACCTAAAATCCTTATAAATATTTTGGCGTCAAATGCTTTTCCCGACTCTTTTTTACTCATTCTTAATAGGTGATTTCTGTTAAGTACAATCCTTTTGCTGGGACTGACAATCCTGCTTTAGATCGATCTCTACTTACGATAATATTTCTAAAATCTTCTTTTGATATTTTATGTTTCCCAACATCTACCAACGTACCAACAATAGCTCTTACCATGTTTCTTAAAAAACGATTGGCAGAGATATGAAAGATTAATTCATTCCCGTTTTGAATCCATTTCGCTTCGGTTACATCACAATTAAATGTTTTAACCTCTGTCTTTACTTTAGAAAATGCTTGAAAATTCTCATACTCTAATAAGATCATCGCAGCTTCATTCATTGCTTTGACATCTAATTTCTGATAATGAATTTGCCAAGTACTATCGAGTAAAAAGGGATTTCTTCCTAACCAAATTTTATATTGATAACTTCTAGATAAAGCATCAAACCTAGCATGTTTATCATCCTTTACTTTTTCCAACGTGTAAATAACAATATCTTCTGGCAATATAGAATTGAATTTAAATACATAATTTATATCTAAATTTTGGGCAGTATCAAAATGAGCAAACATCTGTTCTGCATGTACGCCAGTATCTGTTCTACCCGCGCCAAGAACAACAATTTCTTCTTGTAAAACAACGCTAATTGCTTTGTTTATTTCTTCTTGAATTGAGTTCGCATCAGGCTGTGATTGCCAACCGTGATACTTTTTACCTTGATATGAAATTTCTATAAAATATCTCAAAAAACTAGTACTTTTGTAAGAGTCAAAACTACATAAATTAATTGAGTTTTAAACCTTAACAACTCGTGAAAAAGATTCTTTTACTTTCTGATACGCATAGCTATATTGATGCACAAATATTGAAATATGTAAAACTAGCTGACGAAGTTTGGCATGCTGGAGACATTGGTGATTTAAATGTTACCGATACATTAAAAAAACTAAAACCCTTAAGAGCCGTTTATGGAAATATAGATGATAATATTGCGCGGTTAGAGTTCCCTTTAGATAATAAATTTATCATAGAAGATGTGTCAGTTTGGATGACTCATATTGGAGGTTATCCAAATAAGTATAATCAGCGTATTAGAGAAGAAATAAAACTAAACGCCCCTAAAATTTTTATTAGTGGTCATTCTCATATTTTAAAAGTGCAATATGATAAAAGATTGAATTTATTACATTTAAATCCTGGAGCTGCAGGAAATCATGGATTTCACAATGTAAGAACCATGCTGCGGTTCACTATTGATAAAGAGCAAATAAAAGAGCTAGAAATTATTGAGTTGGCTAAACGTGGATAACACCTTCTTTTTCTAAGATAGGCAAAATAACATTTATTTTTGTGCCATTTTCAGCGTTAGAATCTATATTAAAAACACCTTTCATCATTTGGATTCGCGCATCAATTTGATTGATTCCTAAACCATCTTTTTCTGGAATTTTATTCTTATCAAAACCACAACCATTGTCTTGAATACTAATAATCAATTTTCCGTTCTTATCTTCTACTCTAACAATAGCTTTTGAAGCATTACTATGCTTTAAAATATTATTTACAAATTCCTGAATAATGTTATTTACTTTTATTTCAAAACTTTGATGATAGCGCCTCAGGTTTTTAATATCTGTATTTATTTGAATCTGTGAATTAGAATATTTTTCTGCCATATCTTTGATAGCATATTTTAACCCAAACTTTAATAACACAGCAGATACTAAGGCATGAGACAAATCTCGAATAGTTTGAGAAGCTTCTAATAT
>JBLFXB010000105.1:0-6256 GCA_047611925.1 Polaribacter sp.
TTTTAGAAAAACGCATCAACGAAATACAGCCTAAAATGGTTTGTATTTCTGTTCCTTTTCCTGGGAATTTATACAGTGCTTTTCGTTGTGCTCAATATATAAAAGAAAACTACCCTACCATTCAAATATCAATGGGTGGTGGCTTTCCAAATACAGAATTACGTTCTTTAAAGGATGTTCGAGTATTTGAGTTTTTCGACTTCATCACGTTAGATGATGGCGAATTACCAATAGAATTATTGCACAAACAGCTTGCTTCTAACAAGGAAAAGTTCGACTTTAAAAGAACTTTTTTATTACAAAATGGCACTGTTGTTTACAATAACAACTCCACAGAAAAAGACTACAACCAACGTGAAGTTGGTACGCCAGATTATTCTGATTTACTATTGAATACGTATATTTCTGTTATAGAAATCGCCAATCCGATGCATAGTTTATGGAGCGATGGTAGATGGAACAAACTTACAATGGCACACGGTTGCTATTGGGGAAAATGTACTTTCTGTGACATTTCTTTAGACTATATTAAAATCTACGAACCTATTGCTGCCATAACGTTGGTAGACAGAATGGAAGAATTGATTGCTCAAACTGGCGAAAGCGGATTCCATTTTGTAGATGAAGCTGCTCCGCCTGCATTAATGAAAGCCTTAGCTTTAGAAATCTTAAAACGAAAACTAACAGTAACTTGGTGGACAAATATTCGGTTTGAGAAAAACTTTACCAAAGATTTATGTTTGCTCTTAAAAGCATCTGGTTGTATTGCTGTTTCTGGCGGATTAGAAGTTGCATCTGATCGATTGTTAAAACTAATTGACAAAGGTGTTACCGTAGCACAAGTTGCCCAAGTAACTCGCAACTTTACAGAAGCCAACATTATGGTACATTCGTATTTAATGTATGGCTATCCAACACAAACGATTCAAGAAACGATAGATAGTTTAGAAATGGTGCGTCAATTATTCGAATTAGGCATTTTACAATCTGGATTTTGGCATCAATTT
Organism: Polaribacter sp.; assembly: GCA_047611925.1. Taxonomy (GTDB): domain Bacteria; phylum Bacteroidota; class Bacteroidia; order Flavobacteriales; family Flavobacteriaceae; genus Polaribacter. The sequence goes on from JBLFXB010000105.1 coordinate 1,008, forward strand.
GCGATGACAGCGCACAGTCCTGTTGGAATGAATCCAGAAGAATACGGAATTACCCCCAACTATAAAGAGATTACATTTGCAAATAATGATGTAGATTTTGTAGATTCTACGGGTATCGACCATACTAAGTTTAGCTTCGGGCTAAAAAAATCTCTCTTTAATTTTATGCACGGAATTGGTTTTGAAATTCCGGTTGAAGAGTGGTTTGATTTTAAAGTTCCCAGCACAACAATAGACCCCGATTTTATCAATGACAGTTTGGCTACAGAAACTGTTTTCAACACAAAACCTACTGCTAAAATAGTTTGGCTAGGAAATACGCCATTAGTTTCAGAATTCACAAAAACAAAAAAAGGTCAAACGAGACACTTATTGCAATTGGCGTTTCATACAAAAACAGATTGCATAGAGTTGGTCTTAGAAAAAGAAACTGGAGCATGGTTTTTAGACACATTAGAAACCTTAACACCTACTTCTAGAAAACAAACTTCTTTTAAACAATTGAAAACCGATTTCGAAACTCATTTTGATGATTTTGAAATCTTCTGGTATTCGAAATCTGTTGAAAACATTAAAGAATTAGGATTATTGGTTTTGTAAACCTTTTACAGCAAAAAATTAAACTCGCCAAGGCGGATTTTTACGATTATCACCCCCGAAGAATAAAATGATTTTATTTCCATCAGGATCATACACATGTGCTTCTCTCCACAACCATCTTTGATCTGTGGGCAATAAAGAAAACTCAATTCCTTTTTCTTGTAAGGTTTTAACAAGTATATCTAGATTATCATCTTCAAAATAAATAGTTACTCCATCACCTGTTGGCAATTCTTCTACTAAATGAATAGAGAAAGTCGCATCACCATCTGGCAATTCAAACCGAACATATCTAGGCAATGCTTCTACAATCAAATGCATCCCTAGTTTTTTATAAAATTCTACTGATTTTTCAACATCCAGAGAAGGGATGGTAATTTGATTTAAATTCATATTCTTGATTTTTCTTTTTTCAACATTAGTTTTAAAATTAATAAGAAAACAATACATAAAACGGCAACTCCAAATACAATGTTCCAAGTAGACTCAAAACCTAACGAGTTTACCAACTGCATTCCTGAGTTGTGACTAAAAATATGTGCAAACGAAAATGCAATGCTATACAACGCCATATATTCTCCTTGGTTTCCTTTTTTAGCTCTATCCATTGCAAATGCATTTGAAAAAGGAAATGCAATCATTTCTCCAATGGTCATCAACATCATAGCAACCACCAAAACACCAACCCAAGAAGTTAGGTTTATTATTACAAAGCTCAATGCCGTTAAGATAGCTCCAAACAACATCAATCCTGATTTTGTGTATTTGCCATTTTCTAACCATTTTACCAACGGCATTTCTAGTAAAAAAATAACAAATCCATTTAACCCTAATAGCAATCCAATTTCCATTTCTGACAAATAATGCACCTCCTTATAATACAAAGGCATCGTAGAAAAGTATTGTAGAAATACGGCTCCAAAAAGCATTATCCCAATTAAAAACACCAAAAAGGGTTTATCAGAATACGCCGAAACAGGGTTCTCTACTTTTATTTCATCCAATACTTTTGCCTTCTTAGGATTTAAAACGTGCAGTAATAAAAAACCTGCGAGTAAACAGGTAACTCCATCAATCCAAAATAAACCGCTGTATCCTAACGATATAATTATCAATCCACCAATGGCAGGACCTGCCGAAAAGCCTAAGTTAATTGCCAAACGAATTAAAGTAACCGAACGCGTTTTGTTTTCTGGCTTGCTATAAGAACTTAGTGCAACAAACATTGCTGGCCTAAACATATCAGCAATTAACATCAACATGAAAATACCTGAACAAAAACCTACAAGAGTGCTTACAAATTGCATCAATATAAAAGCAACTCCTGTTCCTAGCAAGCTTAAAAACATCACTTTATAAAATCCAAACGTATCCATTAACTTCCCTCCTAACCAAGAACCAACCATCGAACCTAATCCAAAGAAAGACATAATCCATCCTATATCAGAAAGCTTAAAATCAAGACTTTCTGTTAAATACAAGGATAAAAATGGAATTACCATTGTTCCTGCTCTGTTAATTAATGTGATTAATGCCAATAACCATACTTCTTTAGAGAGTCCTCTAAAAGTATTGAGATAATCTGTATATAGTTTTTTCATGCCTGTTTGTTGTTGTTTGATTCTTAAACAGAATCAAAACTTAGTAAAAATAAAGAGTCCGACTGTGAAGTCGGACTCTTATTAATAGTTATATTTTATTTGGATATAATTACAATACATAAGATATGCGACCGGTTCGATTTTTAATCGACTTCTGACATGTATATCTATAGACTATCCTCATTTTTTCTTTTTTGATTCATCAAATCTATAAAAATAATTGTAATGTTGTACTTTTATTTTTTAAACTTATTTCTCATGAAAAATGCTATTTTACTATTCTTCATAATTACGGCATCTAGTATTAACGCACAAGATGCCTATACGAAAGGAATTATGGAGTACCAGTACGAACAAAATCTAAAGTTTCATAACAAAGAAGTGTCTCCTTTGTCTGCAAAAGATTTAAAAAGCTTTAGCGCTTTGCACTTTTACAAAATTGACAAAAAATTTAAAATAACCGCAAAATTAGTCAAAGAGAAAGAACCTATTATTTTTGAAATGCAAACTACAACCAGTAGAAAGCCATTATATATTAAATATGGAACCTTAACTTTTACTATTGATGGAAAAGAACAAACCTTAACTATTTATCAGAATAAAGACTTTGATAGAGCCCCACAATACAAAGACTACTTGTTCTTGCCTTTTACGGATAAAACGAGTGGTATTGAATCTTATGGCGGTGGTCGTTATTTGGATGTACTAACAACAGATGAAAATACTGACGGAACAATTACGATAGATTTTAATAAATCTTACAATCCGTATTGTGCGTATAACAGCTCATACTCTTGTCCTTTAACGCCAAAAGAAAATACCGTAAGTATTGCTTTAAAAGCGGGTGTAAAAGTGTACAAAAAACATTAAGAACTTATAGAAATATCTCCTAGGAGATCTTGCTCAATTGCTTCTCCTAAAGCGATTAAATGAGGATTTCTAACTTTCAACTTTGTTTCTGCATGTGCTTTTGTATTCAATTTGCTAAACATATCAGCAATTTTTATTGCGGTAGCTTCTAATTGATCTCCAGGAACAATTACATCTAAAAACCCTGCTTTTACAGCTTCTTTAGGATTGTATATTTCTGAATTTGAAACGCTTCTATCTAAATGTGTATGTGCCAACCTTGCTCTTGCAATTACGATTCCCGCATTGTGCATTGTCATACCAATCATCACTTCGTTTAAGCCAATTTTAAAATCGCCTTCTACACCAATTCGGTAATCTGCAGATAATAATAAAAAGCCTCCTTTAGCAATTGCATGACCCGAACAAGCGATTATTATTGGTTTCGAAAAAGACAACATTCTTAACGAAAGCTTAGACCCTTTAGTGACCAATTCTTTGGCTGACTCTGGGCTTTTAGTCATTATTTTTAAATCGAATCCAGCAGAAAATATTCCTGGCTGACCAGTTATAATTACTACTTTATCTTCTTCTAAAGCTTTGTCTAACCCATTGTTTAACCCTTCAATTACTTCATGAGAAATAGCATTTGCTTTTCCATTAGCAATGGTGATTAATGCGTAATTTTCCTCACTTTTATACTGTACAACTTCGTTCATAATCTGTTTATTTTATAATATACATTCCTGCAAAAACGGCTAAAAACCCAACCACAAAACTCGCAATGGTATACACTGCAAAGCTCATAAAATCTCCTGATTTCAAAAACACATGATTTTCATACGCAAAGGTTGAAAAGGTTGTAAATCCACCACAAAAACCAGTCGCTAAAATCAATGTATGGTTTTCTGTTAATGCGTCGTTCTTTGCAGCCAAACCTAATATAATTCCTATTAACAAACTCCCTAAAATATTTGCCACGAATGTTCCGTAAGGAATTCCCGTTTCTGGATTGTTTAAATACTTTCCAATTACATATCGCAAAGCACTACCAAATCCACCGCCAATAAAAACCAAGAGTAACTGCTTCATTTCTTTTAAAATTTAATTTCAGCAATATCACTCCAACTCCATTTTCCCGTAATGGTTCCTTTGTTCAACATCATTAAACCAGGATTTGCTCTCACCATTGTTTTTAAGGTAATTGCGTCACTAAATAAAAAGTCAAAAGGTAAGTTGTATCTTTCTTTCGCAAGAATTAATTCGTCTGAAAAAGAAGCCGATGCTCCATACACAGCATATCCTTCTTTTATTGCTTTTTCTGTAATCTCTTTGATTGACTTAAATCCGTTTACATCTGTTTTTTGTAAATCATATACAATCACTAATAGTACTTTTTCTTTTTCTAAAATCTCTGGAGCTAAATCACTTTGCGCATCTTCGAAATAGAAATCGTGAATTTTAGGTATTTCTCCATCACCTTTATATTTCATTCCTTCTTGAATGTTTTTTCCAACAGCATAAGGTCTAAAATCGATAATTGGTAAATGCAACAACACATGGTATGTTATGTACAAAAATGAAAAGAATGACAATAGTGTAATGGCTTGTAAAACTTTCTTTGGAAAGATATTCTTAATGTCTTTCACTCTAAACAGCATCAACAAAATCAATACAATTAAAATGATGTTTTTATAAAATGTTTCCCAAGGTGTTAGTTTGATTGCATCTCCAAAACAGCCGCAGTCTGTTACTTTATTATAATACGCAGAATACCATGTTAAGAACAAGAAAACGGTTGTAAGTCCTAATAAACTCCATAAAGTAGCTTTGGCCTTATACCCAAGTAATAAAACAACTCCGAGCATTATTTCTGCTAAAATTAATACAATAGAAAATGCCAATGCATACGGAACTAAATATTCCATATCTAATACACCTTGACTAAAATATTCTTCAAATTTATACTGAGAACCTATTGGATCTACCAGTTTTACAAAGCCAGAAAAGATAAACATCGCTCCGACAAAAATTCTTGATATGTGTACTAGTAATTTCATAGTTTATTTTTTTTCCGATGCGGTTTCTCGTAATGTTACGAAATGAGACTTCTTTACTCTTTAATTCTTATGACTTCTCGATACAAATTTATTCGTTCCTTATAAATTCACTCGAAGTGACAACTCCTTTTAAACTTTA
>JBLFXB010000106.1:0-6187 GCA_047611925.1 Polaribacter sp.
AAAATTTACTCAATAACAGGGAATTTAGTACATAATGGATATACTAAAAACACTTCAAAATTAAATATAAGCAACTTATCTAATGGGACTTATGTGTTGAAAATACGAACAGGTTCCGGAATCTATTCAAAAAAAATATTAAAGTATTAATCGTTCTTTAAAATTGCCTTATTTATTTTTTTAACCAAACTTGGTCCTTCATAGATAAACCCAGTATAAATCTGTACCAAATCTGCACCAGCTTTCATTTTTTCTAAGGCATCTTCTGCAGAATGTATTCCTCCTACTCCAATAATCGGAAAGGACTTGTTAGAATTGTCTGCTAAGTATTGAATCACTTTGGTACTTTGTGCTCTCATTGGTTGACCACTTACACCACCGTTTCCTATTTCTTGTAAACGTTCTTCAGACGCTTTTAAATGATCTCTAGTCGTGGATGTATTGGATGCTATTACTCCGTCAATTTTTGTTTCTGCAACCAATTCAATGATTTCATCTAACTGCTCATTGTTTAAGTCTGGAGCAATTTTTAATAAGATTGGTTTTTGTTTGGCTTCTTTGGTATTCAATCTTTGCACCGTAGAAATTAATTCGATCAAATAATCTTTATCATTTAGTTTTTCGTGACTGCCCACATTTGGACAACTCACATTCAATACAAAATAATCTACATATGGGTGTAGTGCTTTAAAAACCTCACAGTAATCTTCGGTATAATTTTCTGGCAAAGTAGTGGTATTCTTCCCTAAGTTCCCACCAATAATAACCTGTCCTTTATTCTTTTTTAAGTTTTCAATAGCTGGTCCGATTCCATCATTATTAAACCCCATTCTATTGATGATTCCTTGATCATCCTTTAAACGAAACAACCGTTGTTTAGGGTTTCCTTCTTGCCCTTTTGGTGTTACTGTACCAATTTCTATAAAACCAAAACCAAAATTTGCTAGTTCATTATACAACACTGCATTTTTATCAAATCCAGCAGCCAAGCCAACAGGGTTTTTAAATGTGATTCCGAATACCGTTCTTTCCAATCGTTTGTCGTTTACTTGAAACATACTTCTAATAATTGCTGGTACAAACGGAATTTTGTGTAAAATCTTAATTACAGAAAATGTAAAGTAGTGCACTTTTTCTGGATCAAAAAGGAATAATAGTGGACGTATTAGTATTTTGTACATATATTATTTATAAAAAAAGCTCCAAAATGGAGCTTTATATTTATCTTAAAACAGCTTCTAAGTTTTTCTCAAAAGTTGCTTGTAATTTTTGCATTATTTTATCAATCTGCTTGTCTTCTAGTGTTTTGTTAGCGTCTTGCAATATAAAACTAACAGCATATGACTTTTTACCTTCTGGTAGTTTATCACCTTCATAGACATCAAATAAATCAACTTCTTTCAATAATTTTTTCTCTGATTGATGCGCCAAGTTATAAACCTCTTTAAAAGTGATTTTATGATCAATCAGTAACGCTAAGTCTCTTTTTACTGCCGGGTATTTTGGAGATTCTGAAACTTTCATGTTCTTTTTACCACATAATTTCAATACATTTTCCCAATTTAAATCCGCAAATAACACTTCTTGCTTAATACCGAATTCTTTTAAAATTGTTGGCTTCACAACGCCAAAGTCCACTATTTTAATTTTTCCTAAACTCAATGTAATTCCTTCTGTAAAGACATCAGATTTGGTTGGTGTAGTTTTTAAATTTGAAATCCCAACTCTTTCTAATAAAGAAGAAACAATTCCTTTTATGTAAAAGAAATCAGAATTTCGGGCTGTTGTTATCCAACTCTCTTTTGTTCTGTTTCCAGTAACAAATAGGGTTAAGTGTTTGTCTTCTTGATATTTTTCATTGTATTTATGGTAGGTTTTCCCAAACTCATACAACTTTAATGCATTGTTCTTTCTGTTAATGTTATATGCTACAGATTCTAAACCACTAAACAATAACGATTGACGCATCACTTTTAAATCACTACTTAAAGGATTTAGCATTTCTACGTTATTCTCTGCATTCAAGTTTTCTGTTAACCCAACATACTCTTCTTTGGTTAACGAGTTTGCCATCGTTTCATTAAATCCTAAAGAACTTAATTGATTGGCAACAATATTTTCAATCTTGGTATCATTATTAGAATCAAAAGAAATAGAGGTATTTAACTTATGAGAAAACTCAATATTGTTGTATCCATAAACTCTTAATATCTCTTCAATAATGTCAGCTTCTCTTTGCACATCTACTCTGTAAGAAGGAATTGTCAATCCTAAACCTCCTTCAGTTTCGCTATTTATTTTTATCTCTAACGATGCTAAAATTTTCTTGATTGTTTCTTTCGGAATTTCTTGTCCGATTAAACGGTAAGCACTTTCATAAGAAAAGAATACTTGAAAATCTTCTACTTTCTCTGGATAAAAATCCATAATATCAGAAGCTAAGGTTCCACCAGCATATTCTTCTATTAATAAAGCTGCTCTTTTTAAAGCGTACTTCGTTAAGCTCATATCGATTCCTCTTTCAAAACGAAAAGAAGCATCTGTATTCAACCCATGTCTTTTTGCTGATTTACGAATAGAAACGGGGTTAAAATAAGCACTTTCTAAGAATATATGACTTGTGTGTTCTGTAACTCCAGAATTAATTCCTCCAAAAACACCTGCAATACACATCGGGTTCGATTCTGCATCACAAATCATAACATCATCAGCAGATAAGGTTCTTTCAATGTTATCTAATGTTGTAAACTTTGTTCCTTCTTCTAAGGTTTTAACAATTACTTTGTTTCCCTTAATTTTTGAGGCATCAAAAGCATGTAATGGCTGTCCTAATTCGTGCAATACATAATTTGTAATATCTACAATATTGTTTTTAGGCGCAATCCCAATCGCTTTTAAACGATTCTGCATCCATTCTGGAGAATCTTTAATTTCTACATCTGTAATTGAAATCCCACAATATCTTGGTGCTAGGTCTTTATTCTCTACCTCAACATCAATCTTTAATTTACGTTCATCTACATGGAAATCACTTACGGAGGGCGAAATCAATTCTAAGTTGATATCTTGCTGCATCAAACCAGCACGCAAATCACGAGCTACACCAAAGTGACTCATTGCATCTGCTCTATTTGGGGTCAATCCAATTTCAAAAACTTCATCTTTTTCGATATTAAAAACTTCAGATCCTTTAGTTCCAGGAACTAATGTTGCATCTAAAACAAGAATTCCGTCATGACCTTTACCTAAACCTAGTTCGTCTTCGGCACAAATCATTCCATGACTTTCTTCTCCTCTAATTTTACCTTTTTTAATTTTGAACCCTTCTCCTTTTTCATCGTACAAAATAGTTCCGATAGTAGCTACAGGTACTTTTTGACCAGCTGCAACATTTGGAGCTCCACAAACAATTTGTACCGGTTCTCCAGAACCAAGGTTTACAGTTGTTATTTTTAATCGATCTGCATTTGGATGCTGAATACACGTTAAAACCTCTCCAACTACAATTCCTTTTAAACTTCCTTTTATAGACTCTTTGGTTTCAATTCCTTCTACTTCTAAACCAAGATCGGTTAATAACTCACCTGCTTTTACAGCGTCCCAATCTATTTGTAAAAATTGTTTTAACCAATTGTATGATATCTTCATCTTTCTTATGTCAAATTCAGGTGCAAATTTAAGCATTTTATCTTTATTTTTTCATTAAAATCAAGAACGAAAATCACATTCTAATAAATCCTTTTATTTGTAAGTTTACACAGCTAAAATCAAACTTAATTTGAACATCGTTTTGTGCAGAAAAACCATAAACGAGTTTAGCGAATACGGTCTAAATTCAAAAACAATTTTGAGGTAATAATTGGAAGTGACTAGTATTAGAAAGAGCATATGCAACATAGTGCACATGCTTTAAATCACATATCGAAGAATATTTTAAACATCAAACGGAAGCAATACTCAATTATAATACAGAAACACAATGTATTGGCCGAAGAGAAATTTGTATTGAGTTTTTGTCTGATTTTGAATTGATAAATTAATCTTCTAAATCAATTTCATCATCTGAAAGCTCACGCTCGTCTGCTCTAATTTTTCTTGTTCCTGCATACATATCATAACGTACCAAACGACAATCTAAATCTCCGTTTTTAAGCGGAATTCTTTTCGATGTTCTTAAACCAACAAATTTTAAAGCCTCTAAGTCTGAAGTAATAAACCAAACTTTAGAATCTGGATATCCATGTTTTAAGGTGTCTCCAATTTTTTTATAAAATTCTTCGGTATCAATATTTAAACGCTCTCCATATGGTGGATTGAACAAAATGGTGGTGTTTCCAAATACTTCTTTCTTAGAGTTAAAAAAGTTAACGTGATGCACACCAATAAAATCATCTAAGTTAGCGTTTACGACATTGTCTTGTGCTTTTTGAACTGCAGATGGGGCTTTATCAAATCCCATAATTTTATAATGACAACTGCGTATCTTCTTTAATAATACTTCTTGTATTAAAAAGTATAAATCTTCTTCATAATCTTTCCAGTTTTCAAAAGCAAAATGCTTGCGATTTATGTTTGCTGGAATATTATTAGCAATCATTGCAGCTTCAATCAAAATAGTACCAGAACCACACATTGGATCAATGAAATTCTCCTCACCAGTATATCCAGAAAGCAGCACCAAACCAGCCGCTAATACCTCATTAATAGGGGCAATATTTGTAGCACTTCTATACCCTCTTTTATGTAAAGAATCTCCTGAACTATCTAAAGAAACGGTACATATTTCCTTATGAATATGTACATGGATTTTTAAATCTGGGTATTTTAAATCTACATTTGGTCTTCTACTATATTTATGTCTAAAGTAATCTGCAACTGCATCTTTAGATTTTAACGTAATGTAATGTGAGTTTGTTGTGAAATTTTTAGAATTTACAACTGCTCCAATAGAAAAAGTTCCATCAACATCTAAATAGTTTTCCCATTTGATTTTCTGAAGACTTTCGTATAAATCTTCTTCATCATAGACTTTAAAAGTTTTGATTGGTTTTAAAATTCGGATGGCAGTTCTTAAAGCAATATTAGCTTTATACATAAAGCCTTTGTCTCCTTTAAACGAAACATTTCTAATCCCTACAACAACATCTTGTGCTCCTAAATTCTTTAATTCAGTTGCTAAAACCTCTTCTAAACCAAACATGGTGGTCGCCACCATTTTAAAATCTTTTCTGCTTTCCATTTTGCAAAAATAATTTATTATCTTTGATTACACTTCATTTTTAATACTTAATCTATATAGCTATGAAAATTAAAACTATTTTACTTTCATTTTTATTAATGATCAGTTATTATGCTTATAGCCAACAGTGGCAAAAAACCGGTGGTCCAATAGGTGGTTTAGGTTATAATATCAAAATTCATCCAAGTAATAATCAAATTATTTATATCACAGATGCGCTCTCTGGAATTCATAAAAGTATAGATGGCGGAAACACATGGATTCCAAAAAACAATGGAATTACCTCTAGAAATGGAGATTCAAATGATGCAATTCCGGTTTTTACAGTAGCTATTGATCAAAACAGTCCTACAACAATTTGGGCTGGAACTCAATATGATAGCGGTATTTATAAATCTACAGATTCAGGTGATAATTGGGTAAAGAAAAATAGCGGAATTACAGAAACAAACATTGTTTTTAGAGAGATTAGCGTTGTAAATGGAGATTCTAATACGATTTATGCAAGTGGAGAAGTTCCGACTGGAAATCAAGGAAATGAATTTGAAAAAGTAAGTGGCGTTATCTATAAATCTAATGATGGAGGTGATAATTGGGCGAAAATTTGGAGTGGAGATAGTCTAGCAAGATGGCTTTGTATTGGGGCAAATCCTATGAATCTAGTTTCATCAACAGGAATATTTGATAGAGAAGCTTCAAATACTGTTGGAATGGGAATACTAAAATCTTCTGATAGTGGTATTAATTGGACACAATCGAATATAGGAATAACGGGAAGTTTATTTATTGGTGGAATGTCAGATGCATCAACAGCTGGGTTATTATATATTGCTACAGGTAACAATGCAGAAGTAAATTATAATACACCAATAAAAGGAGGCGTTTTTAAATCTACAAATGGGGGAACAACTTGGACACAAGTAATTTCTTCTACTGATATGATTTTAC
>JBLFXB010000107.1:0-6082 GCA_047611925.1 Polaribacter sp.
GTAACTAAAACTAAATTGTTGTTTTTTATCTTACTCTCATCAATCAAATCTAAAGGCAACTTGGCTTTGTATTTACCATACATTTCCATAGTATCTTCTTCTATATTTAATTTTACAGCGATTTCTTTGATGTGCACTAATTTTTTAGCTTGTGCAATTTCTATATCTGATTGATGAGCCATTCTTAACTATTTTGATTAATAAATTTTCCTTTTCAGGCTAGTAAATATATAAAAAAAAGGGATTTAAAAACCTTGATTTATTTTAAAGGTTTAAAAAACAAGATTCCTTGTGTACAAATATGACAAAACAATTGGTTACTCTTTATTGAAATACTATATTTGCACGTTTTTTACAAAGAAGTTGATTAAAAATTATAGAGAAGATGCAAAACAAAGGACTGATTAGATTATTCGCTATTCTTTTTGGAATAGTAAGTTTATACCAACTATCATTTACATATTTCGCAGGGAATGTAGAGGATGATGCAAAAGCCTACGCTAAGGCAAAAGTTACCGATAATGACGGTAAAGCACTAGCCGATTTTGAAAAAAGATATTTAGATAGTATAGGAAATGCTAAAACTATTAATTTAGGTTTTGCTGACTATAGCTATAACGATATTAAAGACAAAGAGATGAATCTTGGTCTTGATTTAAAAGGAGGTATTAACGCTGTATTACAAGTTTCTGTAAAAGATATCTTAATAGGATTATCTAATGAATCTAAAAATCCAGCATTCACTAACGCTTTAGTTGCTGCAGATGCTGCCTTAAAAAATAGCTCTGATACATACCTAAACTTATTCTTTATTGAATTTGAAAAAGGAGCGAACGGAACTAACTTAAGTGATCCTTCTATTTTCGGAACTAAAAACTTAGCCGAAAAAGGAATCAACTTTAATAAGACAAACGCTGAAATAAAGCCAATCATTCAAACAGAAATTGACAATTCTATTAATACTGCTTTTGAAGTATTACGTAGTAGAATTGACAAATTTGGTGTAACTCAACCTAACATTCAACGTTTAGGTAATTCTGGTCGAATTCAAATTGAATTACCAGGGGCTAAAGACATTGCTCGTGTAAGTAGATTATTAGAAAGCACAGCTAAATTGCAATTTTGGGAAGTATATACAAATGTAGAAGTACAAAACTTTTTCTTCTCTGCAAACACTAAAGTTACTGAGATTTTAAAGGTAGATGCTCCAAAAACTACTGAAGAGGTAATCAAAAAGGACAATATTGATGCTTTATTAGGCGCTAAAGATTCTACAGCAACTACAATTCAAAAAACATTATTTACGTACTTATCTCCAAACGTAGCTCAAAACCAACAACAAATTAGCTCTTTAGTTGCAAATGCTAAAGTATCTGATACAGCTATGGTAAATAAATTACTAGCCAACAAAGACGTTAGAGCTTTATTGCCAGATAACTTAAGATATGTAAAATTCTTATGGGATTACAAAGCACAACCAAATGCAGATAAATCTGCAGAAATAATTGGTTTATACGCAATAAAATCTAACAGAAAAGACAAAGCAACTATTGAAGGTGATGTTATCTTAGATGCATCTCAAGAGTTTGATCAATTAGGGAACAAACCAGAAGTAAGCATGACCATGAATAGCACAGGTTCTAAACAATGGGAAAAAATGACTACAGATAATGCTGGGAAATTTGTTGCTGTAGTATTAGACGATTATGTGTATACTGCTCCTTCTGTAAACCAACCAATTACTGGTGGTAGAACTTCTATTTCTGGAGGATCTATGACTGTGACTGAAGCACAAGATATTGCTACCGTTTTAAAAGCTGGTAAATTACCTGCTGCTGCAAGAATTATTGAATCTAGTGTTGTTGGACCTTCTTTAGGTCAAGAATCTATTGATAAATCTTTCAACTCTTTTGGATTAGCAATTTCATTGGTATTAATATGGATGTTCTTTTACTACGGTAAAGCGGGTCTTTATGCAAACATTGCATTACTAGTAAACATCTTATTTATCTTCGGAATTTTAGCATCGTTTAGTGCTGTATTAACATTACCCGGAATTGCAGGTATTATCTTAACAATTGGTATGTCTGTAGATGCAAACGTAATTATATTCGAAAGAATTAAAGAAGGTTTAAGAGGTGGTAAAGGATTAAAATTAGCTGTAGAAGAAGGATTTAGTGTTAAAGGAGCTTTATCAGCAATTATTGACGCAAACATTACAACCTTATTAACAGGTATGATCTTATATATTTTCGGAACAGGATCAATTAAAGGATTTGCTTTAACATTAATGATTGGTATTGCAACATCATTATTTACAGCGATATTTATTACACGTATGTTAATTGACAATGCTGCTAATAAAAACAGCAAGTTACCATTCAATACATCTGTTTCTAAAAACTGGTTCCAAAACATCAATATTCAATTCTTAAGAAAACGTAAGATTGGATACATTGTTTCTGGAATGATTATTTTAGGAGGGATTATTTCTATTTCAACGCTAGGATTAAAACAAGGAGTTGACTTTAAAGGAGGACGTTCTTACATGGTTCGTTTTGATAAAGCAATGAATTCTGATGATATTAAAAACGAATTAACAGCAGTATTTAATGGAGCTCCAGAAGTAAAAACATATGGTGCAGATAATCAATTAAAAATAACAACTGCTTTTAAAATTGATGACGAAGGGAAAACAGCAGATGAAGAAGTACAATTTGCTTTATACAACGGATTAAAATCTCACATAGGAACGACAACATACGAAAACTTTAAACCAGGCTTCGAAAAAGCGGAAAACGCTAGCGGAATTATGAGTTACAGAAAAGTAGATCCAACAATTGCAGATGATATTAAATCATCAGCATTATGGGCTGTATTTGGTTCATTGATTGTAGTATTCTTATACATCTTATTACGTTTTAGAAAAGTATCATTTAGTATAGGTGCTGTAGTTGCAGTATTCCACGATGTGTTAATCGTATTAGGTATCTTCTCTATTGCATATAGTATAATGCCATTTGATATGGAAATTAATCAATCATTTATTGCAGCCATCTTAACAGTAGTTGGATACTCGCTGAATGATACGGTGGTGATTTTTGATAGAATTAGAGAATTTACAGGTCTTCATACAAAATGGAAATATACAGAAGTAGTAGACAAAGCCTTAAGTAGTACTTTAGGAAGAACAATCAATACTTCTTTAACAACATTATTAGTAATGTTGGCAATCTTCTTCTTTGGAGGAGATTCAATTAAAGGATTTATGTTTGCATTAATTGTTGGTGTAATAGTAGGTACGTACTCATCATTATTTATTGCAACGCCTATTATGTTTGATTTCTCTAAAAAGGAAGAAAAAGAATAAATAGTATAGACAATTATAAATCAACCGTTTTGAACTAAATTCAAAACGGTTTTTTCATTCAATAACAAGCACGTATCTTTGCAAAATGAGCACAATTAAACTACACGATTTATACTTCACCCCTTTTATAAAGGAAGAAGAAATCAATAGCATTGTTCAAGGTTTAGTAAAACAGGTAACAGAAGACTGCAAAGGAGAAACACCTTTGTTTATCGGGATCTTAAATGGTTCTTTTATGTTTGTTTCTGACTTTGTAAAATCTTACAAAGAAGATTGTGAAGTTTCATTTGTAAAGTTAGCCTCATATGAAGGAACTTCTACAACTGAAAAAGTAAGACAACTTGTTGGCCTTAATGAAAACTTAGAAGGCAGAACTGTAGTGATTTTAGAAGACATTGTTGATACAGGAAATACACTACAAGAGATTTACGAAATATTTAAAGACAAAAAAGTAAAGCAATTAAAAATTGCGACCCTTTTCTTTAAACCAGATGTATTTAAAAAAGAATTACCAATAGATTATATCGGAAAAAGTATTCCAGATAAATTTATTGTCGGCTATGGATTAGACTATAATGGCTTAGGAAGGAACTACCCTGCCATTTATCAATTAACAACAACACAACAATAAACATGAAAAATATTGTATTATTTGGCCCTCCGGGAGCAGGAAAAGGCACACAAGCTACATTATTAAAAGAAAAATACGATCTAATTCATATTTCTACAGGAGATGTATTTAGATTCAATATTAAAAATGAAACGGAGATCGGTTTATTGGCTAAAAAATATATGGATGAGGGAGATTTAGTTCCTGATGAAGTAACCATAAACATGTTAAAAGCAGAAGTAAATAAGAACGCAGATGCGAACGGTTTTATTTTTGACGGATTTCCAAGAACAGAATCTCAGGCGAAAGCTTTAGACCTTTTCTTAACAGATAAAAACACTAAAATAAACGGAATGGTAGCTTTAGAAGTTTCTGAAGACTTATTAGTTGCACGTTTATTAGAAAGAGGAAAAGTAAGTGGACGAACAGACGATACTGATGAAGGAAAAATCAGAAATCGTTTTAATGAATACAATACAAAAACAGCAATTTTAAAGGACTATTATCAAGCACAAGGAAACTATTTCGGAGTAAACGGAGTTGGCTCTATTGATGATATTACTAAAAGAGTATCAACTGTTTTTGACAAACTGTAAACAACCGTTTTTGCGTTAAATCGTTTATTTGAGAAGTATCAATAAACCCTATAACAAATAAACAAATAAACAATAGAAATAATGACTGAAGGGAATTTTGTCGACTACATAAAAGTATATGCATCTTCTGGTGCCGGCGGAGGTGGATCTATGCACTTACACAGAGAAAAATTCATTACCAAAGGTGGTCCTGATGGTGGAGATGGTGGACGTGGTGGACATGTAATTATTCGTGGAAATAAAAGTCTGTGGACATTATTTCATTTAAAGTTTAAAAAACACTTTAGAGCAGATCCTGGTGGATCTGGAAGTAAAAGTAGAAGTACCGGACATGATGGTAGTGATGTATATGTTGATGTGCCTTTAGGAACTATTATTAGAGATGCTGACACCAATGACATTCTTTTTGAAGTAACGGATGAAGGACAAGAAATTGTAATGTTACGCGGTGGAAAAGGAGGCTTAGGAAACTGGCATTTTAAATCTTCTACAAATCAAACACCTAGATATTCACAACCAGGGATGGACGGAGTTGAAGGTTGGTATTTATTAGAATTAAAATTATTAGCTGATGTTGGTTTGGTAGGATTTCCTAATGCAGGAAAATCTACTCTATTATCAGTAATTACTTCTGCAAAACCAAAAATTGCAGACTATGCGTTTACAACGCTGAAGCCAAACTTAGGAATTGTTGATTACCGTGATTATAAAAGTTTTGTGATTGCAGATATTCCGGGAATTATTGAAGGAGCTGCAGAAGGGAAAGGACTAGGACATCGATTTTTACGTCATATAGAGCGTAACTCTACGCTGTTATTTTTAATTGCTGCTGATAGTGAAGACATCAATAAAGAATATGAAATTCTATTGAACGAATTGCGTACTCACAATCCAGAATTAATGGATAAGAATAGACTACTTGCTATCTCTAAGGATGATATGCTAGATGATGAATTAAGAGCAGAAATTTCTAAAGAATTACCAAGTGAGGTTCCGCATATATTCTTTTCTTCATTAGCAAATACAGGTTTAGTAGAATTGAAAGACAAATTATGGCAAATGTTAAATTAGCCACTAATTTATAGTTATAAAAAATAGATTTTCGGAAACGGAAATCTATTTTTAGTTTACACTAATTTGTATTGGAATTTGATATTGTGTGGTCACTGGAATTCCTCTTTTTGTTGCAGGGAATACTGTTGGTAAATTAGCTACGCTAACTCTTACAAGACTATCTAAACCTTGAATTGACTCTTTTATGAAATCAGAAGAAATAATCCTTAGAACACGTGCATTTCCCTCAGCATCAATAAGTAGCTCAACCTTAATAACCTCTTCAATTGGTTTTCTAACTTTAAAACTATGTTTTGCTAAACTTGTTGAAATATGCGTATAAATGGTGTTCCTAAAGCAGTGGTTTTTTTCTTCTTTCTCTATAAAGTGGCTACAAGCCTCAAAAGTTGGCGAAGCGTCTACAGAAGAAAAATCGATAATAGTATCGACTTC
>JBLFXB010000108.1:0-5832 GCA_047611925.1 Polaribacter sp.
GGAGGTGATTGGTTGTTAAAAGCAGCAGTTGGACTTTCATTAAGGTTGAACATTCCGAAAATTGTAATTGGTATGACTGTTGTTTCTTTTGCGACTTCAGCGCCAGAACTAATTGTAAGTATCAAGTCGGCCTTAAATGGTTTTCCTGATCTAGCTTTAGGGAATGTAATTGGTTCTAACATCGCGAACTTAGCATTGGTTTTAGGGATTACAGTTACGTTATCAAAAATAGATGTAGAAAAAAGTTTTTATAGAACTGACTGGCCAGTAATGATGATCGCTTCAGTATTGTTGTATTACTTTTTAGCACAAGACGGTAAAATAGAATTTTACGAAGGCGCAATTTTGTTCTCCTTTTTAGTAGTTTTCTTGATTTATTTATTGCGTTTTCAGAAAAATGCCATTGTTGATGAAATACTAGAAGATGATGCTCAATTACCAATGTCTAAGATAGTGTTATTTGTAACTATTGGAGGAGTTGGTTTATGGGCGGGTTCAGAATTGTTAATAAAAGGAGCGGTTTCTTTAGCAACAGACTTTGGAGTGAGCGAAAGAGTTATAGGAGTTACTATTGTTTCTGTTGGAACAAGTATTCCTGAGTTAGCAGCTTCTGTAATTGCCGTTTTAAAGAAAGAAAAAGCAATCTCATTAGGGAATTTAATTGGTTCAAATATTTTTAATATTCTAGCGGTTTTAGGAATTACTTCTATGATTACGCCAATAGAGTTGAAAGATGTTGAGCTGCTAAATTATGATATATTTTGGATGCTCGGGATTTCGTTTCTAGTATTGCCATTGGTTTTCTTTCCTAAGAAATTGAGATTAGATTGGAAAGATGGTATTGTATTGTTGATACTATATGTAGTCTTTATAATTACTACAATAAATTAATAAAAAAAGCTCTCGAATTTCGAGAGCTTTTTTTCTGTTGTGTTGTTGTGTTGTTTTTGGAAATTCTTTTATAAGTTTTCGCAAACTGGTTTTACAGTTTGTATAATTCTTGATGCAATTTTATATGGATCTCCGTTTGATGCAGGTCTTCTGTCTTCTAAATACCCTTTCCAACCGCTATCTACAGTTAAGATAGGAATACGAATTGAAGCCCCTCTATCAGAAATACCATAACTAAAATCTGTAATAGATGCCGTTTCGTGTAAGCCAGTTAAACGTTGATCATTGTGAGCTCCGTAAATATCAATATGTTCTTTAGTTACAGGTCTAAAAGCTTCACAAACTTTTATGTACGTTTCTTTAGAACCACATGTTCTTAATACTTCGTTTGAGAAGTTTGCATGCATTCCAGAACCATTCCAATCTCCTTTTACAGGTTTTGGGTGATACTCAATATAGTATCCATATTGTTCCGTTAATCTGTCTAATAAATATCTAGCAACCCAGATTTCATCTCCAGCTTTTTTAGCACCTTTTGCAAACAATTGAAACTCCCATTGTCCAGAAGCAACTTCTTGATTGATTCCTTCAAAATTTAATCCTGCTTCAATACATAAGTCAGCGTGTTCTTCAACAAAACCTCTGCCATGTGTATTTCTTCCTCCAACAGAACAGTAATACATTCCTTGTGGCCCAGGATATCCGCCAACTGGGAATCCTAAAGGAAGCTGAGTTGCGTTGTCCATGATGAAGTATTCTTGCTCAAATCCGAACCAGAAATCATTATCATCATCATTAATTGTTGCACGTGCATTAGATTCATGCGCTGTTCCGTCAGAATTTAATACTTCGTTCATTACTAAGTATCCATCAATACGAGTAGGATCTTGGAAAATTGCTACAGGTTTTAGAATACAATCAGAAGAACCTCCCGATGCTTGTTTTGTAGAAGATCCATCAAAAGACCAGTTTTTTAATTCCTCTAAAGTTCCTTGAAAGTCTTCATGTTCTTCAACTTTCGTTTTACTTCTTAGGTTTTGTGTTGGTTTGTAACCATCTAACCAAATGTATTCTAATTTAATTTTACTCATTTTGTTGTTATTTTCGGAATATGGTACAAAAATATATAAAATATATAGTCACCCCTAATTTTTTAGGGGGTAAATCTATTAATGTTTATATTTTTGCTATTTTGTTGATAAAGTGAGGGGGTAATTTCCGTATTTATAAAATTAAAGCTTTATTTTTGTTGAAAAACAAATTATGTCTACAATCAGATTCAATGCATTAAAAGAGACTTTAAATAGAAAGCCGTTAGAAATTAAACCAAGCGGAAGAAAATCTGAATCTTTTGGTAAAAATGTGTTTAATGAGCATGCAATGCGTCAACATATGACAAATGATGCTTATAAAAGTGTAATGGATGCCATTGAATTCGGTTCTAAGATTGATCGTAAAATTGCTGATCAAGTTGCATCCGCAATGAAAGATTGGGCATTGTCAAAAGAAGCGACTCATTATACACATTGGTTTCAGCCGTTAACAGGATCTACTGCAGAAAAACATGATGCTTTTTTTGAAACGATTGGAGGAGGAAGAGCAATGGAGAAATTTGGAGGTGGAGAATTGGTACAACAAGAACCAGATGCTTCTAGTTTTCCACATGGCGGAATTAGAAATACATTTGAAGCACGTGGTTATACGGCCTGGGATCCAACATCACCAGCATTTATATACGGAACAACTTTGTGTATTCCAACAGTTTTTGTTGCGTATACAGGAGAGTCATTAGATAATAAAGCGCCGTTATTAAGAGCGTTGCAAGCTGTAGATACTGCAGCAACAGCAATATGTAAGTATTTTGATAAGAACGTAACCAAAGTAAATGCTTCATTAGGTTGGGAGCAGGAATACTTTTTAATAGATACAGCATTGGCAATTTCTAGGCCAGATATCAATTTAACAGGAAGAACTTTATTAGGGCATTCACCAGCAAAAGGGCAACAATTAGACGATCATTATTTTGGATCTATACCAAATAGAGTAATGAGTTATATGCGTGATATGGAGCAAGAATGTATGTTGTTGGGAATTCCTGTAAAAACAAGACATAATGAAGTAGCACCAAATCAATACGAATTAGCACCAATTTTTGAAGAAGCGAATTTAGCGGTTGATCATAACTCCTTATTAATGGATGTGATGAAGAAAGTGGCAGAGCGTCATAATTTCAGAGTGTTATTTCACGAAAAGCCTTTTGCAGGAATTAATGGTTCTGGGAAACATAACAATTGGTCGTTGGCAACAAACACTGGAGTTAATTTATTAAGTCCAGGAAAAACACCAATGAAGAATTTGCAATTCTTAGCCTTCTTTGTAAATACGATAAAAGCAGTCCATGATTATGAAGAGTTGATAAGAGCTTCAATTGCAAGTGCAAGTAACGATCATCGTTTAGGAGCAAATGAAGCACCACCTGCAGTTATATCAGTATTTATCGGCTCGCAATTATCTGCTGTTCTAGACGAATTAGAGAATGTAACCAAAGGTAAATTATCACCACAAGAAAAAACAGATTTAAAACTGAATATTGTTGGAAAAATTCCAGAAATATTATTAGACAATACAGATAGAAACAGAACATCTCCGTTTGCATTTACTGGAAATAAATTTGAGTTAAGAGCTGTTGGTTCTTCAGCAAATTGTGCAGGATCAATGACAACGTTAAATACCATTATCGCCAAACAATTAAAAGATTTTAAAGTAGAAGTTGATGAATTAATCATTTCTAAAAATTTGAAAAAAGATGAAGCTGTCTTTAATGTCTTAAGAGAGTATATTAAAGCTTCAAAGAAAATTCGTTTTGAAGGCAATGGTTACGGAATTGAATGGGAAAAAGAAGCTGCAAAAAGAGGGTTGAGTAATCACAAAACGACTCCGGAAGCTTTAAAAGCCCAGATTTCTAAAAAATCAATTGCCCTATTTGAAGAAATGGGAGTGATGAGTAAAATAGAAGTAGAAGCGCGTCATGAAATTGAATTAGAAGAGTACATGTTGCGCATTCAAATTGAAGGAAGAGTGTTGGGAGATATCGCAAGAAATCACGTAATTCCGACTGCAATAAAATATCAAAATACGTTGATTGAAAATGTATGTGGATTGAAGACTATTTTTGGAGATGGATTTAAAAAACATGCAAAAGAGCAAATCGACTTGATTGAAAAAATATCTTCACATATTTCCGGTATCAATTCTAAAGTAGAAGAAATGACCAATGAACGTAGAAAAGCGAATAAATTGGAAGGACAGAAATCTGCAGAAGCATATTGTAACAAGGTGAAACCTTATTTTGAAGAAATTAGATATCACTGTGATAAATTAGAAATGATGGTAGACGATGAATTATGGCCCTTAGCTAAATATAGAGAATTGTTATTCACTAGATAAACCACTAATAAAATCTTGATGTATGCAAGATTTTTTTTACATTTAGAAAAATCTTATATACATTATGAAAACAACATTTTTATGCTTTTTGTTACTACTATCAATTAGCTTGCAATCTCAAAATCAAAAGACAATTAAATTAATTGATGAAGTAGAATCTAAGGTTATTAAATGGAGACGACACTTTCATGAGAATCCAGAATTGTCAAACAGAGAGTTTAATACGGCTAAAAAAATAGCAGCACACTTAAGAGAATTAGGTCTTGAGGTGCAAACTGGTGTTGCGCATACTGGTGTTGTAGGGGTTTTAAGAGGAGGTAAAAAAGGAAAAGTGGTTGCGTTGAGAGCTGATATTGATGCGTTGCCAGTTACAGAAAGAACACCGGTTCCTTTTGCTTCAAAAGTAGAAAGCACATATAATGGTGTTGCTACAGGTGTAATGCATGCTTGTGGTCACGATTCTCATATTGCAATTTTAATGGGAGCTGCAGAAGTGTTATCAAAAATCAGAAAAGATATAAAAGGAACTGTGAAGTTTATTTTTCAACCTGCAGAAGAAGGAACTCCTAGAGGAGAAGAAGGCGGTGCAAAAATGATGGT
The DNA here is from genome assembly GCA_047611925.1 of Polaribacter sp. Lineage (GTDB taxonomy): Bacteria > Bacteroidota > Bacteroidia > Flavobacteriales > Flavobacteriaceae > Polaribacter. The sequence continues at coordinate 4,939 of JBLFXB010000108.1, forward strand.
AAAAGAAGGGGTTCTTGAAAATCCTGCTGTAGATGCTATTTTTGGACTGCATATTAAAGCATTAATAGATGTGGGGTTGGTTGCATATAAGCCTGGTGGAATCATGGCGGCTGAGCAAAGTTTTGAAATTAGTGTAAAAGGAAAGCAATCTCATGGATCAAGACCTTGGGAAGGAATTGACCCAATTGTGATATCGGCGCAAATAATTAATGGGCTGCAAACCATTGTGAGTAGAGATACGGAGCTAACTAAAGAAGCGGCAGTGATTACTGTTGGGCTGATAAGAGGAGGTATTCGTAGTAATATCATTCCTGAAGAAGTAAAGATGATTGGAACGATACGAACGTTAGATTATGGAATGCAAGACAAATTGAATAAAATCATAAAAAAAAGAGTGCCTGCGATTGCTGCAGCTTTTGGAGGAGAGGCTACAATTATTGTTCATGAAGGATATCCAATAACGTATAATGATCACGATTTGACGAAACAAATGTTGCCTTCTCTAGAAAAATCAGTTGGGAAAGAAAATGTTCGTTTGGTAGATGCGGTTACTGGTGCTGAAGACTTTTCGTATTATCAACAAAAAGTACCAGGAATGTTTTTCTTTTTAGGAGGAAAGCCTTTAAATGTTGCAAAAGAGAAGCTCGCCTCTCATCATACTCCAGATTTTTATTTGGATGAAAGTGGGTTTAAACTTGGTGTAAAAACTTTTGTGAATTTAACTTTAGATTATTTAGATAAGCAATAAACACTGGTTGTTTGGAATTTATAACTCATCAAACTTAAAATTTGATGAGTTTTTTTTATTCCTTTATCTAAAAAGTAGGAAACTATATTGCTTTCTCTTAAATTTGCCATTATTATATAACAACACAACAACACAACAACACAACA
>JBLFXB010000109.1:0-5658 GCA_047611925.1 Polaribacter sp.
AAGAAACTTGCCCCCCTTTAACAAGCGCCATAGAAGATTGCTCTTGATCCATAAAATATTCTGGAGGCGGTTGATTTGGATCAATATTACTTTGACCTCTTTTGGGGTTTGCTTCTTTATTTAAAAGCTGAGCCAATTCACTAAACAATACACGTTCAGAAATTTCCATTATTCTAGAACATTCTTGCACGTATACTTCTCTCTGAATTCCATCTGGAATTTTAGATATACTTGTAACAATATCTCTAATCAACCCTGCTTTTTTAACAGGATCGCTCTTTGCTTCTTTCATTAATAAAGAAACCTTGAAGTTGATAAAATCTTGAGCAGAATTTTCTAAATACTCTTTTAATTCAGCATCAGAATGTGATTTTGCAAAACTATCGGGATCTTCTCCTTCTGGAAAAGACACCACTTTCACATTCATTCCTTGTTCTAAAATCAAGTCAATTCCACGAATAGAAGCTCGTAAACCAGCAGCATCACCATCAAATAAAACAGTAATATTCTGAGTCAACCTTCTAACCAAACGTATTTGATCTGAAGTTAAAGCAGTACCAGAAGAAGCAACAACATTTTCTATTCCAGATTGATGAAAAGAGATTACATCTGTATATCCTTCAACTAAAAAACAATTGTCTTGTTTCGCAATTTCTTTCTTAGCTTGATAAATTCCATATAAGATTTTGCTCTTATGGTAAATATCACTTTCGGGAGAATTTAAATACTTAGCCGCTTTTTTATCAGCAGTTAAAATACGTCCTCCAAAACCAAGAATTCTTCCCGACATGGAATGAATAGGAAACAATACACGTCCTTTAAAACGGTCAAACTGTTTGTTTTCTTTTACAATGGTCAACCCAGTAGATGCTAAATATTTTAGATCATAGCCTTTATCTAAGGCTGCTTTTGTAAAATTATCCCATTCGTCTCTACAATACCCTAAATCAAACTTTTTAATGATATCGTCTCTAAAACCACGCTCTTTAAAATACGACAACCCAATAGCCTTACCTTGTTGCGTGTTTAGCATTAAATCATGAAAATACTCGGATGCAAACTTAGACACCACAAACATACTTTCACGTTCGTTTACTTGTTGCTTCTGCTCATCAGATTGCTCCGTTTCTTCAATCTCAATATTGTATTTTTTTGCTAAATGTCTGATTGCTTCGGGATAGGAATAATGCTCATGTTCCATTAAAAATGAGATCGCATTCCCTCCTTTTCCCGTACTAAAATCTTTCCAAATTTGCTTCACTGGAGACACCATAAAAGAAGGTGATTTCTCATCAGTAAAAGGACTCAATCCTTTAAAGTTACTTCCCGCCTTTTTCAAGTTCACATATTCTCCTATCACCTCCTCTACTCGAGCAGTTTCAAAAACACGGTCTATGGTTTCTTTGGATATCATAAAACAAAAATAGAAAAAAAAGACCTCACAAAATCATCTTTTGTGAGGTCTTAATTAATTTTAAATATTCTTAAGAAGCAACACTCATTTTTTTAAGCGCTGTCTTTGTTAATTTATTCTCTGCATATTCTTTCGTTACTACAAATTCTTTAACATCAGAACTTGGCAACTCAAACATGGCATCCGTAAAAATTGCTTCACATAAAGAACGCAAACCACGTGCACCTAATTTATATTCTACTGCTTTGGTAACAATATAATTTAAAGCTTCCTCTTTAATATCAAAAGTGATAGCATCCATATCAAACAATTTTGTGTATTGTTTAATAATAGCGTTTTTTGGTTCTGTTAAAATAGCTCTTAATGTTTCAGCATCTAACGGATTCATATAACTCAATACTGGTAAACGACCAATAATTTCAGGAATCAATCCAAAAGCTTTTAAATCTGAAGGGATAATATATTGTAATAAGTTTTCTTCATCAATTTTATCTTCTGCAACAGATGCAGAATACCCAACAGCTTGCATATTTAAACGCTTGCTAATAAGTCTGTCTATTCCAGAAAAAGCACCACCAGCAATAAATAAAATATCTTTGGTGTTTACTTCAATAAATTTTTGATCTGGATGTTTTCTTCCTCCTTTTGGAGCAACATTTACAACTGACCCTTCTAATAACTTCAATAAAGCTTGCTGCACTCCTTCTCCAGAAACATCTCTAGTAATTGACGGATTGTCTCCTTTACGAGCAATTTTATCTATCTCATCGATAAAAACAATTCCACGTTCAGCTTTCGCAACATCGTAATCTGCCGCCTGCAACAATCTACTTAAAATGCTTTCTACATCTTCTCCAACATAACCCGCCTGTGTTAAAACCGTTGCATCAACAATAGAAAAAGGAACGTTTAACATTTTTGCAATAGTACGAGCAACCAATGTTTTTCCTGTACCTGTTTCTCCAACTAAAATAATATTACTCTTTTCAATCTCAACATCATCATCGTCAGATTTAGATTGCAATAATCTTTTATAGTGATTGTAAACGGCAACCGCCATCGATTTTTTAGTTTCAACTTGTCCAATAATGTATTGATCTAAAAACTCTTTAATCTCAAGTGGCTTCTTCAGCATTAAATCTTTAGAAAGTCCACTTCCATCATCTTCAGTAACTTCTTCTTCTAAAATTCCGCCCGCTTGCTCAATACACTTATCACAAATATGTGCATCAATACCTGCAATTAGCAAATTGGTTTCGGATTTTTGACGACCACAAAACGAACATTCTAAATTTTCTTCTTTCGACATGATTCTTTTCTTTATTACTTTTATTTTTTGTTGACTGGTTTTCTTGTCAAAATTTCGTCAATCATTCCATACTCTTTCGCTTCAGAAGCTTTCATCCAATAATCTCTATCAGAATCTTCTTGTACTTTATCAAAAGTTTGTCCTGAATGATCTGCAATGATATCATATAATTCAGTTTTCAACTTCCCTATTTCTTTTACAGTTATTTCCATATCAGAAGCTTGTCCCTGTGCACCTCCCATTGGTTGGTGAATCATAATTCTAGAATGTGGTAACGCAGAACGTTTTCCTTTTTGTCCAGCACACATTAAAACAGCTCCCATAGAAGCAGCCATTCCTGTACATATTGTTGCTACATCTGGCTTAATAAATTGCATGGTATCATAAATACCCAATCCTGCATAAACGCCTCCACCTGGAGAGTTGATATAAATTGAGATATCTTTAGAAGCATCTACACTTTCTAAAAATAATAATTGCGCTTGAATTACATTTGCAACCTGGTCATTAATTCCTGTTCCTAAAAAGATAATTCTATCCATCATTAAACGAGAAAAAACATCCATTTGTGTAATGTTCATTTGACGTTCTTCCATAATGTATGGCGTTAAACTACTTGTTATTTTCCCTAAATATGTACTGTTTATACCGTGATGCTTTGTTGCGTATTTTTCGAACTCTTCTCCGTAATTCATTGGTATTTGTTTTTTATTGTTTGAACTGTAAATATAATAACTATTAAGTTAATCTTCTATTAGCGTTTTAAGCTAAAAAAACTCCTTTACTGTTAACTGTTAAAGGAGTTTTAATATGTTTAAAGATTCTAAAACTCGTTTAGAATGCCTTTTCTTATTTATAAACTTCTTTGATAAACCCTTCGTAAGAAATCTCTTTTGTTTTAAATGTAATGTTCTCTTTATAAAAAGTTAATAGTTTATGAGAAACTAATTGTTCTTGTAAACGTTTCGCTTCATCTTGGTTTGCTAAAATTCTTCCAGCAATATCATCCAGTTCTTTTTCTTCTGGATTCATGTTTCCAAATTGAGCCATTTGAGTTCTGATAAACCCTTTTGCATAGTCTACCAGCTCTGCATAATCTAATTGGATATTGTTATCTTTCATAACCTTTCCTTCTATTAATTGGTAACGCAATCCTTTTTCAGATTTTGTGAATTCTGCTGTAGCTTGCTCTTCTGTCATTGGAGTTTCTCCTACAGTAGCTAGCCATTTTTTTAAGAATTCTGAAGGCAAATCAAATTTTGTATTCTCTACTAAATATTCAGTTACAGCATTTAATAATTGCTGATCACCTTGTGCTAAAAATTGCTTTTCAGCATCTTCTTTAATTTTACCTTTTAATTCAGTTACTGAAGAAACACTTCCGTCAGCAAATAATTTATCAAATAATTCTTTGTCTAATTCTGCTAATTCTGTTTCTGTAACCTCTTCAATAGTTAATGATACTACAATATCTAAACCGTGAATATCATCGTGAGACAACCCTAACGTTTCTTCTAATTTATGATCATCAGAAAACAATTCTTTTGTTTTCAATTCGATTACATCTCCAGCTTTAGCCCCAACCAATTTCTTAACGTTTGCTTTCGCTTTCAAATCCGTTAAAGAAATAGTAGATTTTTTGTTGATTTCTTTTTCTTCGTTTACAAAAGTTCCAGTAACGTTAGACGTTTTAGAAACAACAGCAACAGCATTCATTTTACCGTAACGAGATTGTAAATTCTCAACTTCTTTGTCTATTAATGCATCATCTGCAACAATAGTATATTGTGTGATTTTTTTCTTTGCAGATAAATCTATTGTAAATTCTGGAGCTAATCCTAATTCAAATTCAAAAGAAAAAGTTTCCGTATCCCAAGAAAAATCTTCTTGAACTCTAGGTAAAGGATTTCCTAAAAGATCTAATTTTTCTTCTGATAAGAATTTATTTAAAGATTCCTGTACTATTTTATTTACTTCATCAATAATTACAGAGTTACCATATTGCTTCTTTACCATTCCCATTGGCACATGGCCTTTTCTAAATCCTGGGATGTCAGATTTTTTACGATAATCTAATAAAATTGCTGCTACTTTAGCTTGATAATCTTCAGCAACGATCTCAATTTTTACAACTGCATTTAATGCATCTATGTTTTCTTTTGTAATATTCATGGTTCAATTAATCTTAAAAAATTGGCTGCAAAATTAGTAATTTTTACTAAATTATACAAAGGTTTAAATACTTCTATTTCAGTTAATTTAATTATCTATCTTTTTCTTCTTTAATTAGTTTAAACAAAGCAGATCTAAATATTGACAACAATACACTAAATAATAATGCAGAAAAAAAGCTTGTTACAACAAACCCTCCAACTAAATTAGCGGCAATCAAAATGATGATTGCATTTATCACAAAAAGAAACAAGCCTAATGTTACAATTGTTGCAGGCAATGTGAAAAAGATGAGTAATGGTCTTACAAACATGTTTAAAACTGCAATTGCAAACGCAACCCAAACAGCTGTAGAAACAGCTGCAATTTCTACTCCAGGTAAAATCCCCGCTAAAGCAAATACAGCAAAAGCTGTTAAAACAATTTTTAAAATGAATTTCATATCTAATTATTTATACTTTAAATAATTACAACGAATATCAAGCCAAGTAAGAAATACTGATAAAACGGCAGACTTTATGCGTTTTTTACGTGTTTTGACAGCTATTATAAAGAAAACTCTTTAATTCATTGTGAAAATCGGTAGGATTTTCTGCATGCAACCAATGTCCAGCATTTTTGATCGTCACAATTTTAGCATTCGGAAAATGTGCATTAATTAAAGGTTCTTCATTTGCAGAAATATATCCTGAATTCCCTCCTTTTAAGAACAAAGATTCTCCTTCAAAAACAGTAAAAGAAGGCAAAGCAACTCCAACTTCTT
>JBLFXB010000110.1:0-5598 GCA_047611925.1 Polaribacter sp.
GATTGATGTAAAATTTGATATTTAAATCCTACTTCACTTGAAAGTTCTCTGTAGTTTAATAAATCTAAATAATACACTTTTAGAGTAGACATCGTGTCATCAAATTGCTTTTCAAATGACTTAAGCACCATTCTACTTATTCCGCATCGAGTTGAGTGTTTAAATATTACAATAGCTTCCTTATTAGAAATTTGATTAATTTCTTCTAATTGGTCTAAAGACTTTAGTGGAATCCAATTTACCTTAGATTCTTCTTTTGGTTTTGCTTCTGAACTACTTTTAAATATACTCTTTAATAAACTCATCCTTTATTTTTTAATATCTGTCGTTAAAAACACAAAACCTTTCACCAGTCATAAAGTCAGCAAAAGTAATACTTTAAGCGACAAAAAGGCTGTTTTTTTTATTAAATTTAATTGGTATTAAATTTGACACTTAAAAAAATGAAAAAGTAAAACATATAAGAAATGAATTTAAATAATTACACCATAAAATCCCAAGAAACCATTCAGCTAGCACAGCAATTAGCGCAAGGTTTTGGTCATAATCAAATAGAAAATGAACATATTTTTAAAGCACTTTTTGAAGTGGATGAAAATGTATTGCCGTTTCTTTTGAAGAAATTCAACATCAACTTAGATGTTATACAACAAATTTTAGACAAGCAAATTGAAAGTTTTTCTAAAGTTACTGGTGCAGATTTAACATTGTCTAGAGAAGCAGGAAAAAGCCTAACAGAAGCATCAATCATCGCTAAAAAGATGAAAGATGAATATGTTTCTATTGAGCACATCATCTTAGCGATTTTTAAATCTAAAAGTAATATTGCTCAGGTTTTAAAAGACCAAGGAGTTACTGAAAAAGGACTAAAAGACGCGATTCAAGAATTACGTAAAGGAGATCGAGTTACTTCTCAAAATGCAGAAGAAACATACAACTCTCTAAATAAGTACGGAAACAACTTAAATCAATTAGCACAAGACGGAAAACTAGATCCAGTAATTGGTAGAGATGAAGAAATTAGACGTTTACTCCAGATTTTATCTCGTAGAACAAAAAATAATCCAATTTTAGTGGGTGAACCAGGAACTGGAAAAACGGCTATTGCCGAAGGATTGGCACATCGAATTATTCGTGGTGATGTTCCTGAAAATTTAAAAGATATATTGATTTTTTCTTTAGATATGGGCGCATTAATTGCAGGTGCTAAATTTAAAGGTGAATTTGAAGAACGGTTAAAAGCAGTAATTAAAGAAGTAACTGCTTCTAATGGAGATATTGTATTGTTTATTGATGAAATTCACACTTTAGTTGGTGCAGGTGGCGGACAAGGAGCCATGGATGCAGCCAATATTTTAAAACCAGCGTTGGCTCGTGGAGAATTACGTGCAATTGGAGCTACAACCTTAGATGAATATCAGAAATACTTTGAAAAAGACAAAGCTTTAGAGCGTCGTTTTCAAAAAGTTATGGTTGATGAGCCTGATACAGAAAGTGCAATTTCTATCCTTAGGGGAATTAAAGAAAAATATGAAACACACCATAAGGTTCGTATTAAAGACGAAGCTATTATTGGCGCAGTAGAATTATCTCAGCGCTATATAACAAATCGTTTTTTGCCAGATAAGGCAATCGACTTAATGGATGAAGCTGCTTCAAAATTGCGAATGGAAATCAATTCAAAACCAGAAGAATTGGATATTTTAGATCGTAAAGTAATGCAACTAGAAATAGAAATTGAAGCGATCAAAAGAGAGAATGACAAAGCTAAATTGAAATCGCTAAATGCTGAATTGGCAAATATTAGAGAGGAGCGCAACGAAATAAATGCAAAGTGGCAAAGTGAAAAAAGTATTGTAGACGGAATTCAAACTGCTAAAACAGGCATTGAAAACGCAAAAAATGAAGCTGATAAAGCTGAGCGTAATGGAGATTATGGAAAAGTAGCAGAATTGCGTTATGGTAAAATTAAAGAGCTACAAGAAGAACTTGAAACACAGCAGAAAGCTTTGGCTAGCAAAGGAGATGCCACCTTAATAAAAGAAGAAGTTACCTATGATGATATTGCCGAAGTTGTGGCAAAATGGACCGGAATTCCGATTACTAAAATGTTACAATCTGAACGTGAGAAATTATTGCGCTTAGAAGATGAATTACACAAACGTGTTGTTGGTCAAGAAGAAGCAATTGAAGCTGTTTCTGATGCTGTAAGACGTTCTAGAGCTGGATTGCAAAACCCGAATAAGCCAATTGGCTCTTTCTTGTTTTTAGGTACAACTGGTGTTGGTAAAACTGAATTAGCAAAAGCATTGGCAAGTTATTTATTTGATGATGAAAATGCCATGACCCGTATAGATATGAGCGAATATCAAGAACGTCATTCTGTAAGTAGATTAATTGGAGCACCTCCAGGTTATGTTGGCTATGATGAAGGTGGTCAATTGACAGAGGCAGTAAGAAGAAAGCCGTATTCAGTAGTGTTATTAGATGAAATTGAAAAAGCACATCCAGATACGTTTAATATTTTATTACAAGTATTAGATGAAGGAAGGTTGACGGACAATAAAGGTAGAGTTGCTGATTTTAAAAATACCATTATCATCATGACATCAAATATAGGAAGCCAAATTATTCAAGAGAAATTCGAGAATCTAAAAGGAGATATTTACACCACAATGGAATTGGCAAAAACAGAGGTCTTAGGATTGTTAAAACAAACTGTAAGACCTGAATTTATCAATAGAATTGATGACATCACCCTGTTTACACCACTGTCTAAAGAGAACATCAAAAAGATTGTAACGTTGCAATTGAATATTGTTATAAAGATGATTGCAAAACAATACATTACCTTAGATGCAACTGATGAAGCAATTGCGTATTTAGCTGCGAAAGGCTATCAGCCAGAATTTGGTGCAAGGCCCGTAAAGCGTGTACTTCAGAAAGAAGTATTGAACCAAATGTCTAAAGAAATATTAGCAGGTAAAATAACCACGAATAGTATTATTTTATTAGATGCTTTTGATGAAAAGTTAGTCTTTAGAAATCAATCTGAGTTGAATCAAAATTAAAAAGTAGTTAAAAAACGGTGTTATTTAAACATCGTTTTTGTTTTTATGTATATTCGTGTTTTAAACTTTTATAAAATGAAAAAATATTTACTACTTATTGTTTTTGCTTTTAGTACAATTGCTAGTTTTTCTCAAGAAAAAGAGGAAGATGTTACCACCTACTATTTAATTCGTCATGCAGAAAAAAACAGAACAGATACAACGAATAAAGACGCACATTTAACCGATAAAGGAACCAAACGCGCAGACCATTGGGCAACTGTTTTATCTGCTGCAAACATAAACATGGTGTATACTACAGCATATAACAGAACAAAAGAGACAGCGCAACCTACAGCTACTAAAAATGGGTTGAAAATACATGTTTATAATCCTAGAAAAATGTATGATGATGATTTTAAACACACTACCAAAGGAAAAAATGTATTGGTTGTTGGTCATAGTAATACAACTCCTGCTTTTGTAAATAAAATTTTAGGTAAGAAAAAGTACCCACAAATTGCAGATGACAATAATAACAACTTATATATTGTTACCGTAACAAAAAGAGGTGCTACAAGTGTTTTAGTAAAAGTGGTACATTAATTTTGTACCACTTTTATGTTTTCTAAAACTATTTCTGATAATTTTTCTAAACCACCATTTTCAAATACTGCATCTATATCTTCTAATGAGATAGATGCATTTTTTGGTTTATAATTGTGAAAATCTACAAAACGAACTCCGTTTCTTACACATTGTTCTTTTAAGACTCTAAAACGCATTCCACTATCACTTGTATGATAAGAATACGCCAAGTAATCAACTAGAAAATTTTCTTTTCCTACCCAATATATAAAGACATCTTCAAAGTCTTCTCCTCCTCCATTTTCACTAAAAGTAACTTCTATTTTATAATACTCCTTGCCTTTAACAGTTACTTCTTTCAATAACTTTTTATGAACTGCTGTATCATTTAAACCATAAGGCAAAACAGAAAAATAATGTACCGAATTTACGGATGCAGAATATCTAGCTGCCATATCATCTGGTACAATTACAGATTCAAAATTTTGGTAACGTTCAAATCCGTTATTTGACAATATATCTCTGGTAACTGTATCATCTTTTGTGGTAATTCTCTCTAAAGAAAACTTTCCATTATCTCTAGTGGCTTTATAATCTCTATTTCTAAATTGAAATTCAATTGTTGAGTTTCCAATTTTATCCATACCAGAAGCAGCAATTGATTTATTGATTATCTGCAGTGCAGTTAGAGGCTTTTCTACTGGTTTACAGGCTGCTAGTAATAGGATTACTAAAAATAAGATGTTACGCATGTGTTTTTGTTTAGTTCAGTCGGTTGATTGACTCAAAATTACAGCAATCAAGAGCTCAAATATCGTAAAATTTTGTTAATAAAAAAGACTGTCAAAAATTGACAGCCTTTTCCTTTAGAGAAACTTATTTGTTAAAATCTCATAAGGATACCAAAACCAATTAATAATGGATTGAGCTCTACTTTTGCGGGAATACTTTATTCAACCTGATTTTTATGATTATCTTTGCTTTTGAAATGCAGAAAAAAATCAACATTCAGAATAAAAAAGCGAGATTCGAATACGAATTTCTAGATAAATATACTGCTGGAATTCAGCTTACTGGAACTGAAATTAAATCGATCAGAGAAAGTAAAGCGCGTATAACAGAGAGTTTTTGTGAGTTTAATGAACAAGGCGAACTATTTGTAGTAAACATGTTTATTGAAGAATATTCTCATGGAAATTTCTTTAATCACAAGCCAAAAAGTGAACGTCGTTTATTGCTAAATAAACGCGAACTAAAAAAATTAGAAAAAGAAGTAAAAAACTCTGGGTTAACCATTGTTCCTTTACGTTTGTTTATGACTGATAAAGGGTGGGCAAAATTAGATATTACGTTGGCAAAAGGTAAAAAAACACATGACAAGCGTGAAGCAATGAAAGATAGAGATAGCAAGCGCGATTTAGATAGAATTAAAAAGAACTTCTAAACATGATTTCTATCTTAAAACTGATTCGTTATAAAAACCTATTGATGGTTTTGTTGACGCTCGTTTTAACTAAATACGCAATCATCAATACCTTTACTTCTACAAGTACAGATTTCCAATTTATTTTAGTCGCAATAGCTATTCTTTGCATTACAGCTTCAGGATATATTATTAATGACATTTATGATGTTGATACTGATAAAATAAACAAACCAACTAGCGTTTTTATAGGCAACACAATTTCAAAAAAAAACGGAATACGTGCATACTTCATCTTAACATGTGTCGGATTAATTTTAGGTATTTACACCTCGTACTCTAAAGGAAACATCTCGTATTCAATTTTCTTTATAGGTACAATTATTTTACTGTATTGGTATTCTAAATCATTAAAAAGAATTGCCATTATTGGAAATATAGTCATCTCTTTTTTAACAGCGCTTTCGCTATTTATTGTCTTTATTTTTGAAGTTAAAAACACCCATTCATTTTCAACCCTATCAGAAGCAATTGCTA
>JBLFXB010000111.1:0-5458 GCA_047611925.1 Polaribacter sp.
CAACAGGAGCTGCTTCAACAGTAGCTGGACCTACAGGACCAACTGGTGCAACTGGTGCAACTGGTGCAACTGGACCAACAGGAGCTAACTTAACTATGAATACTGTAAATTCAAATACAACTTTAAATACAACTAGTCAGTTTATCGTAGCCTCTGGAACTATTACTATTACATTACCATCAACACCAGCTACAGGTCAAGTAATTCACATTTTTTCTAGTGCTCCAGCAAATATTAGTGTAAACCCTAATGGAAAAGTATTTAGACAAGATACTTCAGATTATGGAACTTCAATAATGACTTTATTTGGTAATACTAATCAACGTTCATTAACGCTAATTTATAATGGCTCGAAATGGTATGTATTATCTGTTTAATAGAAAATTAATCCTCTAAATTGAAAAAACGCTAGGTAACAATGTATAATAAACATAAGGCGTTTGGGCGCTAAACTCAAACGCTTTTATCTCTACAAAATCATCTAAATTGAAAGTCTATCACTTTCTACCGCCCTACGTTTATTATACATTGTTACCCAACATTAAAAAACTCACTCAAATATTAGATTTTTAGTTGACTTTTAGCTATATTTATGTAAATTTGTCAACTGAATTAAATTAAAATGAAAAAACTAGTTGCATATAGAATAAAAAATGCTAGAAAACTTAAAGGTTTGTCTCAACAAGATATTGCAGACGAATTAGAGATTTCTAAGCAAATGGTAAGCAAATATGAAAAAGGAACTTCTATGCCTACCAGTTCCAAACTATTAAAACTATCACGACTTTTCGATTTGAAAATTGATTATTTCTTTAATTCTTTCAAAGTAGATATTGGGGAAGTAAATTTTAGAAAGAAATCTAGCTTTTCTATGAAAAAGCAAAATTCACTAAAAGAGCAAATCAAAATTAATCTTGAAAATTATTTATGGATTGAAGACACTTTGTCCATAGATTATTCTTTTAAAAATATTATTGAAAATCATAAAATTAATAATATTGAAGATGTCGAAACTGCTGTTTTAAATTTAAGAAATGAATGGAACATTGGTACTGACCCAATTCATAATATCATACAACTTTTAGAAGATAAAGAAATTAAAGTAATCGAGCTTTATGATACTGACGATAAATTTGATGGCTTAGCTACTTACGTAAATGACAAATATCCTGTAATTGTTGTCAATGGGAATTTCCCTGTAGAAAGAAAGCGCTTTACTTTACTTCACGAGTTAGGACATTTATTATTAAACCTTCCGAATTGTGAAATAAATGAAGAAGAGAACTATTGTAATAAATTTGCTTCAGAATTTCTTTTACCTAAAAACATTGTAATAGATGAATTCGGAGGAAAGAGAAAAGGTATAACTCTGACTGAATTAATTTCTACTCAAAAAAAATACGGAATTAGTATTCCGGCTTTAGTATATAGATTAGTAGATGCCAAAATTCTATCTAAAGAACGTCAAAAACAATTTTATATAAAACAGAATTTTAATCCTAGTTTAAAAAAAGATATAAATCTTTCAAGATTTGAAACTCCAGAAAAATCAAACCGATACGAAAGACTTATCTATAGAGCATTAGCTCAAGAAAATATAAGTATTAGTAAGGCTTCTTCTCTATTAAGTAAGAACATAGAGGTTGTTAAAGAAAATTATGCTTTAATTTAGAATAGCCTTATGAAAATCGTTATAAATGACGCAAATATTTTAATAGATTTAGCTAAATTAGATTTGTTAGATATCTTTTCAAAATTAGACTTTGACCTATATACAACTGATTTTGTCTACGAAGAATTAAATGAAGAACAAAGAAGTCCTATTTCAATTTTAAATAAAAATGGACATTTGAAAATCATAGAAACGGAAGAATTAGTTGATTTTCAAAAAATATCTGCATTACTAGAATCTTCAAGTGGATTAAGTTTTGAAGATTGTTCAGTTTGGCATTACAGTGAAAAATTATCAGGAACTCTGCTAACAGGTGATGGAAAACTTCGTAAACAAGTCAGTAAAGATGGTATTGAAGTCAGAGGCATTTTATATATTTTAGATGAGTTGATAAAACAAAAACTTTTAGGTTTTAGTCTTGCTATTGAGAAAATAGAACAACTATATCAGTTAAACAATAGACTACCTAAAAAAGAAATAGAGAAGAGAATAGAGCATTGGAATGATAAAAAAAACGTTAGGTAACAATGTGTAAAAAACATAGGGCGTTTGTGCTAAACCGAAGGTCTGTGAGTATTAACAAAATCCGCTAAATAATAAACCAAAACGAAAGTGCTTATCTCCTTCTCTACTTTTCATATACAAATCCGTTAGCGAAACACAAATCTCCAAAGAAATAATTTCTAACAAATTGAGCTTTAACACCAATACTCTTAGACATTTTAACGTCTGTAAACTAACACGTATAACAACAAAAAGCCTCGACAATGTCGAGGCTTTTTAAATATGTTGAAAATTCGAAAATTACTCTTTCTTGAATTTTGCGTATTTGTTTTTGAATTTATCGATACGTCCTGCAGCATCAATTAATTTAGATTTACCAGTGTAAAACGGGTGAGATGTTCTAGAAATCTCTAATTTGATTAATGGGTATTCAACACCCTCAACTTCTAAATTTTCTTTTGTATTAGCAGTAGACTTTGTTAAAAACACATCTCCGTTAGACATATCTTTAAAAGCTACCATTCTATAATTTTCTGGGTGTATACCTTTTCTCATCTTACTATTACTTTTATAATCTTTATATAATTTGTTTATAAAAGAGTTAAGTTGGTAAATTCTTACTCTTAATCCTTAAATAACCAATATTAACTATTTAAGGCTGCAAATTTAACGATATTTTTAAAAATACAAGGAAATAATTTGGTTTATTTGTGTAAAAATTTATTTCTTATGCGTTTTCACAAACATATTGTTGCTTTAATAACAGGTTTATTGGTTCTAAGTTCTTGTAATGCCCCTTATAAATTCACGCTAACCACTAGTAAAACATTGGTTTTTACTGAACAAGGTACGGCAACATTAACAGAAAAGAACAACAAACAAATCGATTCTATTCACTTTTTTGTCAACGGAAAAAGAGTTGCATCAAAAGGAAACACAATTACTTTTAATACAAAAGACTTAGGTGTTGGAAAGTTCGCGGTTTCTGCATTGGCATTTTACCCAGAGAAAACAAAAAAAATCAACAATTCTGTAGAGATCCTTTCAAATATAGCACCCACTATCTATACTTATAAGTTAATCAATACCTATCCTCACGATAAAAACGCATATACACAGGGACTGGAATTTCATAATGGTTTTTTATATGAAACAACGGGACAACGAGGAAAATCGGTTTTACGTAAAGTTGAATTAAAAACAGGAAATATTCTACAAGAAACCAAATTAGATAAAAAATATTTTGGAGAAGGAATGACCATCCTAAATGATAAAATTCATTGGTTAACTTGGGTAGCAAAAAAAGGTTTTACCTATGATTTGGAAACGTTTAAACAAGAAGGAGAGTTTAGTTACGCTTGGAGTCAACAAGGTTGGGGATTGACAAATAACGGAACAGACCTACTTAAATCTGACGGAACACATAAGATTTATTTCTTGGACGGAAACACACAACAAGAAAAAAAATCGATTCAAGTATATTATAATAAAGGTAAAATTGACAAATTAAACGAGCTTGAACTAATTAATGGGAAAATCTATGCAAATAGATGGATTACAGACAAACCTATTAAATCTCTTATTGTAATTATTAACCCAGAAAATGGTATTGTAGAAGGAATTGCAAACCTAAACGGATTAAGAGAGCTTATCTTAAAAGATCAAACGTTACAAGATGATGATGTTCTAAATGGTATTGCTTATGATAAGAATTCAAATCGAATTTTTGTTACTGGTAAAAAATGGGGAAAGCTATTTGAAATTGAATTGGTAAAACAATAAATACCTCTTTTTTATGTTATATTTGGCTGTGAGATCTCGCATTTTGAAAATATTTTAGAATCTATCGAGATCAAGATTTCTAGCTATTATTTTCCAAGTAAAATCACTCGAAGTGAAAAGAAAAAATATATTCAACCATTTTATAACAGCACTCTTAACTGTAACGCTCATCTCTATGAGTTCTTGCAGAAAAGACTTTGAAACAGCACCTAGTTTAGGGAATTTAACGTTTTCTAAAGACACCGTTTTTTTAGACACTGTTTTCACCAATATTGGTTCTAGCACTTATAATTTAAAAGTATACAACAAAAGCAGCAATGCAATTACAATTCCATTCATTGGATTAGAAAATGGAAACACTTCTAACTACAGACTAAGTGTAGATGGAATGCCGGGAGACACTTTTGAGAATGTTGCTATTTTAGCTAAAGACAGTATTTATATTTTTATTGAAACTACCATCGATTTTAGTGCTGTTTCAAACCCTTTATACACAGATAGAATTTTATTTGATGTGGGTTCTAATGCGCAAAATGTAGATTTGGTTACGTTAGTTCAAGATGCTACTTTTATTTATCCGGGGAAAGATCCTATTTCAAGAAAAATTGATTCTTTGACTTTAGATGGAAAACCGACAACTATTAAAGGTCGATTTTTAAAAGATTCTGAATTGACTTTCACAAACATAAAACCCTATGTAATTTACGGGTATGCGGCAATTCCAGAAAATAAAACAGCAACGATAGAAGCTGGCGCAAAAATCTATTTCCACACTAACTCTGGGCTTATTGTAGATAAAAAAGCCTCTTTAAAAGTAAACGGAACTTTAAACAACCAAGTTGTTTTTGAAGGGGATCGTTTAGAGCATCGTTTTAACAATGCACCTGGACAATGGGGAACTATTTGGATGCGTGCAGGAAGCACCAACAACGAAATAAATTACGCTACAATTAAAAACAGCATTGTAGGTATTTTAGTAGATTCTATTGGAGCAACCTCAACGCCAACCTTACATATAAAAAACACGCAGATTCACAACAGTTCTAATTATGGAATTCTAGGTAGAGAAACCAATATTAAAGGAGAAAACTTAGTAATTGGAAATACCGGGCAATCTAGTTTAGCGTGTACAATTGGGGGAACCTATAATTTTACACATTCAACTTTTGCCAATTATTGGAATAACGGAGCAAGGCAATTACCTACCGTTTTAGTTAATAATTTCTTTACCTACACAAATGATGCAAGTCAAGAAGTTACCGAAACTAGAGATTTACACGCTGCTAATTTCACCAATTGCATTATTGAAGGAAATAACAATATTGAATTTGTTTTGGACAAGGTAGAAGGAAGCTTATTTAACTATGCTGTTCACAATAATATGATTCAGTTTAACGATGTCAACAACTCCTTTATCAATGTACCTGAGTTAGATTTTACAGATACTGCACATTATAGCAACACTATTTTAAATGGAAATACCCATTTTAAAAACACTGC
>JBLFXB010000112.1:0-5458 GCA_047611925.1 Polaribacter sp.
TATCATTGGGGAGTTAAAAATCCAATTAATAACTACGGAATTAACGTAAATATTGGAGACTATGCACATTTTTCAGAGAAATTCCAAGGAGAAGATGGCCCGTTAGATTTAGAGTATTATGTATTAAAAGACAATTTAGAAAAAGCAAAAGCCCATTTTAAAGATGCGCCAAAAATGATGAAAGCTTTTGAACATTGGTTTGGTAAATATCCATTTTATGAAGACAGCTTTAAATTGGTAGAAGTACCATATTTAGGAATGGAGCACCAAAGTTCTGTTACCTACGGAAATCAATATAAACAAGGATATTTAGGGCGTGATTTGTCTGGAACTGGTTGGGGGTTAAAATTTGATTTCATCATTATTCATGAAGCCGGTCACGAGTGGTTTGCCAATAACATTACCTATAAAGACATGGCAGACATGTGGATTCATGAAAGCTTTACGGCGTATTCAGAAAACTTATTTCTAGATTATTATTACGGTAAAAAAGCGTCTTCAGAATATGTAATTGGAACCAGAAAATCAATTCGAAATGACAAACCAATAATTGCCGCTTATAATGTAAATGCCTCAGGTTCTGGAGACATGTATTATAAAGGGGCAAACATGTTACACATCATTCGTCAATTGATAAATAATGATGAGAAATGGAGAACTATTTTACGTGGATTAAACAAAACCTTTTACCACAAAACAGTGGTTACAAAAGAGATTGAAGACTATATAAGTACACATTCTGGCATTGATTTATCTTCTGTTTTTAATCAATATTTAAGAGATATTCGCATTCCAGAATTAGAATACACTATCAAAGGAAATCAATTAAAATACCGTTGGACAAACACTGTAAAAGGATTTAAATTACCAATAAAAGTAAACATCAACGGAGACATAAAAACATTGGAACCTACTACTTTTTGGAAAACGATTAGGGTAACCAATCCAGAAACTACATTTAAAGTAGATCCTAACTTTTATATTACTACAAAAAAGTTATAACCTAGTATATTTTGTAAATGCAAAAGAAAAACAATTTAAAAGAAATTGCTTCCTTATTTTTTAAATTGGGAAGCATTGCTTTTGGTGGTCCTGCCGCTCATATTGCCATGATGCAAGATGAAGTGGTTCAAAAACGCAAATGGATTTCTCAACAACACTTTTTAGATTTAATTGGAGCGACTAATTTAATTCCTGGTCCAAACTCTACAGAAATGACCATGCATTGTGGGCATGAACGTGGTGGTTGGAAAGGCATGTTGGTAGCCGGAATCTCATTTATTTTCCCTGCCGTTGTTATTACCATGTTGTTTGCGTGGATGTATGTAGAATATGGACAATTACCAGAAGTAGCACCTTTTATTTACGGAATTAAACCCGCAGTAATTGCTATTATTATCGCTGCTGTTTATAAATTAGGATCAAAAGCACTCAAAACAAAAACATTGGGTGTTTTAGGAGTATTCACTTTAGTCGCTACCTTTTTTGGACTCAATGAAATTGTTGCTTTATTTTCTTGTGGAGCAGTTGGGTTGGGGCTGTTTATTATACAAAACTCAAAAACAAAAACACTGAGTTTTGCACCTTTATTATTGTTAAATGCAAGCAGTTTAAAGGTCTTATTTATCTTTTTAAAAGTTGGTGCTTTATTATACGGTAGTGGTTATGTATTGTTTGCTTTTTTAGATGCTGAATTGGTAGCAACCGGTTTATTAACCAGACAAGAACTGATCGACGCCATTGCTGTTGGACAATTCACGCCTGGCCCAGTATTATCTACCGCCACATTTATTGGCTGGCAACTAAATGGTTTTTGGGGAGCTTTGGCAGCAACAATTGGCATCTTTTTACCTTCTTTTGTTTTTGTTTCTATTTTAAATCCGCTCATGCCACGTTTGCGAAAATCTAATTATATAGCAGCGTTATTAGATGCTGTAAATATTGGTGCTGTAGCAGTTATTTTAGCAGTTTGTATAGATATGGGGAAAGAAGCTATAACAGATTGGAAAACGACCAGTATTGCTGTTTTAAGTCTCTTGGTTGTCTTTGGGTTTAAGAAATTAAACTCCGCTTTTATTGTTTTGGGTGCTTCTGTTTTAGGTTTTTTATTGTCGCTTATCTAAGATTTTCATTGCGAACACAGTGAAACAATCTGTTTATTAGAATACAACTCTGCCACTTTGTAACACTCTTTAAAAACCAAACACTCATAACTAACTACTTTCCACTAGGTACAAATACCTGATTATTGCTTTTATTCTTAGAAATGTCATTTCAATATGGCTAACTACTTCTCTTTTTACTATTTTAAAGGCTACAATAAAATAATTCTGAATGAATGAACTTACAGAAAGAAATAATACGTGTTACTGCTGAATATCTTGAAGACACTCTTGACTACCTAAAGTTATCAAAAGCATCTGAAGAGTATAAAGCTCTTTTAAATGCTATTTGCGAGCAAGATCTAGACGCAAAAAATGGACGCGATGATATTCTATTTGAAAACGGCATGGCTCTTGGCACATTTTGGGCTGCACTTTGCTTAGATGATTTATTAAGAACGCGACAGTTTATTAGAGGCATCGATAAAGCTATTAAAGATAAAATTGACATACAAAAACCATTGCATATTCTGTATGCAGGAACCGGTCCTTTTGCGACATTAATCCTTCCATTTATTTGTAAATATTCAAAACAAGAAATCACCTATACATTTCTAGAAATAAACCCGTTAAGTTTTCAGTTATTACAAAATACGGTTTCAAAAATAGGCTTAGACGAGCATGACATTACTTATGTAAAAGAGGACGCTACCAAGTATCAAATAGATCCTAAAAACAAACCCGATATTATTATCAGTGAAACCATGCAAAATGCCTTAGCGAAAGAACAACAAGTGCCAATATTTTTAAATTTAATGGAGCAAGCAAAAGACGATTCTATATTTATACCAAAGAAAATAGAACTTTTTATTGGACTTAAAAAAGCGGGAATTCCGATGGAAAAAATGCAATTGAAAGATTATCACAAAGAGCAAAAAGTATTTGAAGTTAGCAGAGAATCTATGTTTACTCCGAACCAAAAGGAAAGAACAGAAGGTAAGAATACTGATATTTCTTTCACAAAAAAACAAATTATTATTGATCCTAAAAAGCGACAAGAATTTAATCAACTGGCAATTCTTACTGAAATACAAGTGTATAAAGACGAAACTATCCTAATCAATCAAAGCGGCTTAACAACTCCTATATTTATTAAAGACATTCCTAAAAACTCAAAAGAGACGATCACTATTGATACACAATATCAAATTTCTTCTGTTCCTAAATTAGAGTATCAAATAACTTAAAAAAACCTTTCTTTTTCATTTTTGCTTTACTGACATTTTAATGGGCTCAAGATGACACACCAAACAAAAAAACCGAGTCTTGGTGTTTTTATTCTGAAAAATATCCAATGATGAAAAGCAACATCATTGCGAACCAAGCGAAGCAATCTCTTTATCAAAATAACGTTTCCTTACTTTGAAACTCTGCGACTCTGAACCTTTGAGACTGAAAAAAATAGTACTTTCGCTATTGATTAACAACCAAAATTATGATTTACATTGCAGGTGCAAGCATCGCCCTATTTATTTCGGCATTGCTTTTAAACAAGAAACAAAAATCCAACTCAGATATAATTCTGCTGTTATGGATGTTGTTATTGGCTGCACATTTAGCTTTGTTCTATGCAAATTATTTCACAGAGATTTCTCCAATTTTAATTGGAGTGCATTTGCCAATTCCTTTATTACAAGCCGTGTTCTTATATTTTTATGTTGCCACGGTAACCAATCAATTTCCGAAGAAAAAGTCTGTGGTATTGCTACATTTACTTCCGGCACTACTCTCTTACTCGTTTTTAATTCCGTTTTTTTTATTACCAGGTGATGAAAAAAGTATCATTTTAGAAAACAAAGGAAAAGGATATAGTGAATTATTCGGGCTCATAAATCTGATTCTTATTTTTGCTGCTGGTATTGTGTATGTATGCTGGTCTAGTTTTCTTCTATGGAAACATAAAAAAAACATTCGCAATCAGTTTTCAACTATTGAAGACATCAATTTAAAATGGCTAAAATTATTAATTGTTGGTATTGGTGCCATTTGGGTGATAGTAATTTTCTTTAACAACGGATTCTATATTTTTAGAGGTGTTGCTATATTTGTAATTTTGATTGGTTTTTTTGGCGTACAGCAACGCGATATTTTTAGCAATGTAAAATCACTAAAACAAAACCCATCCAAAGAGAAAAAAGTAAAATATGCAAGCTCTGGTCTCTCTACAGAAATAGCTGAAAATTTATACAAAAACTTAATTGAGCAAATCACCAAAGAAAGCTATTATACCGAAAGTTCACTTTCTTTAAACGATTTGGCACAGAAATTAGACATCTCACCCAATTACCTATCACAAATAATCAATGAAAAAGAAGAAAAAAACTTTTTCGACTTTATCAATGCCTTTAGAGTAGCAGAATTTAAACGATTGATTGCCGTTCCTACAAACCAACAATACACATTACTTGCATTGGCGTACGATTGCGGCTTTAATTCAAAATCTTCTTTCAATCGTTCTTTTAAAAAACATACAGGTTTTACACCTTCTCAATACGCGCTTACCGTTCAAAAATAGGTGTCATCTTACAAGTTGACACGCTCAAAAGTTATAGACTGCCTATGTTTGCTTCAAATTTAAAAACAAGAAGTGTCCATGTCTATTTCAACCAAAGAATTATCAATATCACCTTTTAAAAAATTTGCAAATACCTCTTTTTGGGTGCTGGTTGTTTTCTTGGCAATTGCCATTGGTTTGTATCCATTAACCTTTTTAGAAGTAAATCACAACGAAGGATTGTTATCAAATAAAACACCAGAATTATTAGCAAATACTTTTTGGAATGTTGCCTTTTACACACACATCTCTTTGGGTGGATTCTCGCTATTGATTGGTTGGTCTTTATTCCTTAAAAAGTTTAGAGCAAAAAAATTACACTTGCACAGATTGATTGGAAAAATATATGTCATAGCTGTATTGCTAAGTAGTGTTACTGGTTTGGTTGCAGCTTATTATGCAACTGGCGGTGTATTTGCAAAATTAGGTTTTGCAGGTATGTCTATCGCTTGGTTTGTGTGCACTTATATTCCCTACAAAGCGATTAGAAACAAGAACATCCAAAAGCACGAACGTTGGATGATACGTAGTTATGCCGTAACGTTTACAGGTGTCACTTTTAGATTGTGGATGCCTTTTTTATTGATTGCCTTTCAATTGGATTTTTTAGAAGCATATCCAATAGCTGCTTGGGCTTCTTGGATTGCTAACTTGGTGGTTGCACAATGGTTAATTCGGAAGCGGTTTGGTAAATCCCTAAAAAAAGTAAAGCAATGTGCTTTCTCGTAATGACCAAAAGCAA
>JBLFXB010000113.1:0-5408 GCA_047611925.1 Polaribacter sp.
ATTTAGAGAAAGATAAAATGACCGATATTATGAAAAAATTTCAACGTACAGGTGCATGGAATTTACCCGTAATTAAAGACACTGTTTATTATGGATTTATATCTAAATCGAAACTCTTAACCGTTTACAGAAAAAAATTAATTGAAGTTACGAGTTAACTACTGTTTTTGTATTTTTGTAACTAAAAAAAAAATGAAAACTTAAAATGAAATTATTGTTAAAAATATTATTTATCATTTTTATTATTTGGATGTGTGTTGGTACTTATTTCATACAAACAGAGCATCCAAAAGCTCAAATAATAATGGGGTTAGGAGTTTTCTACTTGTCCTTTTTATTGATGCCTGTTTTTATTTATTACAGATACAGAGATGGTAAGTACAAGAAATATATCATCAATGATGAAAAGCTCAAAGAAGCTTTTAAGGGAAAAAAATAATCGTTTTTCACTTCATTAATATTTACAAACTATTGTTTATTAAAGGTTTTTATACCTAATAGAATTGTAAATCTTTATACCTTTGCCATATATGATAGACGAAAGAGAAGTTGTTTCAGAAAAAGCAGTGTTAATTGGTGTAATAACCCAGTTACAAAATGAGACACAGTCCGATGAGTATTTAGATGAATTGGAGTTTTTAACAGAAACTGCAGGAGGAGTTACTGTAAAAAGATTCACCCAGAAATTAGAAAAACCCCATCCAAAAACTTTTATTGGAGTAGGGAAGTTAGAAGAAGTTGCTGCGTATATAGAATCACATAATATTGGTACAGCCATATTTGATGACGAATTATCACCTGCACAAATACGAAATATAGAAAAAGTTCTAGATTGTAAAATCTTAGACAGAACAAATTTAATCTTAGATATTTTTGCGCAAAGAGCACAGACAAGTTCTGCAAAAACGCAAGTTGAACTGGCACAATGTCAATATTTATTACCTCGATTAACACGATTATGGACTCACCTTGATAAGCAGAAAGGTGGAATTGGAATGCGTGGCCCTGGAGAGACAGAAATTGAAACGGATAGACGTATCATTCGTGATAAGATTACCCTTCTTAAAAATAAACTAAAAACCATAGACAGACAAATGGCTGTGCAACGTAAAAACCGTGGGAAAATGGTACGTGTTGCATTAGTAGGATATACCAATGTTGGGAAATCTACCTTAATGAACTTGATTAGTAAAAGTGATGTGTTTGCAGAAAACAAACTATTTGCAACACTAGACACAACGGTTCGTAAAGTAGTTGTAAAAAACATTCCTTTTTTAATGACCGATACTGTTGGGTTTATTAGAAAACTACCTACGCAATTAATCGAATCTTTTAAGTCTACTTTAGACGAGGTTAGAGAAGCAGATTTATTGTTGCATGTTGTTGATATTTCGCATCCAAACTTTGAAGACCACATTGCTTCTGTAAACACAGTTTTAGATGAAATTGGTAGTGCAGACAAACCAACTATAATGGTGTTTAATAAGATAGACATTTATGCACATGAAACGATTGATGAAGATGATTTGGTTACTGAAAAAACTAAAGTGCATTATACTTTAGAAGATTGGCGAAAAACATGGATGAGCGATATAGAAAACACCTGTGTATTTATGTCTGCAATTAATAAAGATAATATTGAAGAGTTTAAAAGGGTAGCGTACGAAGAAGTAAAGAAAATTCATATTGCACGTTTTCCGTATAACAGCTTTTTATATGATGAATATACAGAAGAGTAATTTAAGATTCTTCTTCTGTAAAATCGTCTATAAGGCCTAAACGTTTTGCTCTTCGTTGCCAGCTTTTTCTAGCCAAGGCTTGTAAGTCTTCAACGGTGTCACTTTCGTCCATGATTTCTAACCCCAGCAAGGTTTCAATCATGTCTTCTTGTGTAACCAATCCACTTACAGAACCATATTCATCTACAACCAGCGCAATATGTTCTCTCTGTTCAATTAATTGTCCCAATAAATCAGGAATAGGTAACTCTCTTTTGGCAACTAAAATGGCTCTTTTAATATCTTTTAATTGTTGATTCCCGTTGCCATTTATAATAGCCTCTAATAATTGATCCTTTAAAAAATACCCAGTAATGTTGTCTGTGTTTCCTTCATATAAAGGAACTCTTGAAAAGCGTAAATTTGGATTTTCATCAAAAAATTCTTGAATCGTTTGTGATTCATCAGAAGATTTTAAAACAGTTCTTGGCGTCATAATATCTTTAACCTGAACCTCTTTAAAATTCAATAAATTCCGAATGACTTTACTTTCAGATTCATGAAAGACACCTTCTTTTTCTGCAATATCTGTCATAGCAGAAAAGTCTTCTCTGCTTAATACAGACCCATGTCCCGAGTCTCCAAATAGTTTTGTGAACAATTGTAAAACCCAAAGAATTCCTGTCCATTTAAAGAAAAAGATAAACAGCAGTAATGTTTGAGTGCTGAATTTAGCCAGTTTTTTCCAATGTGTAGCTCCAATCGTTTTTGGGATGATTTCAGAAACTATTAAAATAAGAATGGTCATAATTGTAGAGACAATTCCTACAATGTTTATTCCAAATAGATCTATTTTAAACGGCAGTTGTTCTGCTTGTACACCGACTAAAATTGCACCAACAGTGTGCGCAACTGTATTCAATGTTAATATAGCAATTAAAGGCTTGTCAATGTCATTTTTTAATTTCTCTAGCTGAAAAGCATACGGTTTTTTATCACCCTTTTCTACTTCAATAAATGTTGGAGAAACACTTAGTAAAACAGCTTCAAGTATTGAGCATAAAAAGGAAAAGAAAATAGAAAGGGAAGCGAATAAAATTAAAAATGTCATACGGTTGTTTGGTGTGTTAAAGATACTAAAAAAAGAAAACCGTAAGTATGCATACTTGCGGTTTTCTTTTTTTGATTTGTTTTTTGTTAAAAAATGTAATTAACACCTAAGCCAAAAACCTCTTTAAACTGTACTTTGCTAGATGCATTATCATCTACAATTGTGTGCAAGTTTAAATTGGTAGATAGGTATTTGTTAATTTGCATAACAAAACTTAATTGGTAATCAATATCTATGTTCTGTGGGGTATCTAAATAGTTAGAATACACATTTAAAATATTTTCCATTGTCACATTTTCCAGTACAGTTGCTTTGTAATTTACAGAACCATTAAAACCGAATTCATAACGTGTATTCTTTCCTAAATCTGTACCATATTGTCCAGAAAACTCATCTGAAACCATTGTGATTTTAGATGCAATTGGCGCTAAATTGATTTTAAAATTATCAGATTTTTTCCAAAACAAACCAGGTCCAAAACTTAAATAACCAGGCGCTAAAAATGCAGAGGTTTTTACTTTTGGAGTTTGTTTATAATCGTACCCATTTGTGAATTGAGTTTTTAAGTTTAAAAAGAAAGAATACGACCAATTTCCTTTCGTTTTTTTTCCAACCAAAGAATTGAATTCAAAACGGTCATCCGTTTTTCTTATACCGTTTCCTTTTACATTGTTTATTCCGTAAGCAAGAATTAGCTTGTTATCCCAAGTTAAGTTTTCTTTGGTGTAATTGAAGTCATAATTGATTCCTAAATTCCCTGCAATGGTATTCTCACCACCAGAGATCCAGTTAGAGAATGAAGATTGGTTTACTAAAAAAGAAATCGTTCCTTTTTTCTTCCATTTTGATTCGTTCTCAGTTGATTTTTCTTGTGCAGTACTTATTGTTGTAAATAATACTACGATTAATGCGATACTAATTCTTTTCATCATTTTTTTTATATAAGACAGCAAATTTAATGAAAAGGCATCTGTTATTTTCTATAGAACGTATATTTAACACTCAATCCAAATATTTCTTTAAATTGAACCTTGCTTGAAGCATTATCATCTATTATGGTGTGCAAAAGAATATCCATAGATAAATATTTATTTACTGGAACAGAAAACTGTACTTGATAATCGACATCTACATTTTGAGCTCTTTCTAAATAATTAGAGTATAGTGCGAAAATGTGCTGCATGGTTACGTCTTCAAATATTTTAAATTTAAAGTAGGCAGATAAACTAAAACCTAACGCAATTTTGGTGTTTTCGCCTTGTTCCACCCCATATTTTCCAGAAAAAGCATCCGAAACAAATGTGAACCTAGTTGAAGCAGGAGCAATATTTATAGTAGCATTGTCAGATTTTTTCCATAACATACCAGGTCCAAAAGATAAATATGCTGGAGAAAAGAAATCAGAAATAGCTACTTTTGGATCTGGTTTGTAATCATACCCTATAGAATATTGCGTTTTAAAATTTAAGAAGAAAGAGAGAAACCAATCTTTTTTTGTCTTTTTACCTAATAATGAATTATATTCAAAACGATCACTTGTTTTTCTATACCCCCCATCTTTTACATTGCTTAAGCCATAGACTGTAATTATCCTATTATCCCAGTTCCAATCATGGTTTTTGTAATTAAAATCGTAGTTAATACCGAAATTACCAGCAATGGTATTCTCTCCACCGGCGTTCCAGTTTGTAAAAGTAGATTGGTTGAATAAAAAAGTAAACTGTCCGTTTACTTTCCATTTAGGAATTTCAATAATACTGTCTTTCTTTTTTTCTTGAGAAAAAAGAATTGAAGAGGTTAATAAGAAGCAGAAAAAAAAGAGGTTTTTCATTACGAAAAAAAATTAGCAACAAAAATAGGATGAATTAGAATATAAACACGTTTATTTCTTCGCTTTATATAAAGGAACTGTAGAACAGGCTTCTCCAAACATAATAGTTTTGGCAACTGGTTGTATTTTTTGAATTAATTGCGTGTAAGCAGTTGGTGGAATTGGCTTGTTTGCACATCCTTTAATTATAACAGGCTTTGATCTAAAACTGGTAGTATCCAATTCTTTAATAATGTCTGTGTAGATAACTGTTTCTAGTAATTCTAAATCTCCAACAACAATTTTATTGGCAAAAGTCACTAGGTTGGACGTTATTAATAAATAAGCCCAAGACGGAATAATAGCATCAGAAGAACAGTGTAAAGCAACATAGCAATCTTGATACTGCTGCCAATCATGCGCTTTTAGATCGGCTCTAAAATCTTTTTCTTTTAAAATGATTTCGTGAAATAACCAATCTTTAATATCAAGCACTACTCTTTTTCCTTTCGGATAATAATCTTCAAGGTCTAAGGTAATCAAGGTGCTATTTGCAATTTTATTAATTATTTCTTTAGCCATTTGTTTCTGAGGTTTAGAGTTGTTGAGTTACAAAGCCACAGCGTTTCAGAGTGACAAAGGTTCAGCGTTTTCATTTTTGCGAACTGCGCTA
Organism: Polaribacter sp.; assembly: GCA_047611925.1. Classification (GTDB taxonomy): domain Bacteria; phylum Bacteroidota; class Bacteroidia; order Flavobacteriales; family Flavobacteriaceae; genus Polaribacter. Next base: position 5,313 of record JBLFXB010000113.1, read on the forward strand.
CAGCATTCCTAATTCTAACTTTGCTTCTTCACTCATCATATCTTTAGTCCAAGTTGGCTCAAATGTAATTTCAACCTCTGCCTTGTTAATTTCTTT
>JBLFXB010000114.1:0-5334 GCA_047611925.1 Polaribacter sp.
TTTTACGCTTTGAACCCTTTTTACGAAGCTTTAAAAATAACTTCTTGTACTCTTCTACATCGATAAATCCCTTGTTGGAAGCATACATTTTATCTAAGTCAATAGCCAGTTTTGGCGCTTGATCAACTAATCGCTCTTGGATAAAAGCTCTTTGAAGGATATCTTCTATTAAATAATCTTCGTTATTCATCTCTGGACTGTACTCCGTCCGTAATGAAAGGCTGAAAAGATTTGCAGTCGTATTATACCAAAATGCGCGCCAGCCACTTCGCAAACTCTTAATCTGACTAAAGGTGGTCTTACCTGTTTGACGGTGGATTAATTTAATTAGTATGCGTCCTTCTGTTCTGGTTAGTTTTTTTAGCTGATTTGTAAACTCACCTTCTAAGTATTGCTGTACAATTTTTATATATTTCTTCTTTTTACGTTTGCTTTTTATTCTTTCTAACCTATTATTTAAGGTATCTAACCTTTGAGCTGCCAACATTGCATAAGGATATGCCTTAAATACTTTTTTACGTAGCCAATAATAATAGTTTATATCCTCTCTTGCTTTAAACTTTGTTTTCGGTAATAACTTAACTTCATTTAAATCTATAGTTAGCGTATCGCCAATTTTTATCAGAATGTATTTTTTAGACAACGGAAGGGAATCCTTTTCTTGACAAAAAGAGTGCAAAGAAAATAATGCGATATATAGGTATATAATTTTTTTTAACAACATAGTAGAATCAGGTTGCTAAGATATTACAATTTAAGAAATGTCAAAAAAAATCTAAAAAAGAAAAATCATAAAAAACTCACAAAGTATTCCTTTGTGAGTTTCATTTTAATTAAGTTCTAAGTTACAACTTCCGTCTATTATCATCAGATTTTGTGTCAATCAATTTATTATAAGGATCTACACCAACCTCTACAGGTTTTTTATCAACTATAATAGTAATGGTATTATTTATGGAAGTAATTTTATGTTTCTTTAAATACAGTTCTACCTCTTTCTTTTCTCCATCAACCTCTTCTTCTGCAAAAATACCGATATCTATATAATCTTCTAAAGGGACAGATAAAATAGGTCTCTTCATTTTGTCTGTTTTATAGGTTAACGTGTCACCTACTTTCTCGCCATAAAACTTTTTCCCTTTTTCATCATTTCTGTATTTAGAAATCTCAAACTCTATATCTACTTGATATTTTCCATTCTCTAATTCAGTCGTTTTTGCCTCAATAATTCTGTTTCTATATAAAGTAATCGTTTCAAACATATCTTTAATTACATATTTTAAAGAATCTGGAGTTGCCTCTCTTATATAATCAACCATGTCTATAGACGTTGTATAAGGTGGTTCTTGAAATTTGACTTTTTCTACATATTTCTTTAAGGCTCCGTTTAAGTTTTCTTCACCAATATAATCGCTCATTGCATAAAATACTAAAGATCCTTTTTGATAATGTATATAGCCTTGTCCGTCATTATACATTAACGGTTTTTCTCTTTTACGCTCAAAAGTTCTTTGTGTTAAATAACCATCTAAAGCTTTCTTTAAGAATTTACGCATTTTAGATTTTCCTTGCTGATGTTCTAACACTTTTAAAGAAACATATTCAGATACACTTTCTGATAGCATTGTGGCTCCTAAAACGTCTGCTCCAATTACTTGATGCGCCCACCATTGATGTGCAACCTCATGAACCGTAATTGCAAAAGGGTAATCTACACCACCTTCTTTAGAATCATCTACATCTGCAATAAAACCAATCGCTTCAGAAAACGGAATTGTATTTGGAAACGATTGCGCAAATCCTCCTCCAGTTTTAGGAAATTCAATAATTCTTAATTGTGTGTGCTGAAAAGGACTAAAATTATTGACATTATACGCTAATGATGCTTTCATTCCATTCATCATGCGATCTAAATTATAATCATGCGTTTTATGATAATAGATTTCTAAGCTAATTCCTTTCCACATTTCTTTTTTAACCTCATACCTTCCTGAATTAAATGCGTAGAAGTTTAAAATCTTGCTATCCATTTTATAATGGAAGTATTTTCGCCCCTCTTTTACCCATTCTTTTTGCAAATATCCTGGCGCAATAGCAATTTGATCTTCGGATGTAGAAACGGTTGCTTCAAAATCGATCCAATCTGAATCTTTAGAAATATACGTATCTCTTAAAGCTGTAGAATCTGATGGATGTGATTTTAAATCGTTCTCTCCTAAACCAAATTTCTTACGCGTTTTATTGTCTCTTAATTCTCCTCCAGCTGAATAGCCTAATGTTGGGAAAATTCCGCTATTGATAAACGTTCCGTTTTCGATAACATTAGAATTGGTTCTTAATAACTTATTTTTCTTATTATAAATAGTTACCGACAAGGTTAAGGTGTCTCCTGGCTGAATCTTTTTATCAAACTTGTAAATATCAAAATTCTGAATAGTATCTTCTAACACCAATGTGTTTGGAAAGCTAAACTCAAAAGTACTTGGATAGTTGTTATGATTTAAGAAAATGCTATCTATAGCAACATCGGTTTTATTTACCATTGTCATTACTGCAGAAGCTTCAAAATTTCTTTTCTTCGGAAAAATATTCATTTCTGTATTTACAGCAATAATTCTTGGCTGCGCATAGTTCTCAAATTTCTTGTACGTTTTCTCCCAATCTACTCTACTCTGCTCTCTTTCTTTAGATGACATTCTTGTATTGTCGTAAGCAAAGAGTCCTAAATATGAAAACGCCAAAAATGATAAAACAAAACCAGCAACAGTCAATCCTTTAAAACGCCTTATAGCTATTAACAAACGCTCTATAAATGAATTTGGAATTCCACGAACCCAAAATAAAGCCGCGGTAATTAATAACACCAATCCTCCTAAAAACCAATACATCTTGTAATAAAAGTATATTCTAAAAGATGCACCATAACCATTCATATCAGAATAATCAAATCCTGGACCTTGGTTGTATTTATATATTGATTGCTCTACTCCTGCCAATCCTAATAACGGAATTCCGATTGATAACACAATCAATACAAATAAACCTAAGTATGGATTTCTAATGATTGTTTGAACAAATAGTGCCAATAATGCCCAAACGATATAGTTTATCAATCTTAAACCAAAAAGTTCTTTTATATAATGACCAATTTCAAAATCGAAATATCCTTTATAGATTTGAAAAGCGATTCCTGCAACCATAATTACCGACAATAACACGATTTGCATTTTTACCAACGCAATTAATTTAGACAATAACAACGCCCAATTAGGAATTGGAGTTACATCTATTAAATGGTCTGCTCTTGCAATTTTTGCTCTATGAATTAACATACCGGCATATAAAAATGTACAAATATTAATTGCTACCGTAAACGAACCTCCTTGACTTAGCATTTTCCAAGTTACCGGAAGTGTTGCGGTACCAAATAAATTACCAACTTCGGATAAGGCAATTAGTATAATTATTAATCCGACTAAGACAATACTGATAAAAGGCCAACTTTTAACAATGTATTTTAAATCGATGTTAGACAGTTTCCATGTAGTTTTTAGGTTCTGTAAAAAAGAATAATCATAGGTTACTTTTGGTAGATTGATTCTAGTAATTCCGCCAAAATTAGATTTTGTTGCTCTTTCTGATTTCTTTTTTCTAAATGAAAACGAGATTGCATTCTGGCTAAAAGAAAAGATTTTATAAACCAATCCAAAAACGATTGCAGCAATCCCTAGCCATAAAAAACGATTGTATAAAATCACTCCTTTAATTGGTAGATGTAATTCATTTTGCTCTGAAAGTGTCCAATAACGGGTGTAATAATTAGAAGCAGATGTTCCAAACGGATCTATAATTGCAGCTAAAAACCTATTCTCTGGATCAGATAATAAACTTTCCATTAACCCTTGAACAAATAGCAAGATAATTACTGTAATAAAACCTGCAGCAATATTCCGTGTAAAAGTTACTACCGCAAAAACAATAGCTCCGAATAATAAGATATTTGGTAAAATGTAAACAATATATGCATTGAAATACGATTTAAAATCAAACGCTCCAACAATCTCTGAATTTGTTCCTGGCAATCTAAACCCTATAAATAAAGCAACACCAATGGCTAATACAATTAGGGTTACAATACAAATTGAACTTAAAAACTTAGCAAATAAATAATTGGCTTTTGTAAACGGATACGAATACAAAATGGTATGCATTTCACTTTTATAATCTCTGTACACAGAAACTCCAATAATAGAAGGAAAGAGAAAGAAAATTAAAATAGACATTCCGTTAAACAATCCTGCGACTCCAGATGGAGAGTTTACAATTGAAGCAGAACCTGTTGTTACAGTTAAAGAATCGAAAATACCTGCAGAACTTGCTGCAAAAAATAGGGCAATAATGGAAAATATCGCCAAATAAATATAAAAAGCTGGCTTCTTAAACCAGTATTTTAATTCTTGTTTAAATATTGTAGAAAACATAAGTGTTGTATAAAAGTTGAACTGTTAAATTGTGTAGTTTTAGTTCTCGACTGCGCTCGAACTGACATTCTAATTATGCAATAACGGGCTCATCTTGTTTTAATGCAATAAAATATACATCGTCTAATTGCGGTGTTCCTTGCTCAAAATCTTCTCCTGGTTTTTCTGAAGCATGAACTCTAATATTTAAGGTATTATCTTGATTGTAATTAGAAGATAAAATATTGAATACTTTTTCTGCTTCTTCTAATTCATCTCTAGAAACAATCTTTGTCCAAATTGTTCCTTCTATTTCTTGTGTTGCTTCTAGTGGTGTTGTGTGTTTTAAAATTTTACCCCCATTTAAAATTGCCATTTCATTACACAATTCTTTTACATCATCAACAATATGTGTAGAAAAAATTACAGTTGTATTTGTACCAACTTCACGTAAAACATTTAAAAAACGATGTCTTTCTGCAGGATCTAAACCTGCAGTTGGTTCATCAACAATAATTAGTTTTGGGTTATTTAACAATAATTGGGCAATACCAAAGCGTTGTTTCATCCCGCCAGAATACCCAGCAACATGTTTGCTTCTTACATCATATAAATTAGTAATTTCTAACACCTCTTTTACAATTGCTTTTCTTTCTGATTTATTTGAAATCCCTTTTAACGTCGCGAAATAATCTAACAAATCTTCTGCAGACATTTTAGGGTACACTCCAAAAGATTGAGGTAAATATCCTAGTACTTTTCTTAAAGACATATTGTCTTCCAACACATTAATATCACCAAAAGTAATGGTTCCATAATCAGGACTTTGTAAGGTAGCAATTGTTCTCATCAATGATGATTTTCCAGCTCCATT
>JBLFXB010000115.1:0-5308 GCA_047611925.1 Polaribacter sp.
TGCATGAAATATTTTTTATACGCTGGCCAATTTGGATCTTCGTTTTGTACATCTGCTGTGTCGATTAATTTTAAACCTAACAATTCTGATGTCATTATTTTACCAACTTCTTTATGGTATTCTGACCAAATTGTTCCCGGAATTAGCATGTTTGTTGCTTCATCTTTCACTCTATTTACAGCATTATAAACAGCTCTTTGTCTGTCTGTAAATCTCCCTGAAACAGGAATTGTACGTGTCATGTCAGAAGAATAATTTGCGTATTCTGCTCCAACATCCATCAACAACATATCTCCAGCTTTACATTCTTGATTGTTCTCAATATAATGTAATACACAAGCATTGTATCCAGAACCAACTATTGGAGTATATGCAAATCCTTTAGAGCGATTTCTTAGAAACTCATGCATAAACTCTGCTTCAATTTCATATTCCATCACGCCTGGCTTAACAAAACCTAAAATTCGTCTAAATCCCTTATCGGTAATATCACAAGCAGCTTGAATTAAAGCGATTTCTTCTTGTTCTTTTACTCCTCTAATATCATGTAAAATAGGAGCGCTTTTTGCCCAATTATGAGCATGGAAGTTTCCTTTTACTTTTTTAATAAATCGATCTTCTCTGGTTTCTAATTCAACAGATTGACGGTAATGTTCATTTGTATTTAAATAAACTGTTTCTGCTTCTGTCATTAAATCAAAAAACACCTTATCAAAATCACTTAACCAATGCACTGTTTTAATTCCAGTAGTTTTAGTTGCTTGTTCTTTCGTTAGTTTTGCTCCTTCCCAAATAGCAATATGATCATTTGTTTCTGTAACAAACAAAACTTCTCTATGACTCGGGTTGCTTGCATCGGGAAATAACACTAAAATACTTTCTTCTTGATCTACACCACTTAAATAAAAAATATCTCTATGCTGATGAAAAGGCAATGTACTATCTGCGCCAGTAGTAAAAATATCGTTAGAGTTAAATACTGCTATCGATTTTGATTTCATCTGAGCAGTAAATTTTGTTCTATTCTTTATATAAAGTTGATTGCTTATTGGATGGTATTTCATGTTATAATTTTTATGCTAACAAATGTACTGATTTATACAAAGAATCTTTTCTCCTGGAACCTTATTTTAATAAAACACCCTCTAAAAAGAACTCAATACGGTTTTTAATTTAAGCGCACTAAAGAGCTTCAATGAAGCTAAATGGTTTGAATTTACAGTAGAAATAGGCTCAAAAAAAAAGCCCGATTAATACATATTAATCGGGCTTTTTTTTACTCTTTATTTATGATCTTCTAGAAGATCTATTGTCATTTCTTTTTCTGCTTCCACTTTGTGAATTAGATGAACTTGAAGAGTTTCCTGTTCTCTTTTTAGGTTGATGGTTTTTCCTTTGGGGCTTACTCGAATTTGGTTTCCCAGGCTCATCATTATTTTTAGGCTCAAAGCCTTCATATACCTCAGTAGCTAATTTCTGTTTTAATAACTTTTCTATCTGACGTACATATTCCATTTCTTCAATACAAACTAAAGACAATGCCTCCCCTTCAGCTCCAGCTCTACCGGTTCTTCCAATTCTATGCACATAATCTTCTGGTACATTTGGTAACTCAAAATTAATTACGTGTGGCAACAATGGAATGTCTAATCCTCTTGCAGCAATATCTGTTGCTACTAAAACTCTAATATCATTATTTTTAAAACCTGCCAACGCTTTTGTTCTTGCTCCTTGACTTTTATTACCATGAATAGCTGCAGCAGAAATATTACTCTTTACCAATTTCTCTGTCAACTTATTTGCTCCGTGTTTGGTTCTTGTAAAAATTAGAACTTGCTTCCAATTCCCTTCAGTAATTAGCTTTGCAACTAACTCTGTTTTTTTTCCTTTATCAACTCTATATACCTTTTGTGAAACTTTCTCAGCAGTGGTGTTCTCTGGTGTTGCTTCAACCAATACTGGATTGTTTAAAATTGTAGCAGCCAATTCTTTTATCTCTTTAGAAAAAGTTGCAGAGAATAATAAGTTTTGACGCTTAGAAGGCATCATGCTCATGATTCTTTTGATATCTCTCAAAAAGCCCATGTCTAACATTCTATCTGCCTCATCTAAAACTAAAATTTCAACTCTCTTTAAAGACAGCGCTCCCTGATTTTCTAAATCAAGTAATCTTCCAGGTGTTGCAACTAACACATCTACTCCTTGTCTAATAGTTGCTATCTGAGCTTTCGCTTTTACACCACCAAAAACTACTGTTGATCTGATGTCTAGATTCTCTCCATATCCTCTAACATTCTCATGAACCTGAGCTGCTAATTCTCTAGTTGGCGTTAAAATTAACGCTCTAATTGGTCTAAATTTAGAGTGACGCGTATTGTTTAATATTTGCAACATTGGCAACGTAAATCCGGCAGTTTTACCTGTACCGGTTTGTGCAGATGCTAATACATCTTTTCCCTGTAAAACTAATGGTATTGCTTTTTCTTGTATTGGTGATGGTGTTGTGTACCCTTGCTTGGCAACTGCTTTTAATAAAGCATCTGATAATCCTAATGATTTAAACGACATATATCTATTTTGAAAAACAACGAAAACCGTTGTTTTTATCCGCTGCAAATGTACAGCTATTTATCTAAAAGGTATTTATCAAAACACGCTGGAAATTGACAACTTATTTGTTCTTAAAAAAGAACCTTAAATTTTTGTTAATATTTTTGATTTTGATGGCAGTTGTGGTAATTTCATCAGCTCAAATCAACTACAATGAAAACCTTATTAAGATCAACAGCTTTGTTTTTTCTAGCTACATTCTCAATTACGGCTCAACAAAACACAACCTCAGCAAAATCAATTCAAGATGCTTTGGACCAAAAACAAAAACTAACTCAAAATTCAATTGTTAAAAACATTGAATTCACCAACATTGGCCCTACAATTATGAGTGGTCGTGTAGTAGATATTGATGTAAACCCAACCAATACAAACGAGTTTTATGTTGGATATGCTTCTGGTGGTTTGTGGTATACAAACAACAACGGAACCTCATTTACGCCTGTTATGGATAATTCTCCTACTCAAAACATTGGAGATATTGCTATTGATTGGAAAAATGGAACTATCTGGGTTGGAACCGGAGAAAGCAATTCTTCTCGTTCTTCATATCCCGGAATCGGAATTTTAAAATCTTCTGACAAAGGAAAGACCTGGCAACATGTTGGCTTATCCGATTCGCAACATATTGGTAGAATTATCATCAACAAAAACAATCCAAACGAAGTAATTATTGGTGTTATTGGTCATTTATATTCTAAAAACAAACAACGTGGTGTTTATAAAACTACAGATGGAGGAAAGACGTGGGAAAACACATTGTTTATTGATGACATGACTGGTGTTATAGATATTAGTGTTTCTCCAAAAAACCCAAACGTACTATTTGCAGCTTCATGGGAACGTATCCGTAAAGCTTGGGATTTTGATGGAGATGGAAATGGTTCTGCAATTTACAAAAGTACAGATGCAGGTACTTCTTGGACAAAATTAACAACCAAAGGGAAAGGGTTTCCTATTGGAACTGGAGTTGGAAGAATAGGATTAGCAGCATTTAATGATGATGTTGTGTATGCTTTTTTAGACAATCAATTTAGAAGAAAAGCAACTCCTGCCAAAAAAGATAATGGAATTCAAAAAGATGATTTCAAAACAATGTCAGTTTCTGATTTCATAAAATTAGACAACAAACAATTAAACAGCTATTTACGAAGCAATCGTTTTGATAAAAAAGAAACTGCTGTATCTGTAAAGTCAGCTGTACAAAAAGGAAGCATTAAGCCAAGTCATTTGGCAACCTATTTAGAAGATGCAAATTCTAAATTATTCAACACTCCAGTTATAGGAGCAGAAGTATACAAATCTACAAATGGAGGTACATCTTGGAAGAAAACACACAAGAAGTATTTAGATGGCGTGTATAGTTCTTACGGATACTATTTCGGTATCATGGGTGTGAGTCAGCTAGATCAAAATAAAATTTATATTGGCGGAGTGCCATTATTAAAATCTAATAACGGAGGAAAAACATTTGAAAATATTGGTGCATCAAACGTGCATTCAGATCATCAAGCAATCTGGGTAAACCCTAACAAAGTCGGTCATGTTATAAACGGAAATGACGGCGGAATAAACATCACTTTTGATGATGGAGAAAACTGGTCTAAAAACAATCCTCAAGCTGTTGGGCAATTTTACGCGATTAATGTAGACAATAAAAAACCATACAATGTTTTTGGAGGTTTACAAGATAATGGGGTTTGGTACGGGCCGAGTAGCTATACCATCTCTAAACGATGGAAAGGAACTGGTGATTACCCATACAAAAGAATTGGCGGAGGCGATGGAATGCAAGTGCAAATAGATTCTAGAGATAACGAAACGGTCTATACAGGTTCTCAATTTGGCTATTATTTTAGATTGAATTTAAAAACAGGGAAGAGAGTTTCAATTCACCCAAAACATCAATTAGGAGACGCTCCATACAGATACAATTGGCAAACACCTATTTTATTATCACCACACAATCAAGATATTTTATACATGGGCGCAAATAAATTACTTCGTTCTATGGATCAAGGAGTAACTTTTGATGTTATTTCTGATGATTTAACAACTGGCGGTAAAAAGGGAAATGTTCCTTTTGGAACGTTAGCAACCATTTCTGAAAGTCCTTTTCAGTTTGGTTTGATATATACTGGTTCTGATGATGGATTGATTCACATTACGAAAGACGGAGGAAATTCTTGGAAGAATATCACAGGAAACTTGCCTCAAAATTTATGGGTAAGCAGAATAATTGCCTCAAAATTCAAGAAAGAAAGAGTCTATGCTACTTTAAACGGAATGCGTTCTGATGATTTTTCAACCTATGTTTTTATGTCTGATGATTATGGACAAACTTGGAAAAGTATTAGCAGTAACATACCAATCTCTGCGGTAAATGTGATCAAAGAAGATTCAGAAAACAAACATATTTTATATGTTGGTACAGATAATGGTTTGTATGTTTCGTTTAACAACGGAACTTCTTGGAATGCTTTTAGTACTGGATTACCAAATGTTGCTGTTCATGATGTAGTAATTCAGCCAGAAGCAAAAGAGTTGGTTGTTGGTACGCACGGAAGAAGCATATACAAAGCAGATATTTCTCAATTACAGAAATTCAATACCATACGTGATAAAGAAACCCATTTGTTTAAGGTGAAAAGTATTCGTTCTTCTTCTCGCTGGGGAAGTTCTTGGAGTCAATGGTCTA
>JBLFXB010000116.1:0-5307 GCA_047611925.1 Polaribacter sp.
CGTGATTGCTCTGTGCAACGTCGCTACCAAAAAGTGATTGAGTTCGCACCTTCTTTCGATTTAAAACAAGAAACAAAAGACGCTCTTTATAAATATGCTATCGACATTTGTAAAGCGGTAGCTTATAATAATATTGGAACTGTTGAATTTTTAGTAGATGATGATGATTCTATTTATTTTATTGAGGTAAATCCGCGGATTCAAGTAGAACACACAGTTACAGAAGTTGTAACAAATATCGACTTAGTAAAAACACAATTGTTTATTGCTGGTGGTTATAAACTAGCTGATCAACAAATAAAAATTACGAGTCAAGATGCTATAAAAGTTACTGGTTACGCGCTGCAATGTAGAATTACTACCGAAGATCCTCAAAACGATTTCAAACCAGATTATGGAGAAATTTCAATGTATAGAAGTGCTTCTGGTTTTGGTATTCGTTTAGATGCAGGTAGCGTGTATCAAGGTGCTATTATTTCACCTTTTTTCGATTCTATGCTTGTAAAGGTTACTGCAAACAGCAGAACTTTAGACGGAGCTTGTAGAAAAGTACGTCGTGCATTGGCAGAATTTAGAATTAGAGGTGTTAAAACGAATATGCTTTTTCTTGACAACATACTGAAACATGAAACCTTTAGAAAAGGAGAAGTAACTGTTAATTTCATCAACAAAAACCCTGACTTATTTACCTTTAAAGCACCCAAAAATAGAGCAACAAAGTTAGTAACCTATTTAGGAGATATTATTGTTAATGGAAATGCCGATGTTAAAAAAATAAATCCAACAAAAACATTTGTCAAACCAATCGTTCCTAAATTTGATTCACAAGCATCATATCCTGAAGGAACCAAAGATTTACTAACTAAATTAGGGCCAGATAAATTCTCTCAATGGTTAAAAAATGAAAAGAAAGTTCATTTTACAGACACCACAATGCGAGATGCACATCAAAGTTTATTAGCAACTAGAATGCGAACTTTTGATATGCTAAAAGTAGCTGAGGGTTATACGAAAAACAATCCAGACATTTTTAGCATGGAAGTTTGGGGTGGAGCAACTTTTGATGTTTGTATGCGTTTCTTACAAGAAAACCCATGGGAACGTTTACAACTACTACGTAAAGCAATGCCAAATGTATTGCTTCAAATGTTAATTAGAGGTTCAAACGGAGTTGGATACACAGCTTATTCTGACAATTTAATCGAGAAATTTGTTGAGCAATCTTGGGAAAATGGAGTAGATATTTTTAGAGTTTTCGATTCTTTAAACTGGATGAAATCCATTGCACCCTGTATTGAACACGTACGTAAGAGAACGAATGGTTTAGCCGAAGGTTCAATCTGTTACACAGGCGACATTTTAAATCCAAAAAATACCAAATACAACTTAAAATACTATACTTCTTTAGCAAAAGACATTGAAAATGCGGGCGCACATATTCTTGCCATTAAAGATATGGCTGGCTTACTAAAACCCTATGCTGCTTTCGAGCTAGTTTCAGCGTTAAAGCAAGAGGTTAATATCCCTATTCATTTGCACACCCACGACACTTCGTCTATTCAATCTGCAACCTATTTAAAAGCTATTGAAGCTGGTGTTGATGTTGTTGATGTTGCGCTTGGTGGTTTATCTGGATTGACATCCCAACCCAATTTTAATTCGATTGTAGAGATGATGAAATTCAATGACAGAGAAAGTAATTTAAATATTGACTCGTTAAATGAATATTCTAACTACTGGGAAACTGTTCGTGAATATTACTATCCTTTTGAATCTGGTTTAAAAGCAGGTTCTGGAGAAGTTTTTAAGCATGAAATTCCTGGAGGACAATATTCCAATTTGAAACCCCAAGCACAAGCTTTAGGTTTGGAAGATCGATTTCATGAAATTACCAAAATGTATGGAGATGTGAATCTTCTTTTTGGTGATATCATAAAAGTAACACCAAGTTCGAAAGTCGTTGGAGATATGGCACAATATCTAGTAAGTAATAATTTAACCGTGCAAGATGTTTTGGAACGTGGTGATACTATTTCATTTCCACAATCCGTAGTGAGTTTCTTTAAAGGAGATTTGGGTCAGCCAGTTGGTGGTTTCCCTAAAGATCTTCAAAAACTAATTTTAAAAGGTCAAAAACCTTATATTGATAGACCAAATGCACATATAGAACCTTTAGACATTGACAAAGAGTACGCTGAATTTAGAAGAATATTTGAAAAAGATTTAAGTAGACCTATTGATATTACTGATTTCTTATCGTATAAATTATACCCGAAAGTATTTACAGATGCCTTTAACAAGCATTTAAAATATGACAGTTTGATAAATTTACCTACCAAGAATTTCTTCTACGGAATGGAAAGAGGTGAAGAAATTGTTGTTGAATTGGAAAGAGGAAAAACCCTGTTAATTACTTTAGATTCAATTGGAAGACCAAATAAAGATGGAATGGTAACCGTTTATTTTAAAGTGAATGGTCAAGGTCGATCTGTTCAAATAAAAGATGAATCGATAAAAATTGACAAAGTAGAACATGTGAAAGCTGATAAAAATGACCCAAAAGAAATAGGAGCACCACTACAAGGAATGCTGTCTACTATTTTGGTAAAAAAAGGTGAAAAGATTTCTAAAAATCAACCTTTATTTATTATTGAAGCCATGAAAATGGAAACCACAATTACTGCTGTAGAAGATACTACGATAAAACAACTTGTTTTAAAGTCTGGAGTGATGGTTAACTCAGAAGATTTAATTATTAAATTATCATAAAATAGTTAATAGTAGCACTGCAAGAAAACCTGAAACTATTTTGCGCCATTTCTAATTTGAGAATGGGATGAATCTTTCAAAAACATGGACGAACCTTCTGGAAGAGCAATTTTGAGTGTTCATGATGCTGCTTATTAATTTTAATTCCAAAAAAAATCCAATTTAAAAAAGTTTAGGGCATCGTAAACGTCTGAATCCTTCATTTTCAAAATTGTAGCTAACAGTAATTTCGTAAACTCCTCCAGTTTTCCCAATGCTATTAGTACTAAAATCTTGCGAGTAGCTAAACTTCCATCCTTCCTTTTTAAAACCAATAAAGGCATTTATTGATGTTAATAAATGAGTATCTAAATTACGTTTTTCAGGATCAATGGCAGCTAATAAACCTACAGAAAATCGATCGTATACATATTGAGAACCAATGTCTAATCTTGTGTATTGCCCTTGCTTCATAAAGTTTGATAAAAAATACACTTTGTGTTCTTCATCAATATTTCTGAAAATAGGAAAAATAGAGAAAGGAATTTCGATTGCTGAATGTACAGAAAGAAACATATCTAATGCATTATTCCCTTCATGTGTCATTGATACATTAGGCTTATTTAAATGCCTTAAAGTGATTCCTACCCATGAAGCCTCATTATTAAAAAGAAGTGATGAGCTAAAATCGAAAAATTTTATTTGACTAGTTAACAACGCAGGATCAATAGTGTTTATATCTATGGTTCCATCAAATATATTAATCTGATCTTCTAAAATAAGGTTTTGAAAACCAGAGCTCTTCATTCCTGCTCCAATAGAAATACTAGGTCTAAAATACCAGTTTTCACTTAATCGTACTGCAATGGCATAATTAAAATTTACCTGTGTAAACGTATATCTCGTTTTGGTTTCTTTATGATTTAAAATACTAATTCCTACACCACTATTTAATTCATCTAACCAAGTATCAACAAATGCAAATTGAGTATTTATGCTAAAATCTAAACCTGGCCATTGCACTCTATGCACCATACCTGCAGTGGTACTCTCTGTAGACCCTGTAAAACCTGTATTCATAGTTTCAGGAATCATAAAAGCCTGGGTGAATATTGGGTCTTGCGCATGCATGTTTTTCACCAATAAAAAAAACACAAGCATACATATCTTTCTCATAATTTATTTAATTAAAGTTACTGGCCCATTCAATTTCAAAACTAACCCATGAAAAACCATTGCTTTTACTACCATAATATAGTTTCCGTTTTCTACTTCTTTTCCTTCTAAAGTTCCATTCCAACCTTTTATCTTGTCTGATTTTTCATGATATAATAATGAGCCCCATGTGTCATAAATACTCATTTCAACATCAATCATCCCTTTATAAATAGGTCTAATTACATCATTTATAGAATCTCCATTAGGTGTAAATCCATTAGGAAGAACCAACTCATATCCTTTTGTAACAGTTAAGGATATATTAATGGTATACGAACAATTAAAAGGATAAAAAACAGTAAGACTAACGTTAAATACTCCTTCATCCAAATAGGTATATGTTGGATTAAATTCAGTTGAAGTTACGCCATTTCCAAAATCCCAAAGAAAACTCACATAGTCTCCTGTAGTTGTATTTGTAAATGTGATAGGGTCTTTAACTGATAACACATTGTATTCTTTTAATCCGAATGATGTGTATTCAAAACCTGGCTCCCCTATAATTATTGGCAATAATACATCTATAGACTCTGTTCTAACACATCCCAAAGCATCAGTAATCGTAGCAGTATAGATTCCATTCTCTGTAGCATCCATAATTTCATTATTCACTCCACTTGTAATTCCTCCGCTCCAAGTAATAGTATATGGAGAAATACCTCCTGTAACATTCAGTACATTTCTTTGGGTGACTTCCTTAGTATCACAATTTCCAGAAATTTCAGTAGTTATTTCGGCAATAATTGGCTTTTGACGTACCACTGTAAATTGTTTTGAAACTTGACAACCAGAAGCATCAGTAACCAAAACTGTGTAATTATCGGGGCCTATATTTGTCAAATCCTCTGTAGTAGCAAAACCTGTATTCCAGTCAAAAGTATAAGGAAATTTTCCTCCGGTCACCAATAAATCAATGGCACCACTATTTGGATTATCACAACCTATAGCATCGGTTACAATTCCGTCTAGCACCAATTTTGCTGGCTCCTTAACAACAAATGATCTGTCTATAGAACAGCTAGAGTTATCATTAATAGATACTTGATAAGTACCTGGAGCTAAATTAAATCGATCTACACCTGCCGAAGCGTCATCAGACCATGTTACGGTAACAGGTGCTTCTCCACCTACCAAATTCAACTGAATAGCACCGTCACTCTCAGAAAAACAAGAAATGTGGCTAACTATTGGATTCACATCAAAAAGAGGTGTATTAAAAACTTCTATTTGCCTTTGTTGTTGACAGCCGACATTATCTGTAATTGTCACATCATAAACCCCTGCAGCCAAATTCGTTCTAATTGCTCCATTACCAAAATCATTCCAATCATAAGAATATGG
>JBLFXB010000117.1:0-5082 GCA_047611925.1 Polaribacter sp.
GTTTTTGATATACTCTTTGGCTTTTCGCAATTGATTTGGCGCGTCTAAATGACCATATAAATAGCTAATCAAATAATTGGTTGGTAAGCGCAAAACATCTTCATGTTCTGTAACAGAAAGGGATTCTTTTTTTACAATTTTTGCAATAATATGATTGCTATTATTGTAAATATGATCAATTACAGCTGTATCAAATTTAGGTGGCGTAAACAAAAACTCTTTTACAATATCGTGTTTGCCATTATCTTTAAAATTGATAATTGTCTTTTCTAATGGATAATGAGTTTCCTTCTTATCAATTCCTAATAAAATATATTCGGTAATAATAAATGAATGCGAATTGTAACTAATTTGCACTTCATCTAGTGCTGAAAAAAACAGTCGAACTTGTTCATTAATCAGTTCAATATCTACTCTAGAAAAATATTCTTCTCCCTTTATGATTGATTTTTTTCCTGCCCAACACAACACAAATTGCTCGTTAAAAACCTTGTATTGAGGTGTGTATTCTGGTTTATGATTGTTGATGAAATCGAAAACACCATTTAGTGTTAGTTCAATATTGCTTTGGGCATTTTTTTCAATTGCTGCTACAATTGTTTGATTTGTGTTTTTAAGTTCATAATTTCCTTTAGAAGGCATTGAGTTGCTTCCTCTTCTAAAAAAAACAGTTCCCTTTTGGTATTTCCAGGAGTTTTTAGCTAGTGATGTAATGTTGTTATTTGGAGAAATGGTTACCAACCCAATTACTTTATGACGTGGTAATGTTGGAAAAGGGACGTTTTCGTATTGAATTTTTGGGGAATTGGTTAGATACGCATTTGCTAAATTTTGGATTTTGCTATCATCAAAAAAATCGACACCAATAATTTTGTTTACTTCATCTTCAATACCAATAACGATATAAGAATTGTTTGTAGGGTTTGAATTTGACAAAGCACAGATATGTTTGATAAACTTTGCTTTGCCTTCTTTGTTATGCAGTGATAATTTTTGCTTTTTATCATAAAAACTATTCTCATCATTATGAGATAGTAAGTTTTTAATTAAAAGGCGTTTGTTAATCATATCATTTATGGTACTGCATGTCCTTGACTTGCTTTTAGCAATAAGAACCAATCTTCTAATTCTAATGTAATCTGTATTGCTTTTTGAGCGTTTACAATTCTATCTCTATTTGTTGTTCCAATAACTGGATGAATGTTTGAAGGGTGTTTTAGCAACCAAGCCAATAACAATTGATCTTCTGTTGCATTGTATTTTTTACAAAGCTCTTTTAATACAGTTCTAATTCTTGTAGTCTGCTCAGTTACTTCTTTAAAAACAGTTCCTAGCGGACTCCAACTCATCGGAGTAATTGCGCGAACTTTCATTGCATCTAAAGTTCCATCTAACATTGCTGAATTTTCTGTTAATGAAAACTCTATTTGATTTACGTTGATTGTATTTTTAGTTTCAATCAATTCCATTTGTGATTGGGTAAAATTAGAAACTCCGAAATCTTTAATTTTTCCTTCTAATTGTAATTTTGAAATGGCCTCGTTAATCTCTTCTGGATTCATCAACGGACTTGGTCTATGAAGCAGCAATAGATCTAAATACTCAGTTTGAAGATTTTTTAAAGACTGTTCTACACTCTTAATTATATACTCTCTAGAATACTCATAATGACCAACTTTATTGTTTCTTGTTTCTCCAATCAATTGAATTCCACATTTTGAAATCAGCTGAATGTCTTCTCTTTTTATGTTACTTTGATGAAAAGCCTTTCCAAATTGTGCTTCGGTAGTATAACCCCCATAAATATCTGCATGGTCAAAAGTAGTAATTCCTGTTTCTAAAGTTGCATTTAATTGTGCAATCATTTCATTGGTAGAAAATTGTTTTCCCCAATTCCCCCAAGACATACAACCTGCAATAATAGTTGAATAGTTACTCATAAAATTAATTTTTATTCATGATTGTTGCACTTGCTTGTGCGGTTGGGTACACGATTAAATCTTCAATATTTACATGATAAGGACGTGTAACTACAAAATGAATAATGTCTGCAATATCTTCTGCCTGCAATGCTTTATAGCCAGCATACATTGATTTTGCTTTTTGGGTATCTCCTTTAAAACGAACTTCAGAAAACTCTGTTTCTACCGCTCCTGGGTGAATTGCCGAAACACGAATGTTATGTTTGTTTAAATCTATTCGCATAGCCTTATTTAACGCGTTTACAGCATGTTTTGAAGCGCAATATACATTTCCATTAGGATATACTTCTTTTCCTGCTACTGAGCCAATATTAACAATAAAACCAGTGTTTCTTTCTGTCATTTTAGGAATGATTGCTTTTGACACGTACAACAACCCTTTTACATTGATATCTATCATGGCATCCCAATCATCAATATCTCCATCTTGGATGGTACTTAACCCATGTGCATTACCCGCGTTGTTTACTAAAATATCAATATTTTTAAAGCTATCTGGCAAAGAATCAATAGCGCTAAACACCTGCTCTTTGTTGCGAACATCAAACTGTAATGTTGTTACATCGGTTATTTTACCCAGTTCTCGTTGAAGTTCTTCTAATCTATCTTTTCTTCTTCCGCAAAGAACTAGTCTTATCTGGTTTTTCGCAAACAATTCTGCGGTAGCTTTACCAATGCCTGAAGTTGCTCCTGTAATAAACGCTGTTAAACCCATTGAATATCTTTTTGATAAAGATAACTTGATTCTTCTAAAAAATAAAAATTTAGGGCATGAAAAAACCGCTCTACCTCTAGAGCGGTTCCCTTTAGATGATTGCTTAACCAACCAACTAAAAATCAACTAACCAAACTTTATTTTAAATGTCTTCTAATCTTTGTTTCTCTTTTAATTTTAGTTCGTTTTCTACCACTATTCCTTACACTTGGTTTCGATTTATTCCCTTTTAAATATTGAATAAAACCGGTTCCTATAAATTCATATGTTGTTTGTGAACTTATGTGGTATAGACTTATTTCACTATCATTAAGAACGCTTAACTCAAACTCTTCAGTGTCTCCGTTATCATAATTAAGTGTTAAAATCTTTAGGTCATCATAATCCTGAACATCAAACACATTATAACCCCCTACAAAACTCCAATCTATAATATCAATATCTGTGCCAAAAGAATCTTTTGAAGAGTAAAATGTTGTGTTGTTTTCTGGGGTAAATTGCAAGTGATTTTCATCGTCAAAAGGATTTATAGAACCCATAGTACTTGTGTGTATTTTCCCCCAAGCAACATACTCTTGTAAAAAGTACTCGATGTTCTCATAAAACAATTTATCATAATCAAAATTATTTCTTTGATAGCCAACTAAATAATACGAAACATTGTTAAATGTATCTTCTATTCTAATTTCGTTTGCAGAGATTTGATAGATTTCAAAATCATAGCGTCCTTCTTCATTATGATATGCTTCTAAATACCCCTTATAAGTATCATAATTTCCCACCTTAATTCCTAAGCCATTACCCGTAATCCCAATGTCAGCAATATTATTATTGGCATACATTTGTCCGTTTAAAAATGAAACGGTGAACGCTTTAGATAAAAAAGGAACGTCTCCTGTTCCAGTTGTTTCATGATAGTCTATATACCATAAATCGTATCCTGCTACAACTTCTTCTAACGGCACTTCATAAACAGTATCTTCTAGTGTACATGAATTAAAAAATGCTCCTGTAACAAAAAGTATTAAAAGTAATTTTACTGATTTCATAAGCTTGCGTTTTATGGTTCTATAACAGTATTTTCAAATTGCGTGCCAAAAAGAAAAGGCAACCAAAATTGGTTGCCTTTTTTAATGGATGATTATCCTTTTTTATTGGTAAAAAACGGTGTCTGCTTTTTTAATTTTTGAAACTTTATAATAGAATATTTTCTTGCCAATCATGTATTTAATAACAGCTTCGTTTGACGCTAATATAAAAGGAATGTCCTTTTTAGCTTCTATACCTTTCTTTGGTTTATTACTTGGTGTTTCAAGTATTATCTCGGTATCATCTCTTTTAGATGTTGAAATATTAACCACTAAATATTCTTTTCCTTTTCTGTTTTCTAGACTAGGATTATTTTTTCTGTTTCTAAAATAAATACTTTTAATACTGATATCAGATGCATTTTCAATTCCAAGAATAAGATTGGTGCCACTAACACCTGGTTGCCCACCAACCCAATTATGATACGAAGCTCCCGTAATTATAAATGGTGCTGTTTCTGTTAGTTTTATATACCATAAATCGTATCCTGCTACAACTTCTTCTAACGGCACTTCATAAACAGTATCTTCTAGTGTACATGAATTAAAAAATGCTCCTGTAACAAAAAGTATTAAAAGTAATTTTACTGATTTCATAAGCTTGCGTTTTATGGTTCTATAACAGTATTTTCAAATTGCGTGCCAAAAAGAAAAGGCAACCAAAATTGGTTGCCTTTTTTAATGGATGATTATCCTTTTTTATTGGTAAAAAACGGTGTCTGCTTTTTTAATTTTTGAAACTTTATAATAGAATATTTTCTTGCCAATCATGTATTTAATAACAGCTTCGTTTGACGCTAATATAAAAGGAATGTCCTTTTTAGCTTCTATACCTTTCTTTGGTTTATTACTTGGTGTTTCAAGTATTATCTCGGTATCATCTCTTTTAGATGTTGAAATATTAACCACTAAATATTCTTTTCCTTTTCTGTTTTCTAGACTAGGATTATTTTTTCTGTTTCTAAAATAAATACTTTTAATACTGATATCAGATGCATTTTCAATTCCAAGAATAAGATTGGTGCCACTAACACCTGGTTGCCCACCAACCCAATTATGATACGAAGCTCCCGTAATTATAAATGGTGCTGTTTCTGTTAGTTTTAGAGTGCTACATTGCGAAAAACTAACCGCAATACACATAAGGACTATTAATTTTATTTTTTTCATAGGATTTAATTTTTACTGTGCTGTTTCAAATGGTATAGCAATCTACAAAAAAAGAGCTTATCAGTATTGATAAGCTCTTTTTAATATTTTTGAAATAATTATTTCTAATTCTTTAATGCCTCTGCAC
>JBLFXB010000118.1:0-5065 GCA_047611925.1 Polaribacter sp.
CTTCCTGGTTGAGTAGATGTGTTAAAAAAGGAGCCTGTAAAAGAAAACTTAAACAATTCTGCCCCTTTAAATAAATTTCTGTTTGTGGCAGAAAACTTACCTGAAACACCAAGTTCTCTGATGTTAGAATGTGTTAGTTCTGTTTCTGCACCAAGTGTGTATTTTTCTTGTGGTGTTAGCCTAATATTTGCTATTAATAAGGAGTCTTTAGTGGTTTCGTAATTAATGCTTATTACTTTAAAGTTGTTTAAAGACTTTAAGTGGTTTCTGGTTAAATTACGTAAGGTATCTGAGTATATTTGATTGGATCTAATAAATATTGATTGTGCTAAATATTTTGGATTGTATTTAATTTTTTCGTGTGCAAAGAACTTAATTCCGTTATAAGAAATTGAATCTAAATAGGGTTGGTTCTCATTATTAAATGTGTAATCTGTGTACACATTTACGGTGGCAATTTTTTGTATTTGAAAAGGGATAGATCTTTCATTAATGGTTTCAATTGCATTTTTTGCAATTGTTGTTATTACATTTGTTTTTAGAGCTAAAGTATCAATCTCCTCAAAGTATATATAGCTGTCTGAAAAACTATAAACGCCAGAGTTTCTAAATAATTTAACAACTCTATTAACTTCATTAATAAAATTACCTTCGTTATACTGGTCTCCCTTTTTTAAAAAACTATTTATGGTATCTCTTTCATAGATAGCTTTTAAAGTTGATGAAGGAATATTTGTTGATAAAGAGTCAAGAAATAAAGGTTTGTTTTTTGTTATATGGTAAGTAATTTTGCCTTTTTTTTCTTTTAAAGAGTCTTTTATGGCAACAACAGTATTATTCCAAAAGCCAATGGTTTTATAATAAATGTTTAAGTTTTTAACTGTTTTTTTAGTCTTAAAATCATCAATAATTACTGGTGATTCTCCATTTTTTAAAAACCAGTTATTAAATTTTATATATGAATTAGCTACGCCAATACTTTGTTTCTCTGAAAATAAGCTTTTGAAAAAGTTGTACCTTTTAGGGTTTTGTGTTCCCCATTTTTTAGGGGTTTTAGGAGTGTTTGGGTTTCCTATATTATAAAAGTATACCGATACAGGCAATCCCAATAGTTTAGAATTTGGCTTTTGAATTACATAATCGTTTAACTGAAGATTTCTGTTTTTTTTACCATCTACAATTATTGTAGCTGTTTTTAATAGCTGCTCTTTTTCTGCAACTCTTTTAACAGAATTACATGAAGATATTATTAAGATGATAAAAAAATAAAAAGAAACTTTTTTCATTAGCTTTGTACGGACTATTGCTCGCTCCAAAAGTACTATTTTTAGACGGGTTTTCTAATTTAAAATTAATTAATGAGTTTATCAAAAAATCATATAAAACTTATAACAAGTTTACAGCAAAAAAAGTATAGACAAAAGCATAAATTATTTGTTG
This sequence comes from Polaribacter sp., assembly GCA_047611925.1. GTDB lineage: Bacteria > Bacteroidota > Bacteroidia > Flavobacteriales > Flavobacteriaceae > Polaribacter. The sequence continues at coordinate 1,441 of JBLFXB010000118.1, forward strand.
CTGAAGGAGTTAAAGTTGTAGAAGAATTGTTGCTTTCCGATTTTGAAATTGAGAAGCTATTCGTAACTCAAGATTACAAACCGAATCTAAGAGATGAACAATTAGTAATTGTTTCAGAGGTTGAACTAAAGAAAATTAGTCAATTGAAGTCGCCAAATAAGGTATTGGGTTTGTTTAGAATTCCAAAAACAAATTCAGAATCAAATAAAGGATTGATTGTTGCTTTAGATGATATTAATGACCCTGGAAATTTAGGTACTATTATAAGATTGTGTGATTGGTTTGGTGTTTCTAAATTGGTTTGCTCAAAAAATACCGTAGATTGTTTTAATCAAAAAGTTGTTCAAGCATCTATGGGGTCTTTAGCTAGAATAGATATTGTATATGAAGATTTAATTCCTTTTTTAGAAGGGACAGATTTCCCAAGTTTTATTGCAGATATGGATGGGGAAAACGTTTATGAAAGTACTTTGCCAAAAGAGGCAATCTTAATTATGGGAAATGAAGCAAACGGTATTTCTTATGAAATTAGAGAGCTCGTAGATTCTAAAATTTCGATTCCAAGGTTTGGTGATACTCAACAAACAGAAAGTTTAAATGTTGCTACAGCAACAGCAATTTTATTGAGTGAGTTTAAAAGAGGTTAATTACTCAAAAGAAAAATTTAAAAAAATTCCGCGAGTTCCTAAGAAATTAATAGGAGAAGTCCATTGGCTATTAGAATCAGTGTCGTACTCCAATTCATTATTTACAGAAAAAACTCCTCTAATTGATGGCGATAACTTAAAGTAGCTAAGGTAAATGTCTATTCCAATCCCAACCTCGTACATGTAATTAACCGCCTTCATTCTAAATTCGCCACCAGAATTATCATTTGCATTTTTCTGATTACTTGAAAAATTATAATCTAAAGAAACTCCAGCTAAAACATAAGGTCTTACATTGTCCATTCTGTCTGTGCTAAACTTTAATACTAGAGGTACATGTAAATAGGTAGAGCCAATTTCTCTTATGCTATCTGTTTTTGTGTTTATGTGTGTAAAAGCTAAAGATTTAGAGTTACTAACCAATCCTGGTTCAAAACGAAGGTTGATGTTTTTATGCAAACGAAAATCAGCAATCAATCCAACATTAAAGCCGCTTGTAGGTTCTACGCTAACATTCGGATTTGGGTAGTTGCTGTTTTTGTAGTCTACCTTAAAGTCATTTTGATTTAATCCTAAATAAAAACCAAAATGGATTAAACGTTTATCGAAATTAGGGAGGTTAATTACTCTGTCAGCTTGTGCAAATACAGCGCTTGATGTGAGAATTAATATTGCTAAAAATACAAGTTGTAGTTTTTTCATTTTACTTAGTAGCTGTGTAAATAGAGGCTACTCCAAAGGTTACAGGTTTGTCTATTGCTGTAGTAAACCCATTTTTCAGTAAAATATTGTTGAATTTTTCTCCAAAAGGAAAAGAATTCGCAGATTCAGATAAATATGAGTAAGCAACTTTGTCTTTAGAAAATAATTTCCCAATAATTGGTAAGATTACAGAAGTATGAAAACGATACCCTTGTTTGTATGGGAATTTGGTTGGTACAGAAGTTTCTAGTACAACAAGAGTTCCGCTGGGCTTTAAAACGCGATTAATTTCTTTTAATCCTTTATCAAGATTTGCGAAATTCCGAACACCAAAAGAAACTGTAATAGCATCAAATGTATTATCATCAAAAGGCATGTTTTCAGAATCACCAACAATCATTTCTATCTTGTCAGATAAATTTGCTTTAGCAATTTTTTGCTTTCCAACTTCTAGCATTCCTGCAGAAATATCTAAACCAATAATTTTATCAGGCTTTAAGCTAGCCATCATTATTGCTAAATCTCCAGTTCCGGTCGCAATGTCTAAAATTTGTTTTGGATTGTTTTTTCCAATTATTGTAACTACTCTTTTACGCCATTTAACGTCAATTCCAAAAGAAATAACTCGGTTTAGGCCATCGTAATTTTCAGAAATAGCATCAAACATTTGGGCAACTTGCTCTTTCTTTCCTTTGTCTGAATCTTTATAGGGCTTAATGTGTTCTGCTGACATAATTTTATCCGTTTATTGCAATAACTTCATTAATTTGACCAGGAATCATATCTTTTAACATTGTCTCAATTCCGTTTTTTAACGTCATTGTAGATGATGGACAACCGCTACAAGCACCTTGTAAAACAACACGGACAATTTTACTTTCTGCGTCATAAGATCGAAAAGCAATATTACCACCGTCAGAAGCAACTGCAGGTTTAATGTACTCATCTAAGATGCTTACAATTTTTGCTGAGGTTTCATCTAAATTTTCTACAACTATTTGTGTAGCTTCTTTATCTGAGTTTTCTTCTTTTGGAAGTTGTTTTATGATTGTTTTATTTTCTTGTAAATAATCGCGAATAAAGTTTCTTATTTCTGGGTGAATTTCATTCCATTCAGCCATTTCAAATTTTGTAATTGAAACGTAGTTTTCAGAAATAAAAACTTCTTTTACAAAAGGAAAGTGAAATAACGCTTGTGCTAATGGAGATGTTTCATTTGCTTCATCAATATTTTTACACTCAACATTTGTTGTTGTTAAAGATTTAGTAGTTCCAAATTTCATTACAGAAGGATTTGGAGTTACTTCAGCATATACTTCTAAAGATTTCTTTTTAGTAGTTTCTTCTATTACAGCTAAATTGCCATCTTGTAAATATGCTTCAATTTGCTCACGAACTTCTTCTTGTACATCTTCCCAATCAACAATGTCATACTTTTGAATAGCGATGAAGTTAGCAGTTATAAAAACCTTTTTTACAAATGGTAAGTAAAATAATTGTTGCGCTAATGGTGCATTTTTAGCATCATCTATATTGTTGTATTCGTGACTTCCTCCGTTAATTAAGATCGAGTTACTTACAAACTTTAAAATAGTATCGTTATTTGTATTCTGAATTGAAATTGAAATTTCGCTCATAATGTTGTTTAAGTTGTTCTGCTGTATTTAGAGAACAAATGTTCGGCAAAATTAAGGTAAAAATATGAATGAATCGCAAAGACCTCAAAGGTTTATTTCCTTTGAGGTCTTGCCTGTTTTTAAGGGAGAATATTTTTATAAATTGATCGTTAGGGTTGCGGTAATAACTCTGTTGTCAATATTTAATTCAGTAGCGTTTACTTGATTGTATTGTGGGTAAAAATCATACTGTTGGGTGTTTGATTTATTTTGATAAGAAAAACCTAGTTTAGTGTTGCCAAAATTATACCCTGCGCCAAAAGAATATCCTTTTGTGTTGTCAGATTCAATTGCGTTTGTATCTGGACTTTGTTCGTAGTGATAACCGCCACGTAAGCTTAGTGCATTAAAACGCCATTCTGATCCAATATTTAAGGTGTAAGAATTTCTTAATTCAGTATTAAAGAATTGATTTTCTGTATTGAAATCACCATTAGATAATTTTATTTTTTTATAACCATTAATTGTGTAATCAGCACTAATTAATCCGTTACTTCCAAAAATGTATGCAATGCTTGCAGTAGTTTTAGCAGGTGTTTTTAATTTGTATGAGAACCCTTGAACAGGGAAATTGTTACCTGCTGTGTTATCATAAATAGT
>JBLFXB010000119.1:0-5063 GCA_047611925.1 Polaribacter sp.
TTACGGTTGCTATTGATGCGAAAAGAATAGGTGGAGTTTGGACTGTGCATTTAGTTGGTGGAAGAGTGCCAACAGAACTCAATTTATTTGATTGGGCAAAAGAGGTAGAAGAACGTGGAGCTGGAGAAATTCTATTCACGTCTATGGAAAACGATGGTACTAAAGACGGCTTTGCAAACGATGCGTTGGCAATATTATCAACATTGGTTAATATTCCGATTATTGCTTCTGGTGGTGCAGGAAATATGCAGCATTTCACGGATGTATTTATGAAAGGAAAGGCAGATGCCGCTCTAGCAGCAAGTGTTTTTCATTTTAAAGAAATAGAAATAAACGAATTAAAAAAAGAGTTACAACAGAATCAAATTCCAGTACGACTGTGAATTTTGTCACCTCGAGCGCAGTCGAGAGGTTAAAGAACATTGATAAGATCTCGACAGCGCTCAACCAGACATTAAACGAATTGTCATTCCTGCGAAGGCAGGAATCAAAAAAAAGCAATAATTTAAAATAGATTCCTGTCTACACAGGAATGACATAAAGAATAACAATATGAACATAGATTTCACAAAAAATAACGACGGACTTGTTCCTGCAATTATTCAGGATAGCACTACTAAAAAAGTATTAATGTTGGGATACATGAATCAAAAAGCTTTTGATAAAACCAAAGCAACGAATTTGGTTACGTTCTTTTCTCGAACTAAAAATAGATTGTGGACCAAAGGAGAGGAGAGCGGAAACACCTTAGAATTGATCAACATCAAATTAGATTGCGATAATGATTCATTGTTAATTCAGGTACAACCAACTGGACCAACTTGTCACAAAGGAACAGATACTTGTTGGGATGAACCCAATACAGAGAATTATGGATTTATTTCTAAGCTAGAAAAAACTATTGCGAATCGAATTGAGAACGCTGATACTACAAAATCGTATATAGCTTCATTGTTTAGTGAAGGCATCAATAAAGTAGCGCAAAAAGTCGGCGAAGAGGCTGTGGAAGTTATTATAGAAGCAAAAGACAACAATGACGACTTGTTTTTAAGTGAAAGCGCTGATTTGTTATTTCATTATTTACTATTGCTACAAGCAAAAGGGTTTAAATTGAATGATGTTGTGGATATTTTAAAGAGTAGAGAAAAATAATTCTAGTTATTTACCAAGTCTAACGCTCTTCTTTTTCAATGACACTTAATGCCAATCGGATTTTAAAATAATCCAATTGTTCATCAAAATAATCAAAATAAGGCTTTAAGGTTTTTGGACTCTCCAAAGACTTTTTAGCCTCTTTTACTAAATTCACTTCTTTTCGTGACACAAAATCAAATATATTGATGTCTTTTCCATCTAAAAATAAACGAGCAATATGAGAATATATCGTTGGCGATTTTAATTTTCGCTCAATTGAGATTTCATCAATGGTTAAACCAGATTTATAAAGTTCGTACGTAACCAAATGTGTGTCAGATTTTTTTATTTTTACAGGAACTTTAGCTCCCATAAAATCAATTACTTCAGCAATAAATTCTGGTCCATAAGCTTCTGCTTTTCGTTCTCCAACACCGCTAATCAATAAAAACTCTGCATCAGACATTGGTCGCTCTCGTTCCATTTCTTTCAATGTAGCGTCATTAAACACTAAGTATGCCGGAATATTTTCTTCCAACGAAATTTTATAACGCAAAGCTCTTAATTTTTCAAATAGGGTATTGCTTACTTTCTTCTTTTTAGTGGTTCTCCCTTTCTTTTCTTTAGGGGTGATTTCCGCTGTGACAACTGGCTTTGTTAAATGTACAACTTCACTATCAAATAAGACTTTTTTAGAGAAATCTGTCAGCTGTAAATTGTTGTTTTTATGAAAAGCGATTTCACAAAACCCTTGGTTGATTAGCTGAATGATGTATTGTTGCCAGTCTTTCCAAGAGATTTCTTTTCCGATACCGAAGGTAGAAATGCTTTGGTAGTTTTTATCGTTTATGGCAGCATTATTTGCTCCACGTAACACATCTATTACAGTTCCAGATGCTTCTTGCTCTTGCAATCTATAAATGGTAGACAATATCTTTTGAGCTATAACCGTCCCGTTAAAAAACTGAGGTGGATTCTTACAAACATCACAATTCCCACAATTATCGGCGAGTAATTCGCCAAAATAACTCAATAATATTTTTCGTCTACACGTAGTTGCTTCTGTAAACTGCTTCATGCGGTCTAGTTTTGCAATCTGTACATCTTCATTACTTGCGCCTTGTGCAAACTTTCGCAGTTGAATTACATCCGCATAACTATGAAAAAGTAAGGCCTTAGATTTCAACCCATCTCTACCAGCTCTACCAATTTCTTGGTAATAACCTTCCAAGTTTTTAGGCATATTGTAATGCACAACCCAGCGCACATTCGACTTGTCAATTCCCATTCCGAATGCCACAGTAGCACAAACAACATTGATTTTATCAAAAATAAATCCCTCTTGTACTTGACTTCTTTTATCAAAAGACAAACCTGCATGATAAGCAGCTGCTTTAATTCCGTTGAGAGATAATTTATCTGCCAATTGCTCAGTAGTTTTTCTACTCAAACAATATACAATTCCGTATTCTTGTTTTCGCTCATTGATAAAACGAATGATTTGTGCCACACGTTTATCCGCCAATCGAACTTCTAATGAGATATTTTTACGATCAAAAGATGTAATGAACTGCTTGGCTTTTGGAATGTTTAACTGATTTAAAATATCTTCTCGTGTTGCTTTATCAGCAGTTGCTGTTAAGGCAATTACAGGTGTGTTTGGTAATAGTTTTTTAAAGAAACTTAACTGTTGATAAGAAGGACGGAAATCGTGTCCCCAAGAAGAAATACAATGTGCTTCATCAACAGCGATACAGCTAATGTGTTTTTCTGAAAGGATATTTTCTAAGATACGCAAGCTCTCTGGAGCGACATATAGCAATTTTAATTTTTGTTGGTGGATGCTTTCTAGAATAGCAGCATGCTGATCACTAGATTGACTGCTGTTAAAATATGCCGCCATAATTCCGTTAGCATTTAAGCCATCTACTTGATCTTTCATCAATGCAATTAGCGGAGAAACCACCAATGTAACACCATCAAATAATAAGGCTGGTAACTGAAAACAAATTGATTTTCCGCCACCAGTTGGCATAATAACCATACAGTCTTTGCGCTGTAAAACGGTTTCAATAATTTCTAATTGTTGTTCGCGAAAATGATCGTACCCAAAATATTTTTTTAAGGTAGCAACCAAGTTGTTTTGAAATTTTATTTGCGGCATATCAACAATTTTTTGAAAGCGTAAAAATAGGGAAGAAGCGCTTCATTTTAAACGATTACTTGATGCAAATTATAAATTATTGAATTTGATTCTGTTTTCTTTTTCCATTGCTGACCTTTCGACTGCGCTCAAGGTGACATTGAACCAGAAAAATCTAGTCTTAGGGTGTTATTCTGTAAAACTACTGAACTATTTTAGCCAACGTTTCCATACCATTGCATTCGTTGGGAGTTCTCACAGCCAAATTAAATACTTCATTGTTTTAGAGCGAATAATACCCAATGACAATAGGAATGATAAGTTTTTTGAGCAGAGAATTAGACCAAAAAAGGCTATGCCTTCCAGAAGACTAGGAAGAATTTTGAAAGTTCTCCATTTGGATGTTTGATCCAACAGAGTGGAGATTTTTTTGCGCTTAATAATGGTTCCGTTTGTTCTTTAAACGCTCCAAAATCCAACCAATCTACATTTTTTTTAGGGGCTAACAACCAATTGATTTTAGTGGGAATGTAGAATTTACACTCAGAGAATTGCAATAATTCGTGTTGATAGCAGTAAAAACCTTGCACACAATCTGCGTTTAGTTGTCCAAAAACGATGTTTTGATTGGAGTAGGGAACAAACAATTGTGCTTTGAAAAACACTTTTTGTTTGATGGTAGCAACATCAATGTCCACATATTTTTGTGTTTCTTCTCTAAAAAGTAACGGCAATTGCTTGGCGCTCAATTTTTCAATTTTTTGTTCCAAAGAATCATTTCTGTTTGGACCAATCCAATGTTCAATTTCTGTAGAACCGACAGCCTCATCGTATAGATAATACTTAAAGATAATTTCTAAGTGAATGGGTGTCGTGTCACGTGTAAGAACACAATCAATCTCGCCAATGGTAATGTTTTTTTTCTGAATTTGAATGTTTTCATGGATGATTTCTACCGTTTCAAACTGTTGTAGGTAACAAGATACAAACGACTCTACACGTTTCCCTAGTCTCGGGTTTTTTGTTAGTTTTCCTTCAAAAACACTTGCGTTCATTACCGGAAATTGCATTTGTTGCAATCCATAAAAACTATTTTCCCACAGGAATTCAGTATTTAAAAAACCTTGGTATTGTTGCTGTATTTCTTTCGAGTTAAATTCCATTTGCTAACGTGTTTGGTATAACAATAGTTGTGGTTTTAAGATCACAAGTTTTTTAGTTTAGACCCTGTTTTATTATTCTTTGTTTCGGTAGAATTTTCGTCATTATTTTTCTATGTTGTTAGCAACTTTTTTAAGCATAGGTCCTGCGTAGGTTATTATTTCCGTTTTAGTTATTTTAACTGTTTTGTATGGGTAATTTAACTTTTCGAATATTTTTTCTAACTTTAAGTAAGTAGGTTGCCCCTTAATAATATGGTAAGAGGCAATTGCAAAATTTGGTGTAAAATTCTTTATAAGATTACTAGCACCTTCGATTGCTTCAATTTCTGCTCCTTCAATATCCATTTTTATGAAATCTATTTTAGTAACATTGTTTTTTTCTGCCCAAAAATCTAAAGTTATTGTGTTTTTTAGTACTGTTTTAGCGTTTTTTCCTTTGTAGAAAATTGATGAAGCCACACTCGAATCTTCGTGAAATTTTATTGTTGTATTCGCATTCCAAATTAAACTATTATCTATTTTAATTATAGACTTAAATTTAGGATTTAAGTTTAAGTTCTTTTTAATATCTATGATATTATTATTGTCTGGCTCTATTGAATAAATAGTACCATTATTGTTCA
>JBLFXB010000120.1:0-4982 GCA_047611925.1 Polaribacter sp.
CACTTTAAATCATAGCGAATTAAAATACCCAACTTGTACCTGTATTGGTTGTTATTTTGTGCACATAACAGGACTTGAACCTGCACGTTCTTACGAACACAAGCCCCTCAAGCCTGCGCGTCTACCAATTCCGCCACATGTGCATTCAATAGAAACAAAAAAAGTTAAGCGTTTGCTTAACTTTTTTTTGTGACCGGGCTGGGGCTCGAACCCAGGACCCTCTCCTTAAAAGGGAGATGCTCTACCAACTGAGCTACCAGGTCTTGCTTTGCTTAAAAGCGAGTGCAAATATACTATCATTTGTTTAAAAAATACAAGTTTTTAGTAAATATTTTTTCGATATTTGTTATTCTAAAATATTACAGATGGAAATTGTATTAATGGGGTATATGGGAAGTGGAAAATCAACTATTGGAAAGACTATTTCTAGCCGGTTTGATTTAACGTTTATTGATTTAGACACCTACATTGAGCAAAGAGAAGAACTAACTATTAAAGAGCTATTTAGCAGTAAAGGAGAGATCTATTTTAGACGAAAAGAAGGCGTGTATTTAAAAGAGATTATAGAGACCAAAACGAATTATGTATTGTCGCTAGGAGGAGGGACTCCTTGTTATGGAACAAACATGAATCTCATTAAAGAAAGTAAGGCAATAAGCTGTTATTTAAAAGGAAACATTCCAACGTTAGTTGCAAGATTGCAAAAAGGAAAACAAAACAGGCCTTTAATTGCAACACTTAATGATGATGAATTGCTAGAATATATTGGAAAGCATTTATTTGAAAGAGCCCCTTTCTATGAGCAAGCAGCATTTAAAATTAACATCAATGATGCCTCTGTTAAAGAAATTTCTGAGGCTATATCTTCTAAACTAAGTACGCAATAGCATCGTCATTAGAAAAATCTACAGCCACATGTTCTTGCAAAGTTGTAGACAAAGAAATTCCTTTAAAATCTGCTTTTACTGGATATTTTTTATGATTTCTATTCACTAAAACAGCCGTTTTAAACCTTTTAAGAGGTACTTCTAAAAAATGCTTAATTGCATAAATAAGTGTACCACCAGAATTTAAAACATCATCAATTAATACCAACGATTTATTTGTATATGTTTCTGAGGTTATGGAAGTAGTGATTGGAAGCAATAGATTTTTTTTATCAATATACACTTCACACATGGTTACTTTTATAGGTGATATATCTTTAAGAAAAGCGCCAATTTTATTCGCAAAAACATATCCATTTTTTGCGATACCAGCAAGAATTATTTCTTTTTCATTGCTGTTATTTTCATAGATTTGATACGCAATTCTCTTCACTTTTTGCTCGATTTGAATCGCATCTAAGATAATATTTTTTTGAGTTGTCATTATGGGCGTTTTGTTCAGCAAATATATTAAAAATTACTCTTTAATTTCTTCAGAAGTATCGTAATAATCATCAATATCTCTTCTGTCTTTCTTGGTAGGTCTTCCAGCCCCTTTTTTTCGATAATAATCTTTAGAGTATTTCAACATTTCTGTTTTGTCAAATTCTTCTTTTGGCGTTAAATCTTTTCTGTATAAATCTACTAATTTTGCTCCAACACGACTTTCTGGTATGTCTAGAACCTGAATTTTATAGTTTATTTGATTTTTTCTTACTGAAAACAACTCATTTCCGTACACTTCTTTTGATGGTTTACAGCTTTTGTCATCCATCTTAATATGCCCTTTTTTGCAGGCCTCAGTGGCAATGCTTCTAGTTTTAAAAAGCCTAATAGACCATAAATATTTGTCAATTCTCATATAAAAAGTTAAAATTTGAAGATTCTCTTTTTACAAAGGTATGAAAAACGTAAATTGCGCCTTTCAAATTTATGTATAAGATGATAAAATTAAAAAATATTATAGTTGTAGCAGTAGCTTCAGTATTAATATATGCATGTAGTTCTAATAGCAATACAATTCCTGTTTTTGATCATGTCGGACAGGCTGCAGAAGATAATGATTCTTTGGTTAGTTACTTAAGTAAGCATTATTATAATGCAACTCTAGATTCAATTAAACCTTTAAAACCAGGAAAAACACCATTGTTAGATGATGTAAATTTAAAAACGCAAGATATTACTGAGTTTGTTGGTGGAGGAAATGTTGATTACAAACTATACTATTATGTTATTGAGGAAGGAATTCCTAGTCCAGCAAAACCTAGCCCTCAAGTTACAGATTCAATTTTATCAACCTATCAAGGAAGATATTTATCTACATCAACATCTGTTGTCGCTTTTGAAACTCAAAAATCGGCTACATGGTTTTCTCTTGATGCTGTAGTAAGAGGATGGACTTATGGTTTTCAACACTTTAAAGGAGGAAAAAACATAACAAATAACGGACCGATTACTTATGAGAATACAGGTAAAGGTATTTTATTTTTCCCTTCAGGTTTAGGGTATCAAAATGCAGGAGGAGGCGTAATTCCTTCAAATTCTTGTTTAATATTTAGAATTAGCTTGCTAGATTTAGTTGAAAACACAGATCATGATAATGATGGTTTAGCTTCTTATTTAGAAATTGAAGATGCTGCGATACAAGGTGATGTAAGAAGAGTAGATACGGATGGTGATAACATTCCTAATTATCTTGATAAAGATGATGATAATGATGGAAAGTTAACCAAAGACGAAGATGCAAATGGAGATGGTGATCCTAGAAATGATGATGCGAATGGAAATGGGATTCCTGATTATTTAGATCCAGATACAAAATAAAAAAAATACATATAAAAAAAGCTCCAGACAATTCTGGAGCTTTTTTTATATGTATAGGTTTCTCTTAATTATAAACGATAAGAGACTCCTAAAATAATTTGATTCGTTCTATTGTCAATTGTGAAGTTTCCTGCGCCATCAGCAAATGAAGCTTCAGAACTAGACAATCCTCTTTCCCAACGTACATCGATACCTAACTTACCAAATTCAAGTCCTAATCCATATTGTAGCCCTAGAGAGAACTTATCTAAGTTTACTTCACTTACAGTGTCAAAACCAAAATCTGTTCCTAATACATATTGAAATGAAGGCCCAACAAATACATTAGCAACTCCAAAGAACTTTTTGCCTACTAACACAGGAACATCAATCTTTCTAAAATCATAAGAAGTGCTGAATCCTTTATACGAGTATTCGCTCTTAACTTGAGTATACACAATCTCTGGTCTAATATAGATACCAATAACCGGTAGTTTAGCTCTAAACCAAACTCCAGCATGAAAACCAGATTTAGCATCTGCACCTTCAATAGCATTATTTGCTACATCAGATAGCTTTAAATCACCATTGTTATTGTAGTTGATACCAGCTTTAACTCCGAATTGAACTTGAGCTGTTGTAGTCTGACTTAATCCTAATGCCAGACACATAATTAATAGTACTCTTTTCATAAATTACATTTTATTGTTTTTCGTTATAATAAATAACCTCCAATAAGTAAAAATAGTATTGGAGGTTTATATGTTTTGTCTTAGTAAAGACGCTTAAAAGTGATAATAGGTTATTTTCTAGCAATAACTTTTTCAACTGCTGCAACGATCGATACATCGTTTAAACCATATTTCTCCATTAATTGAGCTGGAGTTCCAGATTCACCAAAACTATCATTCACAGCAACAAATTCTTGCGGTGTTGGGTTGTTTGTAGCTAAACATCTAGCAACACTTTCTCCTAAACCACCAAATTTGTTATGCTCTTCTGCAGTAACGATACACCCTGTTTTAGCTACAGATTTTAAAATAATTTCTTCGTCTAAAGGTTTTATAGTATGAATGTTAATTACTTCAACACTAATTCCTTTTGCTTCTAATTGTTCAGCTGCTTGTAAAGATTCCCAAACTAAATGTCCAGTAGCAACAATGGTTACATCTGTACCTTCAGTTAATTGAATTCCTTTACCAATTACAAATTCTTCATCCTTATGATCTGGCATAAAAATTGGCACAGATGGACGACCGAAACGTAAGTAAACAGGACCTTCATGTTTTGCAATTGCAATGGTAGCTGCTTTTGTTTGATTGTAATCACAAGGGTTAATCACTGTCATTCCAGGTAACATTTTCATCAAACCTATATCTTCTAAAATTTGATGCGTTGCGCCATCTTCTCCTAAGGTTAATCCAGCGTGTGATGCACAAATTTTTACATTTTTATCAGAATATGCAATAGATTGACGAATTTGATCGTACACTCTACCTGTAGAAAAGTTTGCAAATGTTCCAGTAAACGGAATTTTACCACCAATTGTTAATCCGGCAGCAATTCCCATCATGTTTGCTTCTGCAATTCCAACTTGAAAAAATCTGTCAGGATGATTTTTCGCGAATTCGTTCATTTTTAACGAACCAATTAAATCAGCACATAAGGCAACTACATTAGGGTTTGTTTTTCCTAATTCTGTTAACCCGTCACCAAATCCAGATCTAGTGTCTTTTTTTTCTGTAAATGTGTATTTTTTCATCAAAGTATAATTGTTGTGTTTGTGGCAAAAATAATACTATTATTGTAGCATTTAACTACAATTTCATCAATTCTTTATATAACTTATGAACGGGTAATCCCATCACATTAAAATAACTACCATCTAATCTGTCAATCCCTATAAAACCAATCCATTCTTGAATTCCGTATGCACCAGCCTTATCAAATGGTTGACATGTTTTTATATAGTAGTTAATTTCATCATCCGTTAATTCTTTAAAATATACGGCTGTAGTATCATTAATAATGGTTTGAAACTTCGGGTTTTTAATACTTATAGATGTCAATACTTGATGTTTCTTCCCAGAAAGCTTCCGCAACATCTTAAAGGCTTCTGCTGCGTCTTTTGGTTTTCCTAGAGCTTCCTCTTCTAACCAAACAATAGTATCAGATGTAATTAAAAGATCATTGTCATTTAAAGTATCAAATTGTTGTGCCTTTAAATCTGCTAAATAATCAGTGATTTCTGTT
>JBLFXB010000121.1:0-4907 GCA_047611925.1 Polaribacter sp.
GGATACATTAACAACAGGTATAGCACATTTTTTTGCTAATAAAAAAGGTATTGAATATTTAGATACACCTTATTATAAAGTTATTCGAAAAACCGATTATTATAGAAAATGTAAAGAGCAGTTATTAAAACATAAGCCTACAATAATCTTTTGTACACACCAAAGAGCAAGTAGTGGTGTAGCACCAGTATTAGCTGCTAGAGATCTAGGAATTAGAACTGTATGTTTTATTCATTCATGGGATAATATTCCTAAAGGAGTTCAGCTTATAAAAGCAGATGAATACTTTGTTTGGAGTACATATATGAAAAATGAAATGATCGCTCATTATCCGTTTATTAATTCCTCTTCCATTAAAATTACGGGCACTCCACAATTTATGCCTTATTTTAATGATGACTATAAGTTAAGTAGAACTGAGTTTTTGTCACAATTTAAGTTAGACATAGATAAAAAATATATTCTTTTTTCAGGAAATGATAAAACAACGTCTCCAAATGACCCGATATTTTTAAGTGATCTTTGTAAAGCAGTAATAAAACTAAATAAAAAAGAGGATATCTATAGAGTCGTATTTCGACCAAATCCAATTGATAGAAACGATGGATTTGATAATGTTTTGAAAAAATATTCAGATATTGTTACGGAGTTAAAACCAGATTGGTTTGGAAGTGATACTTTTGTTTGGAACCAAGGAGGTCCCAGTAAAAAAGATTTGACCTTATTAGTAAATACAATATTACATTCAGAATTAGTTGTTAACATGGGGTCAACAATGGCCCTCGATGCAGCTCTTTTAAAGAAGCCTTCTTGTTATATAAATTATGATGTAGAAAGTGACTTTGATTGGACAGTTAAAAGAATTTATCGATTTATTCATTTTAAAATGATTAAAAAAATAAACCCTGTATTTTGGATAAATAATAGAGATGATGTCTATCTAGTAATTAAAGATGCATTAGATAATCCATCAAAAACAGAAAAAGGAAGAGAACAGTGGATAAAATCTATTACGCAATTTCCGATTAAAGACACAAATAATAGAATGTGGAATTACTTACTAGAAAACAATGAAGTTTAGTTTAATTATTTGTACATATATGCGTCCTAATGCAATTTTAACTCTGTTAGAATCTGTAAATAAACAAGTTTTATATCCAAATGAGATTATTATTGTTGATGGTTCTACTAATGATTTAACGAATTCTTTTTTCAAAGAAAATCAAATTAAAAACTTGCAGTATTACAAGGTTGAAGAAAAAGATAGAGGTTTAACAAAACAACGTAATTATGGAATATCTAAAGTTTCTAGTTCTATAGATATTGTTTGTTTTTTAGATGATGATGTTATTTTATCTGATGCTTATTTCGATAAATTAATCAATACCTATAGTATTAATCCTGATGCAGGAGGTGTAGGAGGATATATAAATAATGAAGTTCGTTGGAGAGAAAAAGGGCCAAATAAGAAGCTTTCTTTTTATGAATATGAAATAGATGGTTTTGTAAGATCGTTAGGAAGTAGAAATGTTCTAAGGAAAAAACTGGGGCTATTATCAGATAAACCACCTTGTTTTATGCCTGATTTTTCTAATGGGTTTTCAGTTGGCAGTTTACCTCCCAATGGCAAGACCTATAAAGCAGAATATTTTATGGGAGGAGTGTCTTCTTTTAAAAAAGAAGTAGTAGATACAATTAAGTTTTCTGAATCCTTTATTGGTTATGGTTTGTATGAAGATTTGGAATATTGTTTACGTGTTTCAAGAAAACATCAACTTTATGTAAATACAGATGCTGTTTTAGGCCATTTTCATGAAGAGTTTGGTAGACCCAATAAGTATTTTTATGGTAAAATGGTTGTGAGAAATGGTTGGTGTGTTTGGAGAACAAAGTTTCCAAACCCATCATTAAAAGCAAGGTTTAAATGGAATTTAATTACCTTTTTACTAGTATCAATAAGGTTTTTAAACATATTTACTACAAAAAAAAGAAAAGAAGCTTTTGTAGAATCGATAGGGAGAGTAATCGGTTGGGTAAGTTTGTTATTTAATAAACCAGAAATAAGATGAAGTTTTGTATTATAACCCATGCGTATCATAAAATTGATAAAGACAAAGTCTACTCTTATGAGCCATATGTACGTGAAATGAATTTATGGCTGCAAAATGTTTCCCATACAAAAATAGTTGCTCCGTTTTCTACTGATAAACCAACAGCTATTGATAGTTGTTATTTTTCAACCGAAATAACTACAGAGGAAATACCACATGTTAATTTATTAAACATTAAAAATAAAATCTTAGCATTACTTAATACACCTTATATATTTTATAAAATAATAAAGACTTTTATTTGGGCAGACCACATACATTTAAGATGTCCAGGTAATATTGGCTTGTTAGGGTGTATTGTGCAAATTTTTTTTCCAAGAAAAGTGAAAACTGTAAAATATGCAGGTAACTGGGATCCAAATAGTAAACAACCATTCAGTTACAAACTACAAAAATGGATTCTCTCTAATACCTTTTTAACGAAGAATTGTAAAGTCTTAGTTTATGGAGAATGGAAAAATCAATCACAAAATATTGTACCTTTTTTTACAGCTTCTTATTTTAAGAACGAAATAGAAAATTTAAAAGAAAAAAAATTAGAGGATAAAATTAAACTACTATTTGTTGGTGGGTTAACAGTTGGGAAACAGCCAATGTTGTCGGTAAAGTCTGTTCACGAATTAATAAATAAAGGAATTAATGTAGAGTTAAATGTATTTGGTGAGGGAGTAAAAAGGATAGAGATTGAAAACTATATTAAAGAGCACAATCTCTCTCCTAAAATAATTTTACATGGCAACTGTAAAAAAGAAGTTATAAAAAAAGCTTTTAAAGATTCACATTTTCTTATTTTTATATCTAAATCAGAAGGTTGGCCAAAAGTTGTAGCCGAAGCAATGTTTTGGTCCTGTTTACCAATCTCCTCAAGAGTGTCTTGTATACCACAAATGTTAAATTTTGGCAAAAGAGGTAGTGTTATCAATGGAAATATGGAAGAGGTTACTCACGAAATTATTTATTATTTAAAAAATGAGAACGTATACAAGATAAAAGTAGAAAACGCAAAAATATGGTCTCAAAAGTTCACTTTAGATAAGTTTTCTGATGAAATAAAAAAATATATTTTGAATGAATAAATTAAAAGTACTACAATTAATCGATTCATTAAACGTTGGCGGAGCAGAAGTTTTAGCGGTAAATATTGCGAATTCCCTTGCTAATTATGAAAATATTGAATCGTTTTTATGTGTTACCCGAAAAGAAGGCGAGTTAAAGAAAAGCATCCAGTCAAACGTTAGGTATTTATTTTTAAAAAAGAAAAAAATAATTGATTTTTCTTCAGTGTTTCTTTTAAGAAAATTTATTAAAGAAAATAAAATACAAATTTTACATGCACATTCAACATCATTTTTTATAGCTCTTTGTGTTAAATTGATTTATTCTAATGTAAAAATAGTTTGGCATGATCATTATGGAAATAGCGATTTTCTTTATAAAAGGAACGTGTTTTCTTTAAAACTTAGCTCATATTTTTTTTCACAAATAATTAGTGTTAATCACAAATTGGAAAGATGGGCTAAAGAAAATTTACGATGTAACAAGGTGTTATTTGTAAATAATTTCCCTATTTTTAATACAACAAATAATGAAACAAAACTACTCGGAATAGCGAATAAGAGAATTGTTCATGTGGCAGGTTACAGAGAGCAAAAAGACCATATTAATCTATTGAAAGCGTTTAAAATTGTATTGAAAGAACATACTGAATGGACGCTTCATTTAATAGGTAAGGACTATGAAAACGAGTACTCTTCATTAATCCATGAATTTATTATTAAAGAAGAAATTAATGAGAGCGTATTTCAATATGGAGTTTGTTCAGATATAGAAAACATATTAGCACAATCTACTTTAGGAGTTTTATCTTCTAATTCAGAAGGTTTACCTATTGCGTTATTAGAGTACGGTTTGGCTAAAATTCCAGCAATTGTTACAGATGTGGGTGAATGTGCAAAGGTTGTTGGTTGTCTAGGTGCTGTTGTACCTCCAAAAAATCATTTACTTTTGTCAGAAGTTATTATCAATTTAATTAATGATAAAAATAGCCAAATTGAATTCGCTAAAATATTCAATGAAAATGTTCAAGAATATTATTCAAAAGAAAAAGTAATAAACGAGTTAATTAAAATTTATAAAGAGTGCTAAAAATTCTATTAGAAAATAAGTTATTTTTAACTGTAAGTAATTCCTGTTCAAAAGAGAAAATTATTCAAAAATTAATTAAAATTCAGAAAGGCTTGTGCTAAAATTCATATCAAATAACAAATTAGTAGCAATTATTATTCATATTGTTATAGGATATTTAGCTACTTTTTCTTTTTTTCCAATACCTTTTGGAATCACTATTTTATTGGTAGGTTTTATTATTATAATAGTGTCTGGTAATAAAAATGAAGAAGCTCTAATGATTTCGGGATACCTTGTTGGTGTTGAAGTTTTCTTAAGAATGATAAAAGGTGTAATCTCTTATGAGACAGGTAAATATGGGGTTGTTCTTTTTTTAATAACAGGGATGTTAGTATCTCCTGTGAAGCAAAAAATGAATATAAATTATGTTATTTACCTGTTATTATTATTATTAGGAATTGTATTTACTCTAGTACCAGAAGGAGAGTCGATAAGAATAGCAATAGCATTTAATTTATCAGGGCCATTTATGTTAGGTGTTAGTGCTTTCTATATGTACAAAAGACCAATTTCGTATTCAGAATTAAACGAACTAATTTTTATTATTTTATTGCCTATTTTCTCAATGATTACTTATATCTACTTTAGAACACCAGATTTAAGAGAAGT
>JBLFXB010000122.1:0-4715 GCA_047611925.1 Polaribacter sp.
TAATTACAACATAGGCCTCTTTTAAAAATTTTAAGGGCTCAATTTGCGCATCGCTACAGTTTTTATTTGTCGAAAAATCAAATTCTCCTTTCAGCATCAAATCCACACGAATATATTTATATTCTTCGTGCTTTCGTGTTGGAATATCTTGCTTGTAAAAGCTTTCCATAGCTTTATCACGAAGCTGTGTATCTCCAAATAAAAATAACTTGGAGTTCTCGTATTCAAAAATCAATTTATCTTTTATCGTACTAGTCTTAATAGCTGTTTCCATTTTGTAATAAATTAAGCTTCTACTTCTTCTTTGATATAATCATATCCTTTTTCTTCCAACTCTAAAGCCAATTCTTTTGTTCCTGACTTTACAATTTTTCCGTTGTATAATACGTGTACAAAATCAGGTACTATATAATCCAACAATCGTTGATAGTGTGTGATGATAATGGTTGCATTCTCTTTAGATTTTAATTTATTTACTCCGCTAGAAACAATACGCAATGCATCAATATCTAGCCCACTATCCGTTTCATCAAGTATCGATAGTTTTGGCTCTAGCATTGCCATCTGAAATATTTCATTTCGTTTTTTCTCCCCACCACTAAAGCCTTCATTTATTGAACGATTGATTAATGTTCTATCAATCTCAACTAACTTTTGCTTTTCTTTCATCATTAGTAAAAAATCTTTTGCGTTCATAGGATCCAATCCTTTGTAAGCACGAATTTCACCAATAGCTGTCTTTAAAAAATTAATATTGCTGACTCCCGGAATTTCTATAGGATATTGAAATGCAAGAAACACGCCTTCTCTAGCTCTGTCTTCCGCTTCTAATTCTAACAGATTTATACCATTATAAATTACTTCCCCTTCAGTAATGTCATATTCTGAGCGTCCTGCAAGCACTGCTGCCAACGTGCTTTTTCCTGAACCATTAGGTCCCATAATAGCATGTACTTCTCCAATTTTTATTTCTAAATTAATTCCCTTCAGAATTTCATTCCCGTCAATTGACGCATGTAAGTTTTTTATTGATAACATTTTTTGAATTTTGAATTATGAGTATTTATTTTTATCCTACTGAGCCTTCCAGAGAAACTTCTAGTAATTTTTGTGCTTCAACAGCAAACTCCATTGGCAATTGACTTAATACGTCTTTGCAATATCCGTTTACAATTAAACCAATCGCTTTTTCATTATCAATACCTCGTTGTTTACAATAAAACAGCTGGTCTTCACCAATTTTTGAAGTTGTTGCTTCGTGCTCTACAACGGCAGTATTGTTTTTTATTTCGATGTATGGAAATGTATGTGCTCCACATTTATCACCCATCAATAAACTATCACATTGCGAAAAATTACGGGCATTTTCTGCACCTTTTGCAATCCGAACCAATCCTCTATAACTGTTGTTGCTAAAACCTGCCGAAATCCCTTTTGAGATGATTGTACTTTTAGTGTTTATCCCGATATGGATCATTTTTGTTCCTGTATCGGCTTGCTGATAATTATTTGTAACTGCAACAGAATAAAATTCACCAATCGAATTGTCACCTTTTAAAATAACCGATGGATATTTCCACGTAATTGCAGAACCTGTTTCTACTTGTGTCCAAGAAATTTTAGCATTGTCTCCCAAACAAATACCACGTTTAGTAACAAAATTAAAAATACCCCCTTTACCCTTTTTATCACCAGGATACCAGTTTTGCACGGTGCTGTACTTTATTTGTGCATCTTTATGCGCTACGAGTTCTACCACGGCTGCGTGCAATTGATTTTCATCACGCATTGGTGCTGTACACCCTTCAAGGTAACTTACTTGCGAACCTTCCTCTGCAATAATTAAGGTGCGCTCAAATTGACCAGTACCTGCCGCTTCTATTCTAAAATACGTTGAAAGTTCCATTGGACAACGAACGCCTTTTGGAATATAACAAAACGATCCATCGGTGAAAACAGCGGAGTTTAGTGCCGCATAAAAATTATCGCTAGAAGGAACAACCGAGCTCATGTATTTTTGTACTAATTCTGGATGTTCTTGAATTGCTTCTCCAAACGAGCAGAAAATAATTCCTTTTTCAGCTAACGTTTCTTTAAATGTTGTTTTCACAGAAACACTGTCTACAATAACATCAATTGCAACTCTACTTTCTACTCCTGAAAGGCGCTCTTGTTCTAAGATTGAAATACCTAGTTTTTGAAATGTTTTTAACAATTCAGGATCCACTTCATCTAGACTCTTTAATATTTTTTTTGGCTTTGGAGCTGAGTAATAAATAATATCTTGAAAGTCTGGTTTCTGGTAAGAGACATGGGCCCAGTCTGGCTCATCCATTGTTAACCAATGACGAAATGCATCCAATCGATAGGCTAGCATCCATTCTGGTTCATTTTTTTTTGCAGAAATGAAACGAATAATATCTTCATTTAATCCTTTCGGCGCATTGTCAGCGTCAATATTGGTAACAAACCCGTATTTGTATTCTGTGCTAATTTTTTCTTCTAAAACCTCGTTCATACTATTTAAGTTTTACTATTTGTTATTCATTGGCACCTCCAAATTACAATAGTCCTCTGGATTAATTTATTAAATGTAATGTGCCTTTTTTCGCAAACAATTCTTCTTCACTTTCACGCCAATTATCATCATCTACACAACAGTCTACTGGGCAAACAGCGGCACATTGGGGTTCATCATGAAAACCAACACACTCTGTGCATTTATCGGCTACGATATAATACACTTCGTCTGATACAGGATCTTGTAGTTCATTTGCATCAGCAGTCAATCCGCTTTTTGAAGTAAACATTCCTTCTATTGCTGTTCCATCAGAAAAACGCCATTCTTCTCCTCCTTCGTAGATTGCATTGTTAGGACATTCTGGTTCACAAGCGCCACAGTTAATGCATTCATCTGTAATTATAATTGCCATTCTTATATTTTTACATTGATGTAAGAGCATTCAGATTGGAACATGTTCTAAAAAAACACTTTTAACAATCCCATTTAAGTTGTTTTACACGCCAAACGATTCCCCACAACCACAAGTTCTACTTGCATTTGGATTGACAAATACAAACCCTTTTCCGTTTAAGCCTCCTTCAAAATCAAGCTCTGTCCCTATTAAATATAGAAAGCTTTTTTTATCAACGGCTATTTTTATTCCTTTGTCTTCAAAAACCTTATCTGTTTCGGTAATAACATTGTCAAAGACGAGTTTATAGGTAAGACCTGAACAACCACCACCATCAACACCTACACGAATAAATGTTCCTTCAGGGCTATTTTCGTTTACTATTAAACTTAATGCGTGTTGTTTTGCATTTTCTGAAACTGTTATCATTTTATTTTTTTTAATTATTATAATAAACCGTTGTTCTTAGTTGTTATTTTTTCAAATAAACTTTGAAAAGTAACCGCCGCTTCTTTTTCTCCCTTCGATAAATCGGCAAGTGTTATCTTATCTAGTAACTTATCTATTGCAGATTGTACTATGGTCCAAAGCGAACGAATAGAACAATCTGTAGAGTTGCTACATATATTCATTACACCAGTATGATTGACACAGAATTGTTCATCAAACAAACGCCCACTTAACGCTTTTAAAATATCGTTTACAGTTATCTCCGCAGCAGGTCTAGAAAGCACATATCCTCCAACATGTCCTTTAGTGCTATTAATCAATCCTTCTATACGAAGTATTCTTGTTAATTTAGAAATATTGGGTTGTGACAAACCTTCTAATTCACTAAGCTGAGGAATGCTTAAACCAGCATTACCATTACACTTTGCAATTCGCACCAATATTCTTAAACCATACTCGTCTTGTGCTGTTATTTTCATTTTTTAACCGTTTTAATAATAGATTTTATGCAATATAAATAAATCTACGATGCAAATGTATGCATTGTTTTTTAATATATACTAAAAAGTATATTTTAATTTATACTAAAAAGTATAAATAGAAAATACATCTATCTAAAATCATATAATTTTGATGAATAACAGTTGTTAAAGACTAAGTGAGAGTGGCATATTTAGCAATTTAAAAAGAGCAAAACATTATATCAGAAGATACAATTATAATAGTTAAGGACTTATAAACAGAGTGAAGAAACCTTATTAAGTGCAGTAAAACCAAAAAGTGATTGCTTCTCGCATCTCAAATTAATGGTGGTAAAAGCAAAAACCCAAAACTTACGTTCTGGGTTTTTATGCGGAGGACACAGGATTCGAACCTGCAAAGCTTTAACACCCGATAGTTTTCAAGACTACTTGACAACCACTGTCCAATCCTCCAATTGCCTCATCAGGTATTCCCTGAATGCGGATGCAAATATAGAACCCTTTTTCTATACTCGGAAAGATTTTATCATTTTTTTCTAATTATTTTTTTAGCCGCTTGCGCTATTTTTTGTAATACTTTTACAGTCAAATTTATAGCAGAAAATGGTAGACCTAATTTTATTAATAATTGTTGGTTTTATAGCAGGCGTAATTAACACATTAGCCGGCGGAGGCTCATTATTAACCTTGCCTGTTCTAATTTTTATGGGTTTACCTCCTAACATTGCAAACGGAACAAATAGAGTCGGAATTGTAATTCAAATGCTTGCTGGAACTGCCGGGTTTAAAAGTAAAGGCATCACAACGTTTCCTTTTAGTATTTACATGGGTATATCTGCACTTATTGGATCATTAATTGGGGCACAAA
>JBLFXB010000123.1:0-4680 GCA_047611925.1 Polaribacter sp.
TTAACCGTTGCACTTCGTAATAATGGTGGATAAAAACTCATATGCCAATGCCAATGATCATTATTTTTATTATTAGTTGGCGCTTGATGAATCCCGCTAGAATATGGAAAAGAACAATTAAATAATTGATCGTATGCTTTTGTGATTGCTGAAATTGCATCCGCAAAAAGAGCTGCAGATTTGCTACTCAACGTACTCATGTCTTTTTCTGCGTTTCTTGGAATAATCATTGTTTCATAAGGCCAAAAAGCCCAGAATGGCGTTAACACTACAAATTCGTCATTTGTATAAATAATGCGTTCCTCTTTGATTAATTCTTCTTCTAAATACGTTTTTAAAAGGGACTTTTGATGTGTTGTATAATATTCCTTTTGTTGATTGTCTTTTTTAGAAACTTCATTAGGTAAAGTAGACTGGCTCCAGATTTGCCCGTGCGGATGTGGATTGCTACATCCCATTACTGCACCTTTGTTTTCGAAAATTTGAACATAGTTCACTTTTTCATTTCCGGCTAATTCTTTGAATTCGTTTTTCCAAGCTTTAACAACTTTCGTGATATCTTGAACAGACATTTCTGCAATACTCTTTGAGTGATCTGGACTAAAGCAAATCACCTTGCAAATTCCTTGCTCGCTTTCTGCCTTTAATAATCCGTCATTCAATGTAAACGGATTGTTGGTGTTCGGAATTGCAGCAAAATCATTTTCGAATACAAAAACATCATTGTAATCCGGGTTTTTATCACCGTTAGCCCTTATGTTATTGGCACATAAATAACAATTTTCATCATAAGAAGGTCTCCGTTCTTTACTAGATTCTTCTTCTTGCCCTTGCCAAGGTCTTTTTGATCTATGTGGCGATACCAAAACCCATTCACCAGTTAAAATATTGTAGCGTTTGTGGGTGTGTGTTTGTAGATTATCGAGCATTTCTGTGTGTATCAACTTTATGAGTTATGAAAAATAAATATAAATAGAGATTACAATAATACAGACAAGAATTCCTAATGTATTAATGTGTTTCCAAGGCGTTATGTCTACTTGTTTTGTGTAATGTTGTTTATACGCTTCTTTTCTTGGGTTAAACTTTCCAATAAGTAACATAATCAATACATTAAAGACGAATAGAATTGCCATCACATGTAAAAAATGTGGAAATAAACCTTCGTCTTTATAAACAATTTCATTTAAGATAATGTAAATAATGTACAAAACTGCACCTGATAGAATTGCGATTTTTGCTGCAATAGCGGGAACATATTTTGTTAAATAACCCACAACAATAATTGTTAAAATAGGAATGCTATAACAACCATTCACTTTTTGTAAATACCCAAATAAACCATCTGGAGCATTGGCAATAAGTGGTGCGATACACATTGATAAAATTGCTAATAGAATTCCGAAACGCTTTCCTGCTCTTACAGTTTCTCTTTCTGTAGCATCTGTTTTAAAATGAGACTTGTAAATGTCTATTCCGAATAAAGTAACAGAACTATTTAGTGCTGAGTTAAATGAACTTAAAATTGCGCCAAACAAAACAGCTGCAAAAAAACCAACCCAAGCTGCGGGTAAAACTCTAGTCACCAACATTGGGTATGCTTCATCTGGATTTACTAACGTATCGCCAAACATGTGAAAAGCAATGACTCCAGGTAATACAACAATTAATGGCCCTAATATTTTGATAAATGAGGCGAAAATCAATCCTTTTTGACCTTCTTTTAAGTTTTTAGCACCCAATGCTCTTTGGATAATTGCTTGATTTGTTCCCCAGTAGAAAAGATTTACCAATAACATTCCTGTAAAAATAGTTCCAAAAGGAATGTCTGATTTTGATGATCCTACAGCGATAAATTTCTCTGGATGCGATTGCATTAATGTAGAAATACCATCAGAAATGCTTCCATCACCAACAGCTAGTAATCCGAAAAACGGGATTAACAACCCCCCAATTAGTAATCCAACGGCATTGATTGTATCAGAAATGGCAACAGCTTTTAATCCGCCAAATATGGCGTAAATAGAGCCAATAATACCAATTCCCCAAACTGTAATCCATAAAGCAGTGGTTTTTGACACGCCTAGTAATTCAGGAACATCAAACATTGAATTTATTGCCAGAGCTCCAGAATATAAAACAATGGGTAATAATATAACTACATAGCCACTTAAAAATAATCCAGAAGTGATGGTTTTTGTCATTTTATCGTAACGGCGTTCTAAGAATTGTGGAATTGTTGTAATTCCGCCTTTTAAATATCGAGGCAATAAAAATACAGCAGTAACAACCATTGCAATCGCAGCAATAACCTCCCAAGCCATTACTAAAATTCCTTCTTTAAATGCGGCTCCATTTAAACCGACAATTTGCTCTGTTGATAGGTTGGTCAATAATAATGAACCAGCAATAACAACACCGGTTAAGCTTCTTCCACCTAAGAAATATCCGTCAGAAGTGGCTTCGTTTGTTTTTTTGCTTTTTATGTAAGAAATGATTGCAACAAGGATAGTGAAGCCTAAAAAAGTGATTAATTGCATGTGTTTTGGTTTAAAGTTTAATTTTTAGTTGTTGGTTAGTTCAATTTTCCAATTGATATTGTATTCTTCATCGGGATTTAATATTTGCAATCCGATGTTGTTGTTTAAACTGTTTGGTGGTGCTGTTAAAGGTTCTATAGCAATGCAGTTTTTTTCAGTTTGAGGCGTATAAACTTGAATGTAATTTTCGTTTGCTGAAGAACTGATATTTATGTTATAGTTTGGAGTTTGGAAATCAACATAATTCTTTGTTAAAGAAAAACAATCGTCTAATTTTTTATCTTTTATATGAAAGTCAGAATTGTAGTTATTTGGTGCGAATTTGATAGGAGACATGTCTTTATCAAAAATAACTTTCTTTGAACTATTAATAGATAGCATGCTTTCATGTAAGTTTTCGCTTAAAAAACAGGGATGCCATCCTAAGCTATAAGGAAAAGGGTCGTGATCATTATTTTGTATATGCGCATTTAATTCAATACCATTTTTGAAAAAAGTATACGTAAGTATAATAGAATATTTGAAAGGAAACCCTATTTCTCTCTCTGTTTGGTTGTGTTTTAGACTGACTGTTTGTGATTGCTCAGAGGAATAGTAATTTAATAGTTTAAATTTTTTATTGTAAACAAGTCCATGAAGTGCGCTTTTTGTTTCTGGGTTGTTAATTTTTAGTTTATGTATTGTATTGTTAAAAGTGTATTTCCCTTTTTTAACTCTACCACTAAAAGGAAACAAGATAGAAGACGCGTATTTTTTTTCGCTAGAAACAGATTCAAATTCTTTAATAATCTGAATGTTGTTTAAAATGAGTTCTTGTAAACTACCACCTTGATTTAGATTTATTTTTGCTTGAAAATTAATTTTAGAATTACTCAGTTCTAAATAATTTTCTTTTTTTTTATGCTCTATTTCGTACATCCTTTTTCTAGCTTTTTATAACGAATTTCTGATGATAAGATTGATTGGGTTTTGTATTTTTAATTGCTCTTTGTTTGTGAGCATTTGTGCCAACTTTATACCCATTTCTGTAAAATCTGTCGTCATAGTCGTTATTCCTCCTTCTAATATTTCCTTTAGTAAACTATCATTAATAGCTATAACCCCTAAATCTGTTCCGATTGTTAAATTCTCCTCACGAGCTTTTTTAATTAATAAAATTAAATTTCGATCATCTGGAATTAAATAGACTTGGTTTTTTTTAGGAATGTGATTTTCTAGTGTACCTATAATACTATAATCTATTGCGTTTGTCTTACAGAATTTTGTAAAACCTTTTTGCATTCCTAAAGGTTGTTTGTTGTCTTGAAAAAGTAATATGATTTCTTTATATTTTTTAATTAAAGTTGAAGCCTCAACAAGATTGTTATAAATGTCTTTTTCAAAATTTTGATAGATGGATTGATAATCGCTTAATTCTTCATTTGTTTGGTCTAGAATATATACTTTTTCACTTGGCAATTTTTCAATTACATTCTTCGTGTTTTTTAAATTGGCAGGCATGATGATATAGCTATTGTAGTTGCCTATATTATCATAAATTAATTTTGAGAAAAGATCATAATTAAAATGATGAAAGAAAATATCCACTTGAATATTTTTTGGTAAATTTTTCAAAAAAGAATTATATAAATCTTCTTTAAAGACATTTAATTCATCAAAGAGTAAGAAAATTTTTTGAGCTGTATTTATGTTTTCACTCTTTACATAATAGCCTTTTCCAGAAATAGATTGCACTACGCCACGAGCTTTTAATTCACTATAAGCCATCAATACGGTATCTCTAGAAACCCCGTATTTATTTCGAATACTATTAATAGAAGGCAGTTTGTCTCCTTTTTTTAAAACCTTATCAATCAAGGCTTTCTCAATAGATATTATGATCTGTTTGTATTTAGCAACACCTAGGTTGTTTTTTATTTGGATTATACTCATGTAGCAAATATAGAAAATATTATGGATAAAAAAAACTGGTAGGGAATGGTAGGTTTTTAATAAAAAGTTATTATACATTGCACAATATTAAAATGTGATTCTGTTAAGAATACTTATCTATCCTTATAGAAATCACAAATCGAGCAGGTAAATTTTAGATATAATTTAAAAAAATATCTAAACTAATTCAAATTTAATTATTTAAAGT
>JBLFXB010000124.1:0-4511 GCA_047611925.1 Polaribacter sp.
TTCCAAATCTCTACAACCTGCGGATGATCTTCATTGATCAAAGTTCTTCCATCAACAGCAGCTTTTTCTTCTGGAGTACGAATGTCTACATGGATTTCTGAACACGGTCCACAAGGTCCTTGCACTCCCATTTCCCAGAAATTATCTTTTTTATTTCCCATTAGAATTCTGTCTTCTGGGATAATCTGTTTCCATAAATCATAAGCATCTTGATCTAAAGATAAGTTGTCTTTATCATCACTTCCTTCAAATACAGTTACGTATAAAATATCTTTATCAATCTTATAAACTTGGGTTAATAATTCCCAGGCCCAAGCAATTGCTTCTTTCTTAAAGTAATCACCAAAACTCCAGTTTCCTAGCATTTCAAACATGGTATGATGATAGGTGTCATAACCAACTTCCTCCAAATCATTATGCTTCCCAGAAACACGTAAACATTTTTGTGAATCAGAAATACGGTTATTTTTAGGAATACTATTTCCTAAAAAGAATTCTTTAAACGGTGCCATACCAGAATTGGTAAACATTAAAGTTGGGTCGTTCTTTAATACCATTGGTGATGATGGTACAATATCGTGTTGTTTTTCTTTAAAGAAATTTAAAAAAGTAGCTCTTATATCTTGCGATTTCATATAAATCAATTTCTATATTTTAATTATTTTTGTAACGTTTTCTGAAATTCATCTACTAATAGAATGAATCTTTAGTTCATTATTAATGTTTAAATACGCTACAAACAAATACAGTTGTAAAACATTTTGTAAATTTGTCTAGAACTTGTTTAAAGAATACAAAAATAGTGCATTTAAGATTATGGCAAAGGTAAAATATTATTACGACGCAGATACACTATCTTATAGAAAGATTAAACATGAAAAGAAGGATGTTTTTAGGAAGTCTACTTTTGCTGTTTTAGCTGTTTTTTTAGTCGCTTTTTTCGGGTTTATAGGCTTTAGTCAATTTTTAATGTCGCCCAATGAGAGAACTCAAGAAAGAGAGTTTGATAACCTAAAATTACATTACGAATTACTAAGTAAACGGATAGAGGAAAGTAGTAAGGTTTTAAATGAATTACAAGAAAGAGATAACACAATTTATAGAGTTTATTTTGAAGCAAATCCGATTCCAGAAGAACAACGAAAAGCTGGTTTTGGAGGTGTAAATAGATATAAAGACTTAGAAGGGTTTGACAATTCTGCAATGATAAAAAAGGCTACTAAAGAGTTGGATGTTTTGTCTAAACAAATGGTAGTGCAATCAAAATCGTTGGATGAAATTGTGAAATTGGCAAAGGATAAAGAAGAAATGTTATCTTCAATTCCGGCAATTCAGCCAGTTTCCAATGAAAATTTAAAGCGAATGGCTTCTGGTTTTGGGTATAGAGTACATCCAATTTATAAAACTAGAAAATATCACTGGGGAATGGATTTTTCTGCTCCAAAAGGCACACCGGTTTATGCAACAGGAAATGGAGTCATTATAAAAGCATTACGAAGTAGAAAAGGATTAGGAAATTATGTAAAGATTAATCATGGGTATGGATATGTTACGGTCTACGGACATATGTCGAAATTTGTGGTTCGTAAAAATCAAAAGGTAAAAAGAGGAGATTTAATAGGGTATGTTGGTAGTTCTGGAACATCTACAGCACCCCATTTACATTATGAAGTACAAAAGGGAAACATAAAGGTAAACCCCGTGTATTACTACTTTAATGATTTAACTCCAGAAGAATACGATAGAATGTTAGAATTGGCATCACTTGAAAATCAATCGCTAGATTAATGCATATAGATTTACCAGAAAAAAGGTATTACAAAATAGGAGAAGTAGCGAAAGCATTTAATGTAAATGCATCACTAGTTCGCTTTTGGGAAAAAGAATTTGACATTATCAAACCTAAAAAAAATGCCAAAGGGAATCGGCTTTTTACACAAGAAGATATTACAAATTTTAAACTGATTTTCAATCTTGTAAAAGAACGAGGATTTACCTTGGATGGCGCAAAACAAAAATTAAAGAAAAATCCTGATAGTACGATCAATAATCATGAGTTAATAACCAGATTAGAAACCGTCAAAGCAGAGTTAATAAAAATAAAAAATCAATTATAAATTTTAAAGAAAACAAATTATGAAAAAATGGTTACCACTAATAATTATTGTTATACTAGCTTTTGTAGGTTATAAAATGATCGTTGGATTTAATAATACCGCTGTATTATTAAATGAAACTATTGAAGAATCTTGGGGGAATGTTGAAACAACATATCAACGAAGAAATGATTTGATTGGGAATTTGGTAAAAACAGTGCAAGGAGCTGCTGATTTTGAAAAAAACACCTTAACAGCTGTGATAGAAGCTAGAGCAAAAGCAACTTCAATAAATATAGACCCATCAAATGTGACACCTGAGCAATTAGCTGCATTTAATAAGGTTCAAGGAGGTTTAAGTGGTGCTTTAAAAAGTTTACTAGTAACAGTAGAAAGATATCCTGATTTAAAGGCAAATCAGAATTTCTTAAAATTACAAGATGAATTAGCAAGTACAGAAAACCAGATTTTAACAGCAAGAACTCGTTTTAACGAAGCAACAAGACCATATAATAGTCATATTAAAACGTTTCCGAATTCAATATTTGCAGGTTGGTTTGGTTTTGAAGTAAAACCTTATTTCAAATCGGTTGAAGGTGCTGATAAAGCTCCTGATGTAAGTTTTGATTTTAATAAAAAAGAATAATGCCAAAAGAAAACCAATTTTTAACGAAAGATGAAGAGCAAGAAATTGTTTCGGCTATTAAAACAGCAGAAACAAAGACTTCTGGAGAGATTCGTATTCACATAGAAGCAACCTCAGAAACAGGACCTTTTGAGCGTGCTCTTGTGGTTTTTGAGGAATTGGAAATGCAGAATACTGAACAACGTAATGGAGTTTTGTTATATATAGCAGTGAATGATCATCAATTTGCAATTTGTGGAGATGAAGGTATTGATAAGGTTGTTGCTGATGATTTTTGGGATTGCACGAGAGATATTATGGCATCTCACTTTAAAAAAGGACACTTTAAAGAAGGGATTGTCGCTGGAGTATTAAATGCCGGTGAGCAATTGAAACGATTTTTTCCTTGGCAAACGGATGATACAAATGAACTGTCTAACGAAATTTCTAAAGGGTAATGCGCTTAAAAAATCAATTGAAAATAACTATTTTATTTCTAAGCCTTTTTGTTGTTCAATCAATAGCTGGGCAATATAAAATTCCTGATACACCAAAATTACAAACCAGTGTTTATGATTATTATAAATTACTGTCTAAATCAGAGAAAAAAAACCTAGAAACAAAACTAATCAGGTACTCAGATACAACATCTACACAAATAATTGTTGTAATTATTAACTCAACAAATGGAGAGAGTATAGGTGTCTTAGCTCCAAGGTGGGCTCATAAATGGGGCGTTGGTCAAGCAAAAGAAGATAATGGAGTTTTTGTTTTATTAGCGAGAGATGATCGAGAGATCTGGGTTGCGCCAGGGTATGGTGTTGAACATTTGTTAACAGCAGGAATAACTGGTGAATTGACAAGAAATGTAATTATCCCTGAGTTTAGAAACGGAGATTATTATAGCGGATTAGACAAAGGAGCAGACGCCATTTTTAAAGTATTGAATGGTTCATATAAAGCAACTAAGGAAAGCTCAAAAAAAGAGGAGTCTTCAGGTGTTTTTAGATTTCTTCCCGTTCTCTTTTTTATCATACTATTCATTGTTATATCGAATCGAAATAATCGAGGAGGTAAAGGTGGAAAACGAAGAGGAGGATTCTCTATTCTAGACGCGATTATACTAAGCAATGCCGGTAGAGGTTTTGGCGGAGGTAGCAGCGGGTCTTCTGGAGGTTTCGGAGGAGGATTTGGTGGCGGTTTCGGCGGTGGTGGCTTTAGTGGCGGTGGAGCAGGAGGAAGTTGGTAGTTTTTTTTGTATTCAATATTTAGGTTTGGACCACGTTATATTTGACTATACATTCAAATGAAAAAAATAGTTATACTACTTTCTTTAGTTTTTATTTCCTGTGCTAATTTTGGGCAGTTAACGCTAGTTGTTGACTTGTCAAAATCGTTAAAAGAGGTTTCGGGGAATGAAATGATAGCCAACTCTGATTTGATTTGGATGATCAATGACTCAGGGAACAAGCCAGAAGTATTTGGAGTAAATCAACAAGGGGGAATAAAAAAAGTTGTTGCTGTAAATGCGCAAAATCACGATTGGGAAGATCTAGCTTCTGATGAAAAAGGAAACTTGTATATCGGTGACTTCGGAAACAACAATCAAAAGAGAAAAACTCTTACCATTTTAAAAATTGCAAATCAAGATCTATTAAATACAGATAAAGTTGAAGTAGCGGAAATTAGTTTCGAATACCCAAAAAGTAAAAAGAACAAGAAAGTTTCTTATGATGCAGAATCCCTTTTTTATCATCAAAACTATTTGTACATATTCACTAAAAGTAGAA
>JBLFXB010000125.1:0-4432 GCA_047611925.1 Polaribacter sp.
AATCAGATTTTAAAAAGCTAGACACTATCCTAACCAATAATATTCCATAATTCTACTTGTATTTTTTAGGAATTTAAATTATCTTTAATATTATGAAAAAACCTTTTTTTAAAGTAATCGCAAAAATAAACAAGATACTTTTACCTTCTTTCACAAAAAGACAGTTGGACATTTCTAAAGCTTCAAAATTTCAGTTGGCAATAATTGGATGGAGAGCATATATAACCATAAACTCATTAGACTAAAACATACATCATGGAAAAAGAACACATCAAAGTATTTACCGGAACCTCAATTTTAGTAAATAGATTAAATTACTTATTAGATGACGCAAAAATACCAAGCTTAATCAAAAATCATTACGAATCAGCAAGACTTGGAGGTTTTGGTTCGCCTATGGATTCTGTTGAATTATTTATCTATAATACTGACACTGAAAAGGCCACACCAATTATCGAAAGTTTTAAAAAAGAAATAGAAGAATAGGTTTTATAATTTAAAAAACATCTCTATATTTGCACCCGCTTAACGGCCATGTGGCGCAACTGAATAGCGCACTTGATTACGGCTCAAGAGGTTGCTGGTTTGAATCCAGCCATGGTCACAAAAAAACTCACCAATCTGGTGAGTTTTTTCTTTTTATATATTTTCTTAACTACATTTAATCTATCTAAAAGCAAGAAAACTCTTGCGATGATTGAAAATCTTAGAGACGGAACTGCTTTATTGTATCTAAAAAATATTACTCAAAATACCTTCTAATTGCAATTCGATGTTCTGGTATGCTTTTATCGTAATTCTCTACTAACATTTCAAGAATTACAGGGTTACTTTTCCCAATATCATTTTTTGATTCATATTTTGAAACATACAGGTTGTAACTTTCTCCATTTTGTTCAAAAATCATAAAGTGCTCTGAATCTAACTCACTAAAACAAATGTCGTTTCCAGAAAAAGAATCAGATTCGTCTTTTAAAAATGGTGTAAAATTGTAATATAAAAATACGTTTGTCATACTATACTAATTCTGCTGATAAACCTAATGATAATAATTTTGAGCATCGAGATTTCAACTCTTTTAGCTCACCTGTTTTAACGGTACATTTCCCTTTATAATGGACTAATATTGTACATTGTTCTGCTTGTTCTAATGTGTGCTCACAAACATCCATTAAAGAATCTATAACAAAGTCAAAACTATTCACATCATCATTATGCAAAACAATCTCATGCTGACTAACTACTTGTTCTAGAATATCAACTTCTTCTTGTATTTTTTCTTTTGTACCCATTGTTGTCATAAATATACTATTAACCTTTTAAATATTTTAAAGAAACCCAATTATTTCTTTCTAACGTATTTTGAAGTGTTAACCCGTAACTAGAAACCTCTTTGTCTATTACCACAATATCTTCTTTATAAAAACCACTCAATAATAAGATTCCATTTTCATTTAAACACTTAGTATATGTTACCATATCGTTTAATAAAATGTTTCTATTTATGTTTGCAATTATTACATCGTATTTTTGATCAGTAAGCAAACTAGCATCTCCTTCATAGAAAGAAATATGTTTACAATTATTTCTTTCTGCGTTCTCTATCGAATTTAAATAACACCAATTATCAATATCAATTCCATCTAATGGCTTTGCTCCTTTCATTTCAGCAAAAATTGCTAAAATTCCTGTTCCACAGCCCATATCTAACGTTGATTTATTTTCTAAATCTAGTGTAACTAAGTGCTGAATCATCATATGAGTAGTTTCATGATGTCCTGTTCCAAAACTCATTTTTGGCTCTATCACAATATCATACTCTAGGTTTGGGTTATCATGAAAAGGTGCTCTAATACTCACTAAATCATCAACCTGAATTGCTTCAAAATTCTTCTCCCACTCACTGTTCCAGTTTGTCTGCTCAATTTCCTTTTTAGAAAAACTGATCGCAAACTCCTCAGAAGTTAAAATTGAAACATTTGCTAAAATTTCGGCATTCCATTCTTCTTTTTGAACATAGGCAGTTACCACATTATCATCCTCCACAAAACTCTCAAAACCAGCAAACCCCAACTCAGCAATTAAAATTTCTGTTCCAGGCTCTTTGGGCTCAACATTAAAAATATATTCTATATAAATATTGTCCATTAATTAAATTGCTTTAATAATTGCTTTAAAATCTATAACATTCAAAGAGGCTCCACCAATTAAACCTCCATCAACATCTGGCTTAGAAAAGATCTCTTCTGCATTTGATGGCTTTACGCTTCCTCCATATAATATTGAAGTATTATCAGCTACAACAGTTGTATATTTTTCTTGTAATAATTTTCTAATAAAAGCATGCATTTCTTGCGCCTGTTCTGGACTTGCAGTTTCTCCAGTTCCAATTGCCCATACTGGCTCATATGCCAACACAATATTGTTCCAAGAAATAGCTTCTAAATGAAATAACCCTATTTCTAATTGTCTTTTTACAACGTTAAAATGATTTTCAGCTTTTCTTTCCTCTAACAATTCTCCAAAACAAAAAATGATTTCTAATTCATTTTCTAGCGCTGCATTTACCTTTTCTGCAAGAATTTCATCAGTTTCTCCAAATAAAGATCTTCTTTCTGAATGTCCAATAATTACAGTTTTGATGCCGATGCTTTTAAGCATGTCTGCAGAAATTTCTCCTGTAAATGCACCATTTTTAGATTGATGCATGTTTTGAGCAACCACTTCTATCTTAGATTTTTTTGCTCTTTTTATAGCTGTAGAAAGATTTACAAAAGTTGGAGCAACAATAACTCTAGTGTTTTTTAAGGGTACTCTTTTTAATGATTTTCTAATTCCTTTAATAAGCTCTTTAGTCTGCTTACTATTATTATTCATTTTCCAGTTACCTGCTACAATCTTGCTTCTCATTTTCTGACATTTAGTTGATACTACTTAAAAAACTATTTAAGTTGATTTTTAGTAGCTGCAAAAATAAGTTATTTTTTTAAAGCGCTCACAATTCTCTTGTCAGTAATCTTGGTTGCCTTAAATAAATCTACGAAACCGTTTTCATTAACAACTAGGTATCTCGGAATCCAATTTGAGTTTAAGAAATCTCCAAAATCACTATCCATTCCGTTCTTCATAAAATAGTGCTCTCCATTTATCTTATATTTTTTCAAGGCCTTTTTCCAAGCACTCATATTTCTATCCGAAGAAATAAACACATAGGTTACATTCGGATTATCAGCTTGCAGTTGTTTCATTTTAGGAATAGAGACAAGACAGTCTTTACACCAAGAAGCCCAAACATTAATGAGTACTTTCTCTCCTTTACGAGCTTCTAAAATATCTTTTAATTGTATCGTTTTATTTTCAATGGTATAAAAACGATCATTCAATGCTTTCTCTGAAAACTCAGTTGGCGCTTTAGCTGTACAGCCAGTTATAAATAAAGAAAGAATAAGTAATCTTGTAAACATCATTTTTAAATTTAAAGTGTTGGTCATAATACCTTTGATTTTCTTACAAGAAAAGAATAATCATTTGACTGTAAATCTACTATTAATAAACTATCAAAAATAAGTACATTTGCACAACTATATTACCACATAAATGACGACGAAACAACTAACAGCGCAAATTCATCTAAAAAAATCATTTTTATGTATTGGCTTGGATGTCGATTTAACTAAAATTCCTTCGCATTTACTACAAGAAGAAGATCCAATTTTCTCTTTTAATAAAGCCATTATAGACGCCACACATCATTTATGTGTTTCCTACAAACCGAATACTGCTTTTTATGAGGCTTATGGAATTAAAGGATGGAAATCTTTAGAGAAAACCATAAAATACCTCAACAATAATTATCCGGAAATCTTTACAATTGCTGATGCCAAACGTGGTGATATTGGAAACACATCAACGATGTATGCAAAAGCTTTTTTCGAAGATTTAGCTTTTGACTCTGTAACAGTTGCTCCATATATGGGGAAAGATTCTGTTGAACCATTTTTAGCTTTTAAAAACAAGCACACCATTATGTTAGCATTAACATCTAATCAAGGTGCTTTTGATTTTCAGACTAAAATTGTTGACGGAAAAGAATTATATAAACAGGTTCTAGAAACTTCTAAGTCTTGGAAAAACTCTGAAAATTTAATGTATGTAGTTGGCGCTACAAAAGCAGAATATTTTGCTGATATCAGAAAAATTGTTCCAGATAGTTTTTTATTAGTCCCAGGAGTTGGAGCACAAGGAGGAAATTTACAAGACGTATGCAAATACGGGATGTCAGATAACATTGGATTGTTAATCAATTCTTCTCGAGGAATAATCTACGCTTCAAATAAAAGTGATTTTGCAAATGCTGCTGCAAGAAAAGCAAAGGAATTGCAACAAGAAATGGAAGAAATATTAAAAAAATAAAAAGCCAAGGTTAATGACT
>JBLFXB010000126.1:0-4405 GCA_047611925.1 Polaribacter sp.
GGTATGTGTTTCTTGCTTTTTCTAAATCAGAAACAGGATCTTTTTCATTCCATTGTAAAAATAAATCAATCATATCATCCGGTGTAAATTGGTTGTCTCCAACACCAACACCAGTTGGTAAACATTGAGCCCCATAACGAACATACATATACATCATCATTCTAGCTACGTCACCTTTCCATTCGTCACCAGGAAACCAAGCAGCGGTATTTGGCCCGCTAGGACCACTATAAGTAACTGATGAAAATCCAGAATTACCTGTCCCTTCTCCAAATTTAAAATTATTTCTTGTAGAATTTCTTTCTCTATCTGCAGGGCGTAAGTTATGCGCATCAGTTCCTGGTCCTGGTTGGTCGGTTGTAAAACTAGGATTCGCTAATGATTTTGAAT
Organism: Polaribacter sp.; assembly: GCA_047611925.1. Lineage (GTDB taxonomy): Bacteria > Bacteroidota > Bacteroidia > Flavobacteriales > Flavobacteriaceae > Polaribacter. The sequence continues at coordinate 391 of JBLFXB010000126.1, forward strand.
ACACATGCTCTCTATTCCATCTAAAAGAATCTCCACTTCCTGTATCTTGTAAGGTATTATCTCTATACAGGTCATTTGTATTGTCACTATCAGTACCGTTTTCCCAACCATAGATTAAGGTTACTTCGCTCGCATTCGTTAAGTTTGCATCCGTTATTTTACTTGCTTCCCAAACTCCAGGAGTGTAATCAAGTATATTTGTATGTGTATCTGTAATTTTTGTTGTTAAAGCGTTTTTTAAAGCCAATCCTGTTAAGGTTTTATCAACATCATTATAGTAGGTTTGTACTTGAGAAAAAGAAATAAATGATATAAATAATAGGAAATAAAATGAGAGTAATTTTTTAATCATGTCCTTGATTTTTTTAAATTAGTAATAATTTTCTTCTTCAGTACTTAGAATTTGATACTTAGCAATTAAAAGTACAATCTATTTTTTTTCTAGCAACGCCATGTAAAATCCATCGTAACCAGATTCAGAAGCCAATATTTTTTTGTCTTTAATAAACATAAAATCTTGACCAGCTTCAGAAGCTAAAAAGGTTTTTACTTGATTTTGATTTTCTGAAGGTAATACAGAACAAGTTGCATAGACCATTTTCCCTCCATTTTTTACCATTTTAGAATAACTTTGCAATATTTCCTGTTGTATTTTCTTTATATTATCAATAAATTCAGGTTGTAGTTTCCATTTAGAATCTGGGTTTCTACGTAAAACTCCAATACCAGAACAAGGCGCGTCAATTAGCACTCTGTCTGCTTTATTGTGTAGTTTTTTAATTACTTTAGTAGAGTTGATCTCTCTTAAATCTATGTTGTGCGCTTTATTTCTCTTCGCTCTTACCTTTAGTTTTCGTAATTTACTTTCGTAAATATCCATCGCAATAATTTGCCCTTTGTTTTCCATTAAGGCTGATAAATGCAATGTTTTTCCACCAGCTCCAGCACAAGTATCCACAACTTTCATTCCTGGTTTTACCTCTAAATATGCTGCTACTAACTGAGAAGAAGCATCTTGAACTTCAAAATGTCCCTTTTTAAAGGCTTCCGTTTTAAATACATTCGCTCTTTCTACTAATTTAATAGCATCTGGGTGATTTGGTACTTCAATGGCTATAATTTCTTCTTGTGCCAAATCCTTTATTAAGTGGTCTCTTGTTATGTTTAATGTGTTTACTCTTAAGATAACATCTGCTTGTTTGTTTAATGCAGCAAGTTCTGTGGTCCAAGTAGCTTCTCCTAATTCAGAAACACACAATTCATCCATCCAATCTGGAATAGATTCTCTATATTTTCTAATTTTAGAAAGTTCATCAAATTTTCCTTTTATTCTTCTTGATGGTGTTGGTTCAATTTGAGTCCAATCTGGAAGTGCTATTCCTTTTAAAACACACCAAACAGAGAACATTCTCCAAAGATTTGGACGGTCAAAAGGTTCGTTTACTTCTGCAATTTCTGCGTATAAACGTTTCCAACGTACAATCTCATAAATGGTTTCTGCTACAAATTTTCGATCTCTGCTTCCCCAACGTTTATCTCTTTTTAAAGCTTTTTCTACAGCTTTACCTGCATATTCTCCTTCATTAAAGATATCTCTTATGCTATCAATTACAGCGTATGTTAAATTTCTGTGTAGTCTCATTTACTATTATTTAACCTTAAAATTTGTTTTTTCTAAGGACTTGCAAATGTAAGAATAAAGATGCGTTTAATTTTTCTTTTTAACAAAATCTGTAAAAATTACTTTTTTGTGGTTTTCAATAGGATAAAAGAAAACACAAACTGCGTCTTGAGTATATTTCAATTTTAAAGAAATATGGTTTCTTGAAACGCATTGTATATCATTGAACATGCCCTTATCTATGGTAATTAGCGATACCCCAAAACACAGGGTAACAGAATACTACTAGCGTTATTTCTTGCTATGTTGTTAGTTATGCTTACCGTCTATTTTATTCATTTTTTCAAAAACGATGAACGCTATAAATCTAGGAGAAATTGTGATCTCTTTTTAAACTTCCAAAAATGTTTTTCTTAAATTATATCAATCAAATTGCGTATTTTCGTTACTTCTAAAGGGAAATCGATACAAATTGATCAAGTTAAGCAATCCAATTACCTACATAACAGGAGTTACCGAAAATAGAGCTGCATTATTAATGCAAGAACTCGGTATACGCAGGTGTGTAGACTTATTGCACTTTTTTCCAAACAGGTATATTGATAAAACACACTTCTATAAAATAGGACAATTGCAAGCGACCAATGCTGATGTGCAAGTTGCAGGTAAAATTACCCATATAAAAACGGTCAAACAAAAGCATGGAAGTAGATTAGTTGCCACATTTATAGATGAAACAGGAACAATGGAACTGGTTTGGTTCAAGGGAGTTAAGTGGATAAAAGATACTTTAAAAGTAAATACACCATATATTATATATGGTAAATTAAATGTGTATAACAACGCGTTTTCGGTGGCACATCCTGAAATGGAATTAGTGGCGGATTATAAAAAGAAGCAACAATTGGCAATGCAACCTGTGTATCCATCAACAGAGGTATTACAAGCAAAAGGGATTTCTAATAAAATCATTAGAACAAGTATTCAGAATTTGTTTATTCAAATAGATGGTAAAATAAGAGAAACCTTATCTGAATCCTTCCGCAAAGAATATCAATTGATGTCTAAAAGTGAAGCGATGTTGAATATTCACTTTCCTAAAAGCCAAGAAAAACTAGCCAAAGCACAGTATAGACTAAAGTTTGAAGAGTTATTTTTTATCCAACTACAATTATTAAGGAAGAAAATCATTCGAAAATCAAAGTTAAAAGGATACAAATTTGAATCTGTAGGAGAAAAATTCAACTTCTTTTATAAAAACAACTTACCGTTTGAATTAACAAATGCTCAAAAACGTGTTTTAAAAGAAATTAGAAAAGACGTAGCTTCAGAAGTACATATGAATCGCTTATTGCAAGGTGACGTTGGTTCTGGTAAAACAATTGTAGCCTTATTAAGCATGTTATTGGCTATTGATAACGGATTTCAGGCAGCTTTGATAGCTCCAACTGAAATATTAGCGACACAGCATTTTATAGCAATTGTAGCCTTGTTAGCAGGAATTGATATTCATGTTGAATTATTAACAGGATCTGTAAAAGTTAAAAAACGTAGAGAAATCCACCAGAAATTAGAAGACGGAAGTTTACATATATTAATAGGTACACATGCATTGTTAGAAGATAAAGTTGTTTTTAAGAACTTAGGAATCGCAATTATTGATGAACAGCACCGCTTTGGAGTTGCTCAACGTTCAAAAATGTGGAAGAAAAACACATTGCCACCTCATGTATTGGTGATGACTGCTACGCCGATTCCGAGAACCTTAGCAATGTCTGTCTATGGCGATTTAGATATCTCGGTAATAGATGAATTACCTCCAGGAAGAAAAGAGGTAAAAACGGTACATAGATATGACAGCAATCGTTTGGCAGTCTTTAAATTTTTGAAAGATGAAATCGCAAAAGGAAGACAAGTATATATTGTATATCCATTAATTCAGGAATCTGCCGCGATGGATTATAAAGATTTAATGGATGGCTATGAAAGTATTTCTAGAGATTTTCCGATGCCAGAATATCAAATTAGTATTGTACATGGCAAAATGAAACCTGTTGATAAAGAGTATGAAATGCAGCGTTTTGTAAAAGGAGAAACACAAATTATGGTAGCAACAACGGTGATAGAAGTTGGGGTGAATGTACCAAATGCAAGTGTAATGGTCGTTGAGAGTTCTGAGCGTTTTGGGCTGAGTCAATTGCACCAGTTGCGAGGACGTGTTGGAAGAGGAGCAGACCAGAGTTATTGTATTTTATTGACAGATTATAAATTATCTGCGGATGCAAAAACGCGTTTACAAACGATGGTAGAAACTTCTGATGGGTTTAAAATTGCAGAAGTAGATTTAAAATTGCGTGGACCAGGAAATATGATGGGAACACAACAAAGTGGTGT
>JBLFXB010000127.1:0-4383 GCA_047611925.1 Polaribacter sp.
GAAAATTTATATGATGATGAGAGAAAAAAAATATTACATGCGTATAATGAACCTACAGAATACGAAATTGAAATTCCGCTTATTATCTGGACATCTAAGCTATATAACAAAACCTATTCAACTAAAATTAACAACTTAAATAAAAACAGCAACCTAAAAATATCATCTGTAAACACCTTTCATACTTTACTTGATTTATCAAATATAAAATACCCAACAGAAAAATTAACTCAAAGTTTTGTAAACAAACAGTTTGACTCACTACAGAAAAGATATTTTTATAAAACTGATAAAACCATTTTAAAATTAGATTAATTATGATCAAAATATACCACAACCCTAGGTGCAGTAAATCTAGACAAGGATTAGAAGTCTTAGAAAACTCTGGAAAGCAATTTGAAATCATACGATATTTAGAAAACATTCCTTCAAAAGAAGAATTAACTTCTATCATTGAAAAACTACAAATTAAACCGATAGAATTGGTTCGTAAAAACGAAGCTATTTGGAAAGAAAATTACAAAGGAAAAGAATTATCAGACTTAGAAATTGTTACTGCAATGATTCAAAACCCAAAATTAATTGAAAGGCCTATCGTAATTAACGACGATAAAGCTACAATTGGCAGGCCTTTAGAAAATATTCAACATATCCTATAAATAAAGAGAGCAACCTTGCTCTCTTTTTCTTTAACACAAGTTTAACAACAAGGTTTTAAACCATCATGAAACCATTAAGTCATATGGTATAAATAAACCAGAACCAACACTAATGAAAAAACTCTACATAGCAATAATTTGTTTATTATCTATAACCAATGTCTTTACACAACGTCCAACTCAATCCAAGGCTTATTTTATTTCAGGAAAAGTAATTGACAAAGACACAAAAGAGCCTTTAGAATATGCTACTGTTGTTTTAAAGAACTTAAAAAATCAAAAAATTAGTGGCGGAATAACCAATGATAAAGGACTGTTTAATGTACCCGTTTCAGAAGGAAATTATGACATTAGTGTTGAATTTATTTCTTTTAAAACGATCAACTTTAAAAGCAGAACGATTAATAAAAGTATAAATTTAGGTACAGTTGTGTTGTCTGAAGATGGAGAAGTTTTAGATGAAGTAAACATTATCCCAGAAAAATCAACTGTAGACATCCGCTTAGATAAAAAGATTTACAACGTTGGTAAAGATATGACTGTAAAAGGTGGTAATGTTGCTGATGTACTAGACAATGTTCCTTCTGTTAGTTTAGATGTTGAAGGAAATGTGAGTTTAAGAGGAAATGAAAACGTTCGAATTTTAATTGACGGAAAACCTTCTTCATTGGTCGGTTTAGATGGAACAAGTGCCTTAAGACAATTACCTGCAGATGCAATAGAAAGAATTGAAGTTATCACTTCTCCTTCTGCGAGATATGATGCTGAAGGAACAGCTGGAATCTTAAATATCATTTTAAGAAAAGGAAAAATTACTGGGTTTAATGGCTCAATTAATCCAACTATTGGAGACCCAAGTCAATATGGAATCTCTACAAATCTAAATTATAGAACAAAAAAATACAATCTTTTTACAAATTCGGGATATAGCTATAGAAATGGACCTGGAAATGGAATAAATAATTCGACATATTTTGATAACTCAGGTACAGTTACAGGGTATTTAAATGAAGTAAGAAACAATAATAGACAGCGAAAAGGATTCAATACTAGCTTTGGAATTGAGTATTATTTAAATGATTCGAGTTCCATTCTAGGAAATATTATTTATCGAAACTCTGACGGAGATAATACTTCTATTAATAGTGTAGAAATTTTTGATGCTAACAATAATTTAACTGATAGTAGAATTAGAAACGAAAATGAAATATCCGATTCTAAATCTACTCAATTTTCTATTAATTATACGAATAGGCTAAATGACACTGGTAAAAAATTGACTATTGATTTACAATACAGCAAAAGTGATCAAAATGAAGTTGGAACCATAAATCAAGACAATGCTTTTGTAGAAGACAATACTACAATTCAGAATTCTACCAGAAAGTTAGTGCAAATAGATTATGTATATCCATTTGGAGAAGGTTCGCAATTAGAAGTAGGATATAAAAGTGATTTTGAAAATAGAGATTCAGACTATAAAGTAAACAACCCTACTATAAACCCACAATTTGACCCTTCTAACAATTTAGATTTTGAACAAAACATTCATGCTTTATATACTCAATATGGAACAAAATTTGATAAATTCTCTTATTTACTTGGACTTAGAGGAGAATTGTCTGATATAAAAATAAACTTATTGACGACTAATGAAAATTTTGATAAAAAATATTCTCAGCTTTTTCCTACAGTAAATTTAGGCTATGAAATTTCTGAAGATCAAAGTATAACAGTAGGTTTTAGCAAGCGGTTACGCAGGCCAAGATCTTGGTTTTTAAATCCATTTGAATCCAGAACTTCTGAAACAAATATCTTTAAAGGAAACGTAGATTTAAACCCTACTTTCACCAGTTCTTATGATGTTGGTTACTTAAAAAAGTGGAAAAGACTAACCGTAAATTCTTCAATCTACTTTCGCCATTCTACAGGAATTTTTCAATTTATTAGTCAAGAAAGAGGTGATTTTGTAAATGGAGTTGCGGTAATTGTTCGTTCTCCAATAAACTTATCCTCTGAAGATAGGTACGGATTTGAATTCACAACAAATTATAGTGCTTCTAAAAAAGTGAATTTCTCTGGTAGTTTTAATTTTTATGGATTTGAAACTATTGGAGAACATAATAATATAGATTTCGGAAACAAGGATTCTAACTGGAGTACCCGATTTAATGCTAGAGTAACACTACCTGCTAACATTCAATGGCAAACACGTTTGTCTTATAGAGGTGGTCAGAAAAATGCCCAAAGCACTAGAGATGGAATTTTTAGCGCAAACTTAGCTTTCAGTAAAGATTTATTAAAAGACAACGGTACAATGGTTTTAAACATAAGTGATGTCTTTAATTCTAGAAAACGTACAGGATATTCATATACTCCAAACTCTTCAACTTATGGAGAAATGCAATGGAGACAAAGACAGGTTTCGTTAAGTTTTGTATATCGATTCAACCAAAAGAAGAATCAAAAACAAAGCAGACAGCGTCAAAACAATGACTTTGAAGAAGGTGGTGAAGGATTTGGTGCATAAAATCCGTGCTTTAACAAAAAAGGGTTTGCAATTTGCAAACCCTTTTTTGTTTTATATACTATTAAAACTACTCTTTATCAGCAGCTTTTCTTGCTTCTCTCTTTAATTTCATGTTTTCCCAAATTGTACCACCAATCCAGTAAGGAACTACAAATGTTAATAAGAAAATTAACAACCAAAATCCAGTTGTGAAAATAAACATGAATAATAAAAATCCTGAAAATTCTGAAAAATCTAACATTTGTGTTTTTTTATAAATAATTAATGCTACAAAAATAATACATATTTTCTATTTACACCAATAATTAAAAATTATTTTAAACAACTATTTTCTCTTTTTGTTGATAACTGATTGTGATACTTTTAGTAATTTTGTAATCGCTTAAAACAACACTTTAAAATGAAATACAGAATAGAAAAAGACACGATGGGAGATGTTAAAGTTCCTGCGGATAAATATTGGGGAGCTCAAACTGAAAGATCTAGGAATAACTTTAAAATTGGACCAGTAGGATCTATGCCTTTAGAAATTGTGTATGGATTTGCGTATCTGAAAAAAGCTGCTGCATTTACAAATGCAGAATTAGGGGTTTTAGCTACAGAAAAAAGAAATTTAATAGCAACCGTTTGTGATGAAATTCTAGAAGGAAAACATGATGATCAGTTTCCGTTAGTAATCTGGCAAACAGGTTCTGGAACACAATCAAACATGAACTGTAATGAAGTGATTGCAAATCGTGCTCATGAAATTGCAGGTAAAATTATTGGGGAAGGCGAAAAAACAATTCAACCAAATGATGATGTAAATAAATCACAATCATCTAATGATACTTTTCCTACAGGAATGCATATTGCAGCTTACAAAAAAATTGTAGAAACTACAATTCCTGGTATAACACAATTACGCAATACATTAAAAGCGAAATCAGAAGCTTTTAAAGATGTTGTAAAAATTGGTCGTACACATTTAATGGATGCTACTCCACTTACCATGGGACAAGAGTTTTCTGGATATGTTGCACAATTAAACTTCGGATTAAAAGCATTAAATAACACCTTAGAACACCTTTCTCAATTAGCTTTAGGAGGAACAGCAGTTGGAACAGGGTTAAATACGCCTGCTGGTTACGATGTTTTAGTTGCAAAATATATTGCTAAATTTACAGGGTTACCATTTATTACTGCTGAAAATAA
>JBLFXB010000128.1:0-4293 GCA_047611925.1 Polaribacter sp.
AAATATTGTCGTTGTTGGTATGGGAGAACATGCTGCACGTGGAGTGATGACTTCTATGGGCGATGGTGTTTACAAATCGATGGATGCCGGAAAAACATGGACACATTTAGGATTAGAAAAAACGCGTCATATTTCAGATGTTGTGATACATCCAACAAACCCTGATATTATTTATGTAACCGCGCAAGGAGCACAATATGCTCCATCAAAAGAACGTGGTATTTATAGAACTACTGATGGCGGTATTACTTGGAAAAACATCTTGTCAGTAAATGATACTACAGGAGCTTCATCTTTGTCTATGGACATGACCAATCCTCGTATTTTATATGCATCCATGTGGCAACATCGTCGTTACCCTTGGTTTATGGAATCTGGAGGTGATGATTCAGGATTATACAAGTCTACTGATGGCGGAGATACTTGGAAAAAAATGAAAAAAGGGTTGCCAAAAGATTTTGGTAAATCAGGTATTTCTGTTTCAAGAGCAAACCCAGAACGTGTATTTTCAGTGATTGAAGCTGAAGGCAAAAAAGGGGGTGTATATCGCTCTGATAACGCAGGGAAAACCTGGAAACAAGTAAATGGAAATCGTGTTAATATTGCACGATCTTGGTATTATATGGAGATTTTTGCGGATCCGCAGAATGAAAATGTGGTATATGTTTTAAATGCACCAGTTTTGAAATCTATTGATGGCGGTAAAAGCTTTTCTAATATTGCTGTTCCTCATGGAGATAATCATCATTTATGGATAAATCCAAACGACAATACCAATCTAATTAACTCTAATGATGGAGGTGCTAATATTTCCTTTAACGGAGGTAAGAGTTGGAGCTCACAGCAAAATCAACCGACTTCTCAATTTTACCGTGTTATCACCGATAATTTAGTACCGTATAATGTGTATGGTGGACAGCAAGACAACTCTGCAATTGCCATTGCTAGCCGAACAAACGATGGAGGAATCGATTGGAAAGACTGGTATTCTGTAGCAGGTGGTGAAAGTGCTTTTATAGCTTTTGATCCTAACAATCCAGAAACTGTTTACGGTGGTACTTATCAAGGAAATATTGGCAAATGGACAAAAACATCTAGAGAACAAAAATCAATTAAAGAATACCCAGAACTGGGATTAAGTATTGCACCAAAAGATGCTAAATACCGTTACAATTGGAATGCACCTATTATCAGTTCACCTCACAACAGAACTACAATTTATCATGCGGGTAATGTTGTTTTTAAAACTACGGATGAAGGAATAAACTGGATGAAAATAAGTCCTGATCTTACAAAGAACGAAACAGAAAAACATGGTGCAGGTGGCGGCCCTTATACAAATGAAGCTGCAGGTGGTGAAAATTACAACACGATTACTGCATTAGTAGAATCAGAACATGAAGAAGGCGTTTTATATGCTGGTAGTGATGACGGTTTACTTCATATTACAAAAAATGGTGGTGTAACTTGGGATAATATTACACCAAAAGGAATTAAAGATGGTATTATAAATAGTATTGACGTCTCTCCGCATAACCCTGCAAAAGCGTATGTCGTTATTATGCGATACAAGTCTATGGACTTAAACTCTTATGTTTTTAAAACAACCAATTACGGACAAACTTGGACGAAAATTGTAAATGGATTAGAGGATCCAAACGGATTTGTAAGAGTTGTGAGAGCAGATAAAAAAAGAGCAGGATTGTTGTATGCAGGTACAGAAACTGGATTATGTGTTTCAAATGATGATGGTGCACATTGGCAACGTTTAAAATTAAACTTACCAATAGTTGCTATTAATGATTTAACCATTCAAGATAATGACTTGGTTGCTGCAACATCAGGTCGCGGATTCTGGATTTTAGATGATTTATCTGTACTACAAAATATGAGTTCTAATAATAAAGCGATTCAATTATTTAAACCCAAAGCAACCTACCGCATTTTTGGAGGCACCTCTAAAGCTGTAGGACAAGGTCAGAATCCGAAAAGCGGTGTAACTTTCGATTATTACTTAAATAAGGCAGCAGATTCTTTAGATTTAAAAGTAACGATTTTACAAAATTCAAAAGTGATAAGAAGCTACACGAACAAAAAACAAAAAGGTTTTAAATCGTGGCCAGGAGGACCTTCTAAACCACAAATTTTACCTTCAAAAAAAGGATATAATCGCTTTACATGGGATTTTAATAGAGAAGCATTACCTGCGATACATAAGGTTTTTATTTTTGGAGGACTTTCTGGGTCTAGCGTAGCTCCTGGTAGTTATACGTTACGATTAACATTAGAAAAAGATACCGTTGAAACAGTAATAACGATTCTTCCAAATCCTGTTATGAACTTAAATTCGCAAGATTTTGTAGCGCAACAAGAAATGCTTGTGTCCATTGAAAATACGATTAGAGACATGCATGCATCTGTAAACCAAATGCGATCTACCAAAACACAGCTAGATAGGTATGCGAAGCTTTTAAAAGGCAATGAGAATGCGGTGTCTTTGATAGAAAAAGGAGAAGACTTAACAAAGCGTATTAATCGTTGGGAGGAAAATTTAATTCAGGCGAATCAAAAAACGTTTCAAGATGTTATTAATTTCAATAATAAACTAAACGCACAACTTATTCAGCTTAAAAGTTATATCGACCAGGCAGACCCTAAAATTACGAATGGAGCTGTAATACGATTTAATGATTTAATGAAGGATTGGCAAGTATATAAAAATGAACGCGATGCAATTATTGAAACAGAAATGAAAGCTTATAACACATTGTATAAATCGCTAGATATACCAGCACTTATTATTCAGAAGAAGTAGTATCAATAGTTAAAATGTTTCGTAAAATTGAACACGATTCGTAACCAAATTAAAAATCAAATAAATGAGTGGTTTTAATATTGTAATGATCATTGCAATCATCCTTTTCGCAAGATTAGGAGTACGGTTAGTGACAGGATATAAAAAAATGAAAGAAGAGGATAAAAACAAATCAGATGATTAAACTCTTTCGTGAAATTCATCAAAAAATGCTGACTTAAAACAAATTTAGTAAATACCTACTATACGCAATTGGCGAAATTATTTTAGTGGTAATTGGGATTTCATTGCTTTACAAATTAACAATTGGAATGAAAACAGAAAGGTAGAATAAAATAGGCAAGGCTATTATGTACAATTATTAGAAGACCTAAGAAAAGATAAAAAATATTTGGAGGAAATGATTACTGAATATGCTACCATGAGAAATAATTATAATACGTATCTCACAACTTTTGAGAAAACAGATTTAAGTATAAATCAAGCATTTGAAAATCAAAAAAAATCTGGAAGTAAATGGAAAGCACTACGGTTTAATACAAATACAATTGAATCATTAGAAAGTACTGGATACATTAAACTAATTCCTAAAAGCATTAGAAATAAATTGATTGATTTAAAAAGATTTCAGAATAGAACAATTTCACTATCTGATATTTACGGAGTAAAAGGGGGTGTTTTATGTGCAATTGGCTGCGGATATGTTTTGAAATTTATTCCGTTTAGAAAACAGGAATTAAAAGAATAATAAACAAAAAGAAGCACAACCAAACAGTTGTGCTTCTTATATATTATAACGTAAAATGTTATTTACTCCATTCAGCGATAGAATCATTATTCATCTTAACATAATCATTATTTTTAGCTTTTTTAGAAGCTGCTAATGATTTTTTAGCCAATTTAATAGCCCCTTTTTTATCTCCAGCTGCAAAGTAAATTAAAGATTGTTGTCTTAATTGCCAAAAAGCAGGTGCTTTCTCCATCTTTAAAGCTTTGTCAATCCATTGTTTTGCTTTTGCCATATCTTTTCCTTGACTGTAGTAATAACTAGCTGCAGCATAAAAATCTCTAGACCCTGGTCCGTTTAAGGTTTTTTCAATAGAAGCCATTACGCTTTTGTCAGTATCAACTGTAAAAGGAATCCCTACATACGTGTTTTCCCATAAGATACCAATTGATGCAGAAGTATTAGTTACATCATCAATAGTGATAGTAAAAGATTGAATGTCCATTGGCATTTTTTGCACTTGAGTTTTTAATCTAGCTACTACTTTAGTTTCGTCTAATTTTGCTGGAGCACCACCTGCGTTATATTCAGTATAAAAAATCACTTCCCATTCATTCGCATTCGGAATTGTGAAAAATGTATAAGTACCTGATTTTAAGTTAGAACCACCAATAGTTATAGCTTTATCAAAGGTAATTTTGTTTCTCATGTTAGCTCCAGTTCTCCAAAGTTTTCCAAAAGGAACTAAATT
>JBLFXB010000129.1:0-4271 GCA_047611925.1 Polaribacter sp.
TGGAAAAATTTAGCGCTAACATCAGCCGGCACTAGTTTTCTAATTGATGAAAATTTTTATGTTTTCACTAAAAACGTAAATTAAATCCATACAATTTTTCAAACAAGATGTTATTCTAAAATATATGCTCTTATAATGAAATCTGTTTTCGGATATTCCTCGCGTACAAATACGTTTCCAAATTTTGAGATCATATCTTGTTTTCTCCCTAGTTTTTCTCCGTACACATCATAAAACTTTAAAATAACTTCTTTTCCAGCAACTACTTTTGCCACTACTGGGAAACCAGTAACTCCAGAATATGCCAGTTTATCTAGACGGTAATTATCTTTTAGATTGATAAATATTTGGTTAGAGCGACTTTTAACGCCTCCTCTAGCAAATGCAATTGTCATCGCATCATTTTTTAGTGTTACAGGTTCATCTTTTATACCGCTCCGTTGCCAACTATTATTTATTAAAGTGTCATTATGAATTCCGAATTGCGCTACAAAGTTAGGAACTACCCTAAAAATTGAAATATCTTGATAATAGTTTTTTGTAATTAATTGATACAATCTGTCTACACCATTTGGGGCCCATTCTCTTTTTGCTTCAATATCAAAGTTCCCTTGTGTAGTTTCAAAACGTGCGTTAAAAGTTTCAGGTGCCTGGATATTTGTCCATTTTTCTTTGAATAATTTCGGACTACAACTGCACAATAAAATAACAATAAAGAGATATATTCCTTTTTTCATACTACTAAATTAGATGCGTAAAGATAATAAAAATGTATGCTTTAATTAAACATCACAAAGATATTCAACTAGCATATATTGTATCCATTAATTAAACCTTTCGCAATTTTTAAGTTGCTTTTAAAATTTCTTTGAACTGAAAAATAAAACCAAAAAAACCGCATCAAATTAATTTTGATGCGGTTTTTAAACTTTTAACAGAACGAGTACTAATCTACATTGTCATGTAAAAAAGAATTGTTCGATTTAAAATCAATATCGCTATCATCAGTTTTAATAGCTGTCTTGGACTTACTAATCGATGCATCTGCACTCAAGTCTAATCCTAATCTTTTATAAGCTGGCTGGCGTTCAATTTCATCTATATTTTTATTCAATTGATCATTGAATTTATAATTGAAACCTTTCATTTTTTTACGTCTTTCTTCTGCTCTTTTTTGTAATTCAGATATTGTTAAATCTAAAGGAGAAACTTCTTCACTAATTGTTTGTATACTATTTATTTTAGCTTCAGGTGCTGCTGTCTTCAATTCAAATTGAATTTCTTCTTCCGCAACAGTAGTATCTTTTCCAGTAATACGAGAACTTTTACCAATCGTTGGTTTTGCATCAAAATCTTCTAAAACGTAACGTGTCTCTTGAATTTTATGGACAGGGATAACTTCCTCTACTGCAACAACCTCTATATCATTCACATCTTCAGAAGGGGTATTTAAATTAAATGTAATAGCTTGTGATACTTCCTCTTCTCTTGCGTTATTTAACGGCAAATCGAATAACAAATCTGCTTGAATTTGTTTTGGCTCTTCAACAACAGCTTCTGCAATTGGTGTAACATCTGTAATAACAAAATCATCCTCAGAAACAATATCTAGAGATACTTCTTCGTGAAACACAGGTGTATTTACAATGGTTTCAGAAGTCGGTATCAAGTCCATTTTCGGAGTTGACTTTACCTCTTCAAATTCCGCATCATCTTCTAAAATATGAATAATTTTTTCTTGGACAACATCAGAAATTGGTTGCTCTAAAGTAGGTGATTTCGTAATGGTCTTTTCACCAAAATTATAGGTTGCTTTTTGATCATTCTCTAAAGTATGAACTATCTTTTTAACCTCTGTATTTGTTATTGTACTCTGTTGATCTTTTGCAAAACCAGTAGCAACAATTGTTACAGCAATAGAATCTCCTAACTTCTCATCTTCACCAACACCCATAATAATATTGGCATCATACCCTGCTTCATCTTGAATATAATCGTTTATTTCTCCTATTTCATCTAACGTAACTTCATTCGTTCCTGAAACAATTAACAACAAGACATTTTTAGCTCCTGTAATTTTATTATCGTTTAATAATGGAGAATCTAATGCCTTTACAATCGCTGTTCTTGCTCTATTGGTTCCTTCTTCTTTTGCAGAACCCATAATAGCTGTTCCACTATTAGAAAGCACTGTTTTTGCATCATGTAAATCAATATTTTGCTTGTAATGATGTGTAATTACCTCTGCAATACCACGAGAAGCAGTAGATAAAACTTCATCTGCTTTAGAAAAACCGGCTTTAAAGCCAAGGTTTCCGTATACCTCGCGTAATTTATTATTATTAATTACAATTAAAGAATCTACATTTTGGCGCAATTGATCAATTCCTTCTTGAGCTTGTTTAGATCGTCTTCTTCCTTCAAAAGCGAAAGGCATGGTTACAATTCCAACCGTAAGAATATCCATATCTTTAGCAATCTTTGCAATAATTGGCGCCGCTCCCGTACCGGTTCCACCGCCCATTCCTGCTGTTATAAATACCATTTTTGTTTGGGTATTTAACATTTGCTGAATTTCCTGCATACTCTCTTTGGCTGCTTGTGCTCCAATTTCTGGATTTGCCCCCGCACCCAAACCAGAAGTTAAGTTAGCACCTAATTGTATTTTATTAGGAACTGAACTATTTTCTAATGCTTGTGAATCTGTATTACAAATTACAAAGTCTACACCTTTAATTTGCTGCGTAAACATGTGGTTTACTGCATTGCTTCCTCCACCACCAACACCAATTACTTTTATAGTGTTAGATTGTGTCTTTGGCATGTTAAATGAAATGTTATCAAATTCTGTGCTCATAATAACGTTCTATTATATTTTATTTTTTCTTTATTATATATGTACTCTTAAACCACTCTTTACGTACTCACTTTTTTTACTCTGCATTGTCTAGGAAATCCTTAAGACTTTCTGTAAACTTATCAAAAAATGATTTTTTCTTTTTTGATTTTGGTTTTTCATCTATCGCTGCGTCATTTTCAGATATATCTGCACCTTCTTCAGTAACCTCTTCGATAAGATCTTCTTCTTCTCTACCGTCTCTATTTAAACCTTCCATTAACAAACCAACTGCTGTGGCATATGATGGGCTAGATAAAGCATCTTCAGAATCTCCTGCTAAATGCTCGTTAGGAAAACCAATTCTAGCATCCATACCAGTAATATACTCTACTAATTGACGTAGATGTTTTAATTGAGATCCACCACCTGTCAAGACAATTCCTGCAATTAGCTTTCCCTTTGCAGTTTCATGTCCATAATTTTTTACTTCTAAATATACGTGCTCAATAATTTCTTGCACTCTAGCATGAATAATCTTAGATAAATTCTTTAGGGTAATTTCCTTTGGCTCCCTTCCTCTTAAACCGGGAATTGAAACAATTTCTGTTTCTTTATTTTCACCTGGCCACGCAGATCCAAATTTAATTTTTAATAACTCTGCTTGCTTTTCTATTATGGAACAACCTTCTTTAATATCATCTGTTATTACATTTCCTCCAAAAGGAATAACCGCCGTATGTCTAATAATACCATCTTTAAAAATGGCTAAATCTGTGGTACCCCCACCAATATCAATCAAAGCTACACCTGCTTCTTTTTCTTCTAAACTTAGCACTGCAGCTGCAGATGCCAATGGTTCTAATGTAATATCACTTAAATCTAAACCTGCACTTTTTACACAGCGCCCAATATTTCTAATAGAAGAAACTTGCCCAACAACTACATGAAAATTTGCTTCTAAACGACCACCATACATACCAATTGGTTCTTTAATATCTGCTTGAGAATCTACTTTAAATTCTTGTGGTAACACATGAATAATTTCTTCTCCTGGCAACATTACAAGTTTGTGTACTTGGTTTACTAAGTTTTCTATGTCTGCCTCATCTATTACCTCATCTGCATTATTTCTTGTAATGTAGTCTGAATGATGTAAACTTCTAATATGCTGTCCAGCAATACCTACAACAACGTCTTCTATCTTTACACCAGAAACACTTTCTGCTTCGTCTACGGCCTGCTGAATAGATTGTATGGTCTGTGTAATATTACTTACAACACCTCGTTTTACACCTAAGCTTTTCGCTTTACCAATACCAACAACTTCTATTTTGTCATATTCATTTTTACGACCAATCATGGCAACAATTTTAGTTGTACCAATATCTAAACCAACAGCTATTTTATTGTTTTCCATTTCGACTTATTTTGT
>JBLFXB010000130.1:0-4158 GCA_047611925.1 Polaribacter sp.
GTTACTGGAATTCCGTAATCGATTGACTTATAAGTCGCTTTATTCTTTGTTTTAGCAGTGGTTGTACCAATGCAACAATACACTTCATCAGCTATAAAATCAGAAGCATATTTTTCTAATTCTAAAAGATCAATGATATATTCTTTGATTTTTGGTGATGTAAACTTAGTTTTATTTCTAGAAAAAAGGATGATCGTTTTATAGTTCTCATCCGCAATTAAGCGTTCTAAAAGAATGCTTCCTGTTAAACCTGTTGCTCCAAGAATTATAGCTGTTTTTTTCACTTTTTATGATGATAATTTTCACAAAAGTACTACTATTTCCCCCTTTTTATTACACAATGAAATTAATATTTCAGCAGATATTATTATCTCTACAATTTTCAATACTTTAGCACCATAAAACAAACAACAAAAATATAGAATGAAAAATACAGCTTTAACTCACATACATGAAGCTCTTGGAGCTAAAATTGTTCCTTTTGCGGGCTATAACATGCCTGTTTCTTATGAAGGTATTAATGCAGAACATGAAACTGTTAGAAAGGCCGTTGGTGTTTTTGATGTGAGTCATATGGGAGAATTTTTAGTTGAAGGTGAAAATGCCTTGGCTTTAATTCAGAAAGTAACTTCTAACGATGCATCTAAATTAGCAATTGGCGATGCTCAATACAGCTGTTTTCCTAATGATACAAACGGAATTGTAGATGACTTAATCTGCTATAGAATTAAAGAAAACACCTATATGTTAGTGGTAAATGCTTCTAATATTGAAAAAGATTGGAACTGGATTACAAAGTACAATGCAGAATTTGGAGCTGAGTTAAGAAATGTTTCTGAAGACTATTCTTTATTGGCTATTCAAGGACCAAAGGCTGTTGAAGCAATGCAATCATTGACTTCTGTTGATTTGTCTACCATTAAGTTTTACACGTTTCAGGTAGCTGATTTTGCAGGTATGGACAATGTAATTGTTTCTGCAACTGGGTATACTGGTTCTGGTGGTTTTGAAGTATATGTTAAGAATGAAGATGCTGAAGCGCTTTGGAACAAGGTTTTTGAAGCTGGTGCAGCATTCGGAATCAAACCAATCGGTTTAGCAGCAAGAGACACCTTGCGTTTAGAAATGGGATACTGTTTATACGGAAACGATATTAATGACTCCACGTCTCCTATAGAAGCTGGTTTAGGATGGGTTACGAAGTTTACCAAAGACTTTGTGAATTCTGATAATTTATTAGCTCAAAAAGAAAACGGAATTACACGCAGATTGGTTGCTTTTGAAATGACTGAACGTGGAATACCAAGACAAGGCTACGATATTGTTGATGCTGAAGGAAATATAATTGGTGCTGTTACTTCTGGTACGATGAGTCCATCTTTAGGAAAAGGAATCGGAATGGGATATGTAAACAGACCTCATACCAAAAGAGATACAGAAATATTTATTCAAGTGCGCAAGAAAGCAATTCCTGCTGTAATTGTGAAGTTGCCTTTTTATAAAGGATAATAGGTAAATACATAAAAAAGAGGAAGCTAAAATAGCTTCCTCTTTTTTATTGTCTAAATTTTTTACGCTATCAGCGTATCGGCCTTTTATCTCTTATTAGGCTATCGCCCTCCGATTAGTTTCTAAACTTGTTTCTAGAAATAATCTCTTTTAAGCGTTGCTTTAAATCATTACCAGCATCATTTACCATTTGTTCGTTGCTTGGGAATTTTACAGATCTTAAAATAATCATATCTAAAAATGATTTAGTTAACGCTCTTTTATCACCATTAAACGTTGCGTAGTTGTGTTCAAAAACAAACATACTTTTTATAGGAAACGTCTTCAGTAACTGTTTAGAAGCTAAATCTGTGTATTGAACCTGCCCTACTACTTCTGCAGATTTAAACTGTGTAAACTGAAAAAATTCACAGCTTACATTCACCATCTTATCCACCTTTACTTTCTCTCCTTTATCATCAATTACCTGATTGCCATCTTTGTCTAATAGATATTTCGTACCGTCTTTAATTTGTCTTTCTTTTACAAGTTGCTTTTCTCTAATTTGTTCAGGAGAAATATTGATATCTCTTAAAGTTAACGCTAATCCATAATCGTAAGTAAAATCAGTGTCTTTTAAACTATGATAGACTGTCCATAAGTCATCAAACCCATACGTATCTATATTTAATAAGTCTTTTGATAAACGTTTCGGAATAATCTTTCTTGTTTTGTTTTTTATTGAAACCAATACATAATCAGTTCCTTTAGCATGCGCTTCTTCAATTAAAGGTCTTGTATTTTTATAGTTAGGGTTGATTCTTTCTAAGTATGACAAATCATCATACACTTTTCTGAAATCGTACTTATTTGTGGTGTTGAACAAGGTTTTTGCATTTGCATACAACAATGCTGATAGCTTGTTTTTTGAATTGATAATACTAGAAGAATAGTCTTTTATTTTAAACTTCGCTACTCTGCCAGATTCGTTTAAACGCAATGGAAGTAATGGTTTAATCATCTCTTGACGATACTCTAACGCTTGATATAAATTAAAAATACGTTCTAAATTTTCTGGGTTTCCATCCTTTTTCAGGAACTTAATACGAGAAACATCTTTTGCTGTTGCTTTCTTAAAAGCATCTTCTAACATAGGTATGTAAGGCTGATTCCCTTTCTTCGTTTTATTAGCTCTAAGATTTTCTACCGCCAAGCTAATTGCTTTGTCGTAGTTACCAGAGTTTATGGCTTCTTGTGTCGATTTCACACTACTACAGGCTGTAATAAGTAGAAGCGTAAAGAAAATAAGAGTAATTTTTTTCATAAAAGTTTGATTTAGCGTTCTAATAGCAATTAGAATGCCAAAATTAACAAATTGCAGAATGAAAATATACTGTTAGAAGAAATAAATGCAAAAAAACAAAGAACCTCGGTACAAGACAAGACGTACTCAATAAGAATTCCCTTTTTATTACGAAGCAAGCTCTTTATCTAAAACTGCTCAGGAACTTTAGCCATATCGCTGTCAAAAAACGAATAAAAATGCTCAAAATCTTTGTCCTTATCATCAGTTGTATAAAAAGGTTCAGAAATTTTTACTTGTTTTTTACCAAAATCCAACGTAGCCATTACAATAGGCACTTTTGCTCCTTTTGCAATATGATAGAAACCTGTTTTCCATTGGTCAACCTTTTTTCTAGTTCCTTCGGGAGATAAAGCCAATCTAAATTGTTCTTTCTCATCAAACAATTGCACAATTGCATCTACCAGGTTATTACTTTTAGATCTATCTACAGGTGTTCCTCCTAAGCCTTTAAAAAAAAAGCCGAAAGGCCCTTTAAACAAAGAGGCTTTACCTATAAAATTAATTTTAACTCCAGATGTATTTCTCGCCAGAATTCCGATAGGAAAATCTTGCCAACTTGTATGTGGCGCAGCGATTACAACGTACTTCTTAAGGTCTTTCGGAAAATTATTAACTAATTTCCATCCCATTAACTTCGTAAAGATAAATTTTGAAAGCATATATTTTTATTAAGTGAGGGTTCAATATTACGTTTTTTTAGATAGAATTGTCATAAATAACTGTAAAAAAATGCTTAGATTATTCGTATTATTAAACTTTAAAACGAATCCATGAAAAACAGCACTTTATTAGGTCTTATTTTTATAATAACACTACAAATTCAAGCACAACAAACAACATCAATTGCTGATTTCGGCACCGTGTTTAAAATTGAAAAACCTGATTTATTATTAGCTAAAAACACCGTCTATAAAGTTGTTTTTGATGTGTTTACAGATGGAAAAAAGAAAAGTAAGAAAAATGCTTCTGTAGTTACTGTTGCTCGCTATATACATATGCATCTACAGCAAGGAGTGCCAAAGGAGAATCTAAAAGTTGCGCTGGTTTTACACGGAGCAGCCACAAAGAATGCATTGAATGATGCTACCTATCTTGAGAAATACGGAAAAGAAAATCCAAATTCGACACTTTTACATGCCTTAAAACAAGCAAATGTTGATATATTTGTATGTGGACAATCTCTGTATGCCAAAGGATACAAAGAAGAACAGACATCTACAGATGTACGCGTTTCTTTATCTGCGCTAACAGCGTTGGTTTACTTTCAAACAGAAGGATATCAACAAATCAATTTCAATTAATTT
>JBLFXB010000131.1:0-4134 GCA_047611925.1 Polaribacter sp.
GATCTGTTATTGCTAGGAAAGAGGTTTTTTGGAAAGTCTAGTATAATAGATAAAACATAGAAAAGTTTAGCTCTTTTTATTTTTTGAGACACGATAAAAATAAAATATGCTAGACTCTGCTGTTGGTTTTTTAGCTTGTGGCTAATGTCTCGGTTATGGTTAATAAGGGGGTAAAAGAAACTGTTCTTTCGGTTAAAAACACTAAACTTTGGCTAAGTACCAAACCCGTATTAACGATAACCATTGTTGTAACCAGTTAATTTTTATTCAAATGATAAATAGCCTCGGCAAATTTTTCTCCCAAATCAATGTATCCATTACTATCGTAATGCCAAGGATCAGCGTATTTGTAATATCTGGTGTTTCTTACAATAGCGGTATTTTTGTCTGTTTTTGCATACTTCTCTTGAGCAGATTGTACCAATTCGCCATATTCCCAAACTTTTCCATCTTTATGGTTCCATGAATCTGATATTTTCCCTAATACAACCGGTAAGTCATCCGTGAGAAAACTGGCGCGCATCAAGTCTATTAGCCTCTTAAGATTGAAATAATAACGGTTGGCAATTTCTTCTGTATAAGCCGCATCACTCTCTCCTTGCATCCATATAATTCCGCTGGGAATCAAAAGGTCTTCTTTTCCATCACCATCAATATCGTTGGTCTGTAAGGCCTCCTTAATTGTAGCTAAGAAATTATCATATTGATTAATTCCATTTGTACCATTGTAGTCGCTTTCCCAAGAGCCAAATCGACCTGCAGCAAGACTATCAATAGAAGAACCTACTTTTGAATATTTAATTAATGCAATTTTTTCGTTTGGATATAACACCTGCAGTTTTTTTGCAAAAGATAGTTCGATTCCAAATCGATCAGAAAGTTTGTTCTTAATTCCGTCTGATGAAAAACCAACTCCATGCCCAGGTTTTAAAATATCCCATTTACCCAACCCTCCATTTTCTTTTTCATCAGGAGTAGGGTTTCCATGAAAAATCCAAACGTTTTTAAATTCAGATTTTAAAGAGTCATGTAATTCAGTGTTTTGACCATATCCATCCATGTTGGATTGACCTCCAAGATAAAAAAGTCTTATTGTATCTTTTTCTACTTGTTGACAAATTGCAATTGATGGGAGAAGAATTAAAATCAATATTTTCAATACTTTTTGTTTCATTATTCAGTATTTTTTATTTTCATGATTTTAAAAACCACTATTTTTTTATTCGATTATATTTTTTGAGTGTTTCAATGAGTAAATCGTGAGGTAAAGCATACGCCTTATTTCCATGAATACCTTCCATCGTTTCAGCGGCTACCATTGCATTGATTATCGCTTCTTCAACAGCCTGCACGGTTGCTTCAAAAACAGGCATTAGTTGATCATTTGATATTGATGCTACGGTTGTTGTTTCATCCCGATTAAAAGCACTTTCATTTGCAGTAGAGAAGGCTAAAAAAATATCTCCAGAGCCATTACTCCCACGTCCGCCTACAATTCCAATTCCTAGAGGAATTCTTTGGGCTATTCTTTTTAATTGGTGAGGTAAAAGAGGAACATCTGTTGCTATAATAACTATAATTGATCCATCTCCTTCTTGCCTCCTTGATTTTGGGGGTGCATTAAACACATAATTTAAAGTGTCTTTTAATTCGATTCCTACAGGAACACCTGCGATTGATAAGTTTCTTTTTGCTCCAAAATTAGATTGTACTATTGCTCCAACAGTATAAGTTGAATCTTTAATTTTAAAAACCCTCGAAGAAGTTCCAGTTCCCCCTTTAAATCCAAAACACATCATTCCCGTTCCCCCACCCACATTCCCTTCTGCAATCTTTCCGCTCGAAGAATTTTTTATAGCTTCTAAAACATTTTCTTCTTTGACGTGGAAACCATAAATATCATTAAGAAAACCATCATATGTTTCAGCCACAACGGGGTATGTATACCACCAATCTTCTCCGCTATACCAATCTGTATCTACATACCATTTTAAAACAGCATCTCGAACAACTCCAACACTGTTGGTATTTGTAATCATAATAGGTGTTTCTAAAAATCCTGATTCAGTAACCCAGGTTGTACCCGTCATTTCTCCATTTCCATTAAGGCTGTACCAATTCGCATAAACTGGACTAAATTTTTTGGCTTTTCCTCTTGGAAATATTGCAGTAACTCCAGTTCTTATAGGTCCTTTACCAACAATGTTTTTTCCTTTACCAGAAATCATAGTGCTATATCCGACCTCGACTCCTTTAACATCTGTAATCGCATTAAAATTTCCTATTGTGCCAACAAATGGTATTCCTAAATCTCTAGCTCTCGGTTTTTGCCCGAAGTAATATGACGAGATTAGAATACTAATTAGAACTAAAATTGTTCTTTTCATTTCGATTGGTTTTTAAGGTGGTACAACGTTTAGTATTTACACTATTCTCTGTATTTTTTTATTCCAACACATTTGCAAGAACATTATAATATCTGTTCGCAATAAATTCTGCACCTGCTTCATTGTAATGTACAGCATCAGCTAGTAAACCATCGTTAAACCCTGTAAACATATCTACTGCTATTATAGCTGATGTAGTTGTTGTTTTATTTGCTACAATATTTAAAACTTCTTGCTGCATTTGTGTAAAAAAACCTGTCAATTCAGTAGACATTATATCAGTTCGACCTGGAGCCATCTGCTCAAGGATAATTGTGACGTTTGGATTGTTGTCTTGAAGAATATCAATTATGTTATTAATGTTAGATACTGCTTGTGAATAGGGTAATCCCTGAAGCCCATCATTTCCACCTGGCGAACTTAATAAAACAATATCAGCAGCACCTGTTTGATTTAACCAATCATTAAGACCATCTAGTATTTCACCCGAAGTCCATCCACCTCTGCCTTCGTGGTCTATATCAAAATTCATATTGTTAAATAGTGGATAAGAAGATGCATCAGTTTGAGTTCCAATAAAATCAAAAGTGTAATTATTTTCTTTTAAGTCTTTCCAAAGTTCATATCTATAGCTTTCAAATATAGGTCTTGCCCCTTCAACTCGTGATGCTCCTAAAGCTAGTATTTTGTTTATTGAAGTATTTTGTGATTTTGGATTAGCATCATCATCTTTATCGCAAGTATTGAAAGTTAATAGAGATATTCCTATCAGTAATAATTTAATTTTTTTATTCATTTAGTCGTTGTTTTAAATTACAGTGAACGTTCCGTTTATGTTGTCTAAGTATACCGCAGGGTGGTATGCACTATACACTTTGTTGTGCCTTGTTGGATTTTAATAAACTAATTGATACAGTAGCAAAATCGGAATTTGGAAACTTTCTGAACTTGTTCATATCCGGGATTAAACCAGCTTCTTGAATCATATCTATGAACTCATCTACTTCAAGTATATACTGATCTGAATATCCATGTGTTAAGTCATATGCAGTAGCGGCTGTTTTTCCCATATTTTGTGCAACTAGATGTGGCTTCACAGTGTGTAGTTCAATCAGTAACAAACCAAACTTCTCTACATAAGGAGTCCATTTTCCAATGTGTTCTTTCAATGATTCCGCAACCAAATTATTGTTGATTCTTTTGCCTTCGTAAGCGTATGCGCCAGTTGATAAACTTACTCTTGATAAATTAGTTTGAGGCTCTTTCCAAATTCTATTATGATCTAAAAAGCTTCTTACGTTGAGTAATTCTCCTAACTCGATATTGTAATTTTCTTTCAGATCTAAAGCCAAAAGAGCAGGATTTCCAATGTCTCCCCAGATAATTTTCGCCCAAACATCCGATTGAATAAGATTTGCTTTAGAAACTTTTAATGCAGCCTCATTATAGTCTACACCTACTATTTCCAAGGGATATTCATCTAAAATTGTGCCTCGATGTGTTTGACTTTCAATAACTGAAAACAAATGCTGAAGAAACGCACCGTTACCACAACCCATATCAAGTATGCCTTTAGGTTGTTTATCGATTGGTTTATTGAAAATATCGATAATAATTTCGTCTACTACTTTAAAGTATGCACTATGGGCCCCGCCACTTCCCCAGATATTCATTTCTCTATCAACATGTATTTCCTTAGATCCTATTGCTAAATTTTTAAGGATTAATGGATCTCCAAAGATTAGAT
>JBLFXB010000132.1:0-4091 GCA_047611925.1 Polaribacter sp.
CTGGATTTTAGCAGAAAACTGGATGCCTTATCAGCGGCCTAGTTTTGTAACACCTCCATTTGCAGGGTATGTATCAGGACATTCAACTTTTTCACGTGCAGCAGCAGAAGTGTTGACAAGAATTACAGGAGACCCTTATTTTCCAGGAGGTATTGGTAAATTTGTTGCTAAAAAGAATGAATTTCTAGTTTTTGAAGAAGGGCCAAGTCAAGACATTATTCTGCAATGGGCAACCTATAGAGATGCTTCTGATCAATGTAGTCTTTCAAGAATATGGGGAGGAATTCATCCTCCTGCAGATGATATTCCAGGGAGACTTATGGGAGCACAAGTCGGTATCGATGCTTTTGAGTTTGGAAAGGTGTTTTTTGATCAAACGCTATCAGTAGTTGATCATACTATTACTAAGAGAACCGTATATCCAAATCCGACTTCGAACAGAGTGTTATTAATTAGTAATACTAAAGAAACAGATGTAATTACATTAACAAATATGCTAGGTAGATCTATAAGAATCGAATCAAGAAAAAGCTTACCAGAAAAGAGAAGTACAGAGGTTATTGTATCAAAATCAATTCTTTCTGGAGTATATATATTAAAGGTAAATAAGGAAACCTATAAAATTATTTTTATTTAAAAAATTTGTTTTTATGAGAATATTACCTCATATTTGACGTATAATAACTACTTAAAACATACGCATATAGTAAAAAATTACTTTTAACTGTTTATAAAAATAGGAACCAGAAAGCAAACTTGCTTTCTTAAAGTAATTTATAATGCGTAAAAACTCAGCCTTAGATAGTACATTAGTAAGTGATTACATAAATGGTAATGAAGCATCTCTCGGAATTTTAATAAAGAGACATCAACAGCGTTTATTCAGCTTTATTTATAGTAAAGTAAAGGACAAGGATATAACAGAAGATATTTTTCAAGACACTTTTATAAAAGTAATTAGAACATTGAAGAAAGGAAATTACAACGAAGAAGGTAAATTTTTACCTTGGGTAGTACGTATTTCCCATAATCTAGTTATTGATCATTTTAGAAAATCTAATAGAATGCCAACCTTTAGAAATACAGAGGAATTTGATATTTTCTCTGTGCTAGGAGATGGCAGCTTAAATGCAGAAAAAAAACTGATTAAAGAACAAATTCATACAGATGTAAGAGCGTTGATAAATGAGTTGCCTGAAGAGCAGAAACAGGTATTAATAATGCGTATGTATAATGACATGAGTTTTAACGAAATATCCGAAAATACAGGGGTTAGTATTAATACGGCTTTGGGAAGAATGCGGTATGCATTAATTAACATGAGAAAGCTAATCGAAAAAAATAAAATTATTTTAGTGAATTAAGTACTATAAGTAAAAATGCATCGTTATTAAGTTAATAATCAAGTAATAAAACCATTTATATGATGCAACTTTACTCTAAGAAGTCTCCTGAATTTAGGGAGCAACCTAAAAAAGAAACAATTCAATTTTTAGTTAACTTTTCACAATCATTAAAAGTTGTAAAGACTAAATCAGCCCATTTCATTGAATTGAATTTGAATTAAGAGGGAAAAGCCTTAACTGCCAGTTGAGGCTTTTTTTATGAAATGATATTAGACCTATGAATTCCTGTTTTCACAAGAATGATAAAGTAGTCTATTTTCTAAATGTCTTTATTCTTGAATCTTTTTTATAATACGCTTCTAAAACAGTTTTTCTTCCTATCGTTTTAGTAATGATGTCATTTTCTAAGTTCCAACCTCTTGCAGGAGAATATTCACGTCCATACCAAATGATCTGTAAATGCAAGTCGTTCCATAATTCTCTTGGAAATAATCGTTTAGCATCTTTTTCTGTTTGCACAACATTTTTTCCGTTGGTTAAACTCCAGCGAAATAACAATCTATGAATATGTGTGTCTACCGGAAATGCAGGAATACCAAAAGCTTGGCTCATAACTACACTTGCCGTTTTATGTCCAACAGCAGGTAATTCTTCTAATCCTTCAAAACTTTGTGGAACTTCTCCATTATATTTTTGAATTAAAATTTTTGACAAACCATAAATCCCTTTACTTTTCATGGGTGATAATCCACAAGGACGAATAATTGCCTTAATTTCTTCTACTGTCATTTTTATCATATCAAAAGGATTGTCAGCCTTGGCAAATAATAATGGCGTAATTTTATTAACTCGAACATCGGTGCATTGCGCAGATAATAAAACGGCAATTAACAATGTATATGGATCTTTATGATCTAGTGGAATTGGTATTTCTGGATAGGCATTACTTAAGGTTTCAATAACGAAATCTACCTTTTCTTGTTTGGTCATTTAATAGCGTTTCAAAGTTTCAAGGTCTGCAAGTTACAACGTTAAAGTTGAAATGAATTTATATTTATCTCTAAAAAATACTATACCACTTTGTATCTTTGTAACTAAAATAAAAAAATGACGACACTAAAAATAGGGGATTCTGCCCCAGACTTTACAGCAAAAGACAACCAAGGAAATACCATTCAACTTTCTGATTATAAAGGGAAAAAGTTAGTGTTGTTCTTTTATCCAAAAGCAAGTACGCCAGGGTGTACCGCTGAAGCTTGTGACTTAAGAGATAACTATCAATCTTTTTTAGCAAAAGGATATGCTATTTTAGGAGCAAGTGCAGATTCAGCTAAAAGACAACAAAATTGGATTGATAAACATGAGTTACCTTTTCCGTTATTAGCGGATGAAGACAAGACAGTAATTAATGCATTTGGTATTTGGGGACCAAAGAAGTTTATGGGACGTGCATATGATGGAATCCATAGAACAACATTTGTAATTGATGAAAACGGAATTATTGAAGATGTAATTACCAAAGTGAAAACTAAAGAGCATGCTGCTCAAATATTAAAATAAAAAAAACCGAGCTGAAGAGCTCGGTTTTTTTATGATTTGAAAAATTGTTAGTTGTCATATAAATATTTCGCAGCAGCTTTTGCCATTTTACGTTGATTGTGGCCAATACCGGGAATCACCTTCAATTTCCAATTGTATTTGAAATTCAACTCTTTAGCTGTTTTTAAACTATGGTTGTAAAAATAAGTTCCTCGAGCCAATCTATGAGTTCCTTGAATGTCAACAGTTTTTGAACGTAGCATTTTACCGCCGTTTTCATCCGCATTGTCTAATTCTCCTAAGAATATTGTTAAGTTTTTTCTAAATGATTTTTTTAAGTTTTTCTTTTTCGTGTTTGTATTTTTAATTCCGAAAGGATAATTTGTTTGATATTCAGTTGGAGTATAAGACCCAGCATTTGAAGCTAAAATTCTATTTGCTTTTGATTGTGGGTAAAAGATTGCAAATCGGTGTAAAATCTGTCCACCAGCCGAATGTCCAAACATGTCATACTTTTTTGCTTTGAATTTTAGTGTTTTTTTAGCTATTGAAAAAATTCTATCAAAATCACTGTAAATCCAAGTCTTTGAGTCTGTGTTGAAATTAAATTCAGCTACATTTTCATCCATCCAAACTTGGTTTGTTCCTTTTTTATAAGAAAACCCCTTTCTTAGATCTAAAACTGTAATCATGTTTCCTAAGTGATATCCCCCGTAATTGTAGTTTTTTTCTGGATAGGAAGGAGAAAGTATCAAAACATTGTGTTTCTCAGAAGTTTGAATCCAAGAATCACGATAACTATCACTATTTCTTCCAGATCCTGGTATTACGATCAATACTTTTGTTGATTTGTTGAACTTTTTTGGTTTGTGGTAATGGACAGTAAGATTAATATTCTCAAATCCTTTTCCTCCTTGGATTATAAAAGATCCTGAACCTTCATTAATTTCAACTTTGTTTTGTGCAGTTGAGTAGCTAATTGTACTTAAGATTGTTAAGAACAACCCGATTATTTTAATTTTCATGGTATTTACTTTTTAATGATTTATATTTTAATACTTCAAAAGTCATCAATAAATAGAATGCGTTTAAAAAATAGCGTCAATTGTAAGTTTACGAATGATGAATAAGTGAATTGAATAGTTATTTTTAATTTATAGGTTGTAACATTAAATTGGAGGGTAAAAGAAGCAAACTCATCTAATT
>JBLFXB010000133.1:0-4087 GCA_047611925.1 Polaribacter sp.
AGCAATAATAATTACACAAAATACTGAGCTTACACAAAAGGCTATTGATACCCTTAAAAGTTGTTACGATCCTGAAATACCTGTTGATATTTGGGAGTTGGGCTTGATTTACGAACTTAATATTGACAAAGAGAACAACATTACGGTGCTAATGACTTTAACATCACCTTCCTGTCCAGTAGCTGAAACATTGCCACCAGAAACAGAGCAAAAACTGCGTGAAATAGAAGGCGTTAAATCAGCAAAAATAACAATGACTTTTGACCCTCCTTGGGAAAAAGAAATGATGAGTGAAGAGGCGAATCTCGAATTAGGATTTATGTAAAATGGAAAAGGAAATAATTAATAAAGTAGCATTAAGCGGTATTGTCACTATCAACCTTGAAGAGTTTTATCCTCAGGGAAAACGTATGTTGTTTGATATAAAAGAGCACTTATTTCAAGGTCTAATATTGAAGGAAAAAGATTTCCGTGGGTTTATAAAAAATGAAGATTGGACTAAATACACAGATGCATATGTTGCACTTACTTGTTCTGAAGATGCAATTGTTCCAACCTGGGCATATATGCTATTGGCAACACAGTTAGCACCTTTTGCAAAGAAAGTGGTGTTTGGTGATTTAGAAGTGCTAGAAACAGTTTTGTATAATGAAGTTCTCAATAAACTAAATATCAATGCTTATAAAGATATACGTATCGTTATAAAAGGTTGTGGCGATTTGCCTGTGCCTAAAGCGGCTTATGTTGAGATTACCAGGCTTTTACGCCCGGTTGCAAAAAGTATTATGTATGGCGAAGCTTGTTCTATGGTTCCTTTGTATAAACAGCCCAAACAAATTAAAGTTTAGCGCAAAGAATAGGAACAATACAATAAGAGTATCATGAAAACAAAAAAAATAACTATCGATAACCGTCCAAAAATTAAAATAAAGTTGGATTACAAAACAACAATAACTGTAAGAAGTATGGATGTTTATAAAGTATGGAAAGACAAATATCCTGAAGCGATAATAGTTGAATAAATAAATCGACAAAACGGGAGATACAAATATTAAATCAATCAGTGTTTTTCGTTCACATTGGGAAATTATATTTGTAAAAAGGATACAGAAAGAGCGAAGGTATGTGCCTAATTTTATTAAGATTGAAACCACAAAACGTTAATCAAAAATGGATACAATAATCATTGATGTAAAACACATCGCAACACTTACCGGACACAGTGGTTGTGTATATGCAATGGATAAAGGCATCTCTGAACATACTTTTTATACAGGGGGGAGCGATCGATTTATTGCATTATGGAATTTAGAAACCCTGCAAGCGGAAAAATTTTCAGCAGCATTGCCATCTCCTATCTATACAATTTGTCATATTCCTAAAAAAAATATATTGCTTGCAGGAACAACTACAGGAAGCATTCACATACTTGATTTAGAGAAAAAAGAAGAAATCAAAATACTTCAACATCATCAGGGTCCCGTTTTTGACATACAATATTCATTAAAAACCAATTGTTTTTATACTGCTGGTGGCGATGGTAATTTTGCTGTTTGTTCTCTTGATACTCTGTCATTGATTAAAATGAAAAAACTATCGTATGAGAA
The DNA here is from genome assembly GCA_047611925.1 of Polaribacter sp. GTDB lineage: Bacteria > Bacteroidota > Bacteroidia > Flavobacteriales > Flavobacteriaceae > Polaribacter. Next base: position 1,608 of record JBLFXB010000133.1, read on the forward strand.
AGTACGTAGCATTGATTTTAATTATAGTACTTCTGAAATAGCTGTTGCCTTAGGTGATTGCAATATTCTTGTATTTGACTTGCACACGTTAGAACCTAAAAAAGATTTTATTGCACATAAACTTGCTTCAAATGTTGTGAGGTATAGCCCTGATGGTAAATTCCTTTTAACAGGAGGAAGAGATGCTCATTTGAGTGTTTGGGATGTAGAAAATTATGAATTATTAAAGTCAATTCCTGCACATAATTGGGCTATTTACGATATTGTATTTAACCCTGATGCGACCTTATTTGCAACTGCCAGTCGTGATAAAACGATTAAAATATGGGATGCAAAAACATATCAATTATTAAAACGCATCACTAAAGAAAATTTTGAAGCACATACACACTCTGTAAATAAATTAATATGGAGTACGTATCATAATTATTTAGTTTCAGCAGGTGATGATAGAATGGTTATGATACGCGAAGTAAATAGAAAATAAATATAAAAAAATGAACACACCAATTACCATTTATACAGAAATGACGCCTAACCCCGTCACAATGAAATTTGTACTAAACTTTTTATTAATTGATGAGGAAGGTGAAAGTATTGAATTCCGAACTAGAGAAAAGGCTGCCATTTCCCCTATTGCAAAAAAAATATTTGAACTCCCTTATGTCACTGGCGTTTTTATTACTTCCAATTTTATTACAATTACTAGAGATGAAAGTTGTGAATGGTTTGAGATTATGCCAGGAATTAAGGAGCTAATTAAAGCAAAGCTTGCTTTAAAGGAACCCCTTCTTACTAGTGATTTTATTGAAGAAGAATCAGAAATTCCTGTAAACGTTTCTGGGGATATTGAACAAAAAATTATTGCGATTCTTGATGAATATATTCGTCCCGCGGTTGAAGGAGATGGTGGTGCAATCCATTTCAAATCTTTTGAAAACGGAGCAGTGACTGTTACGCTTAAAGGTTCTTGTAACGGTTGCCCGTCTACCAATACAACATTAAAAATGGGTGTTCAAAATTTGCTAAGAGAATTGCTTCCTGAAGTGAAAACAGTAATTACAGAAACCGTATAAAAGCAAGACTATGGCAACTGTAATTTAGACAGTATACATTACGAGTAGTATTACGCAACAATCTAAATGAAGGAGTAATAAAATAGCTCGGTTTATCTCGTTTTTTGCATAGTACCAAATGAATGATATCTAATTACGAGTACAAATTAAAAATTTTACAGAGTTTATTAGGGCCTCTTTAAAACCCTAAATTTTATTTTAATACTTAAATAGTTCACCATGTATCCAGAACAATTAGTACTGCCAATGAAGGAAGAACTTACCTCTGTTGGTTTTGAAGACCTTCGCAGTGCTACAGAAGTAGATGCTGCCGTTAACTCAAAAGGCACAGTGTTAGTAGTTGTTAATTCAGTTTGCGGATGTGCAGCAAGTGCTGCACGCCCGGGAGTAAAACTTTCATTGAAGGCAACTAAGCGCCCTAATCGTATTACAACTGTGTTTGCTGGTTTTGACACTGAAGCAACTGAACAGGCACGAAAACATTTTCTACCTTTTCCTCCGTCATCTCCTTGTATCGGTTTATTTAAAGACGGAATATTGGTTCATTTTGTAGAACGCCATCATATTGAAGCAAGTTCAGTAGCATTAATTTCCGAGAACCTAAAGGCCGCTTATGAAGAATATTGTTAATCAAAAAATCAATACAAATGATAACCTTTAAAGAGATGCCATTACACTCACGAGTTTGGATATACCAATCCATCCGTGAGTTTTCTGAAACTGAAAGTACACAACTGAAAAGTAAAGCCAAAAGTTTTATTTCTGAGTGGACTTCGCACGGAAAAATGATGAGCGCTTGCATTGAACTATTTCACAATCGTTTTATTATAGTCTGTGTAGATGAAAAAACTACTTCTGCTAGCGGATGCGGAATTGACAAGTCGGTGAAATTCATTCAGCAATTAGAATCTGACTTAGGTGGAAATACGTTTCTGCTTGATAGAATGAATGTTGCTTACAGAAAGAATACCCACCTAAATGATGAAGTCGGGCAAGGTGAAATTATTTTGTGTCCTATTTCTGAACTCAAAAATGTATTCACACCTACGGAAAGAATAAAAGGGATCACTGTATTTAATAATCTCGTAAATACCAAAGCAGCCTTCGAGCAAAATTGGGAAGTGCCGTTAGAAAAAAGTTGGCAATATGAGAAATTTAAATAAATAGTAAAAAAATAACGCTGTTGTTGGAGGTAGTTTTTTCGATTCGTTTAAAATATTTATTTTATGGGAGTAGTTCAACACAAAAAACAAAATAATGAAAAGTAGGATTGAACAATTACAGGAATTTTTAAAGGAGGATAGTAATGACTCTTTTTTAAAATATGCATTGGCATTAGAATATGTTAGGGTAGAGGAAAATGAGACTGCTAGAGATTGCTTTTTGAAATTGATAGAGAATGAT
>JBLFXB010000134.1:0-3805 GCA_047611925.1 Polaribacter sp.
AAGCTAAATAAAACGGGTACTACAAATAAGGTGATTAGAGCGACTAACATTCCTCCAAAACTAGGTATTGCCATCGGAATCATGATATCAGAACCTCTTCCTGTCGAAGTTAAAATTGGCAACAATGCCAAAATTGTAGTTGCTGTTGTCATCAAACAAGGTCTAATTCTCTTCGTTCCTGCTTCAACTACAGAAGCGCGAATACCTTTTATACTTTTTGGGTGATTTTTATCAAACGTTTGTGTCAAGTATGTTGCCATAACAACTCCGTCATCAGTAGCTATACCAAATAAGGCAATAAACCCAACCCAAACTGCAACACTTAAATTAATTTGATGCATTTGAAAAAGTTCTCTCAAATTGGATCCAAAAACTGAGACATCTAAAAACCACGGCTGTCCATACAACCATATCATAATAAATCCACCAGCAAAAGCAACAGCTATTCCAGAAAATACCATAAATGATGTTGCTACCGACTTGAATTGTAAATACAAAATCAAAAAGATAATAACCAATGCTAGAGGAACAACAATTGACAATGTTTTCTCTGCCCTTAATTGATTCTCGTACGTTCCTGTAAACTGATAATTGATTCCTTTTGGCACAATCAATTCTCCTCTATCAATTTGACCTTGAATGGCTTCTTGAGCTCTTTCTATCACTGTTAATTCAACCTCATCGGTTAATTTATCAAACAATACATAGCCTATTAAAAAAGTGTCTTCACTTTTAATTACCTGAGGTCCTCGTTGGTAGGTTAGTGTAACCAATTCTTTTAACGGAATTGGATTTCCATTTGGCGTTGGGACATAAATATCATTGATATCTTCTGGGCTCGATCTTTGCTCTCTTGGATACCGAACTCTCACTCCATACCTTTCTCTTCCTTGAACAGTTTGTGTAACCATTTTACCTCCAATTGCAACTTCCAACGTGGTTTGTACGTTTTCAATAGACAATCCATAACGTGCAATTTTTTCTCGGTCGATGTCTATTAGCAAATAAGGTTTCCCTACAATTCTATCAGCAAAAACAGCTTCTTTTTTTACGCCTTTTACTTGCTTTAAAATAGCCTCTAGTTTCAATCCAAATTTTTCAATTTCTTCTAAGCTCTGCCCTTTTACTTTGATTCCCATTGGTGCACGCATTCCTGTTTGCAACATAATCAAACGTGTTTCAATTGGTTGCAGTTTTGGTGCTGATGTTACTCCTGGTAATTTGGTTACTCTTACAATCTCATTCCAAATATCATTGGTAGATTTTATGTGATTTCTCCAATTTCGATAAAAAGTACCGTCATTATTTTCTACCAAGTCTTTAAAATCAATTTTGGTTCCGCTTGAAATAAACTTCCCTTCTTTTGTTTTAAACAAGCCTTTATCATTCGTTTCAAACTTAGCGCGCTTTCCTTCTGTATTTACTTTGTATTCTGGATAATAAATAATAATGTTTTCATACATAGAAAGTGGCGCAGGATCTAAGGCACTTTCTACCCTTCCTGCTTTTCCAACAACTGTTTTCACTTCAGGAATTGTGGCTACCGCCATATCTAATTGCTGTAATACTCTTTTGTTTTCTGCAACTCCGGCATGCGGTAATGAAGTAGGCATTAATAAAAATGATCCTTCATTTAATGCTGGCATAAACTCTTTTTCAGTAGAATTCCATACCGATACTCCAAACACAACAATTAGTATTGGCATGCTTAAAAACAACATTTTATTTGCCAATGCCCAAGTTAAAATTCGAACATAAAATTTTCTAAACAATGTAAAAATACCGAGCAATCCAAAACAAATTAGCGCAACAAATAGCAAACTAATAAAAATGGAATTGTCTACTCCTAACGGCCTCCAATAAATTCCAAGTACAAGTACCACTGCAACAATTGCACTCACAATCGTTATCCAATTCGCTTTCTTTTCCGTAAGAAAACCAAACCCTTTTAACAGGTTAATTCCGCAAAAAAGCACGAGTAAGAAACCTATATAATATCCTTGAGTTACTGCAAATAATCCAGCTAAAACGAAAAGTCCATTCAGCACCAACTTCCCCTTTTTAAAGGTTGATTTAACGCCGAATAACCAAGCTGCAAATGGTGGTATTAAGAACAATGCTACAAGTAGTGAAGCGATTAACGCCATTGTTTTTGTAAACGCCAATGGCCTAAATAGTTTCCCTTCTGCACCAATCATTGTAAAAACCGGAATAAAACTAATAATGGTTGTTAGTACTGCAGTAATAATTGCTCCAGAAACTTCTTTGGTTGCATTAAATACAATTGTATTTATTGGATACTTTTCTTTAACTTCTTCAATATGTCTAATGATATTTTCTGAGAGTATGACGCCAACATCAACCATGGTTCCTATTGCAATGGCAATTCCAGATAAAGCAACAATATTTGCATCTACATTAAAAATTTTCATGGCTATAAAAACCATCAATACAGCTATTGGAAGTAATCCTGAAATTAAAATAGATGCTCGTAAATTGAACAGCATTACAATAATTACCAAAATGGTAATCAATATTTCTAAAGTCAATGCTTCATCTAAGGTTGTTAGTGTTTCTTGAATTAATTCTGTTCTGTCATAAAACGGAACAATAGTTAATTGAGAAATACGCCCATCTTTTAATTCTTTAGAAGGCAAACCTGCACTAATCTCTTTAATTTGTTTTTTAACATTGGTAATGACTTCCATCGGATTCGCTCCATAACGAGCAACTACAACTCCACCAACAACCTCTGCTCCTTCTTTATCTAAAATTCCGCGTCTTGCTGCTGGACCTAAAGAGATGTTGGCAACGTCTTTTAGTAAAATAGATTTAAAATCTTTAGATACTACAACCGTATTTTCAATGTCTTCAATAGATTTTATATACCCCAATCCTCTTACTAAGTATTCAGCTTGGTTTATTTCAATAGTTTTTGCTCCAATTTCTTTATTGGTTTTACGAACAGCATTTACAACTTGTTCTAAAGAAATATTAAACTGTTTTAAAATCTCTGGATTAACATCTACTTGATACTCTTTTACATATCCACCAATAGAAGCTACTTCAGAAACACCGCTTGAAGAAGCCAGTCCGTATTTTACGTAGTAATCTTGAATGCTTCTAAGCTCTTGTAAATCCCATCCACCAGTTACATTCCCTTTCTCATCTCGACCTTCTAATGTGTACCAAAAAATTTGTCCTAAACCAGTTGCATCAGGTCCTAAACTTGGCTGTACATTATTAGGCAATAAACCACTTGGTAAAGAATTTAACTTTTCTAAAATTCGACTTCTACTCCAGTAAAACTCTACATCTTCTTCAAAGATGATATAGATACTTGAAAACCCAAACATGGATGAACTTCGAATGGTTTTCACCCCTGAAATCCCTAATAAAGAAGTTGTTAATGGATAGGTAATTTGATCTTCAATATCTTGTGGCGATCTTCCATCCCATTTGGTGAATACGATTTGTTGATTTTCTCCAATATCTGGAATAGCATCAACAGCTACAGGGTTTCTTGGAATTCCTTTTATGTCCCAATCAAAAGGTGCAGTAACAACTCCCCAACCTATAAAAAGGGCTAGAATAATAACTGCTACTAATTTATTTTCTATTAAAAATTTGATGCTTTTATTCAGCATAATATATTGATTTTTATAAAGAGTAATAGGGTTAAAGATAAATTTAACGCATAACACAAAAACTCTGAATAGCTTTAAGCAAACAGAAGTATTGTTACTTTATAAAAAATCAAATTAGAAAAGTTTCGTCTAAAACCTGAATGTCTTTAACGAGAACG
>JBLFXB010000135.1:0-3803 GCA_047611925.1 Polaribacter sp.
TTGATTGAAGACCCTGTATCAATTGAAAATATTGAAAAAAATATTACAGAAGCTGCGTTTACAAATAAATGGATTGTTCCACAAATTCCAAAAACAAGAACTGGTAAAACAGTGGCTGTAATTGGTTCTGGTCCTGCAGGATTAGCAACAGCGCAACAACTAAATAGCGCTGGCCATATTGTTACGGTTTTTGAAAGAGATGATGAAGTTGGAGGGTTATTAAGGTATGGGATTCCTAATTTTAAATTAGAAAAGAACATCATAGATAGAAGGGTTCATATATTAGAACAAGAAGGAATTATTTTTAAAACCAATGTTCATGTTGGCGCTAATTACGATATTAAGAATTTAGATTATTTTGATGCTATTGTATTGTGTGGAGGCGCTACAAAAAGTAGGTCTTTACCTATAAAAGGGATTGAAGCAAAAGGAGTGGTTCAAGCAATGACTTTTTTAACGCAACAAACCAAACAGCTATTTAACAAACCTGTAGAGGGAGAAATTTTATCTGCAAAAGATAAAAATATAATTGTTATTGGTGGTGGTGATACAGGTTCAGATTGTGTTGGAACGTCAAATAGACAAGGTGCAAAATCTGTTACAAATTTTGAAATCATGCCTAAACCTTCTATCCTTAGAAATGAAAGTACACCTTGGCCTTTTTGGCCTTTACAGCTAAAAACGAGTTCTTCTCATGAAGAAGGTTGTGATAGAAATTGGTTGATAAATACCAAAGAGTTTATTACGAATAACAAAGGAGAGTTAACAGCTCTGAAAACGGTAAATGTTGAATGGGAAATTATTCCTGGTCAAAGACCGAAGTTAATTGAAGTTCCTAATTCAGAAAAAACATGGCCTTGTGAAATGGCCTTCTTAGCGTTAGGGTTTACAGGCCCAGAAAAAACATTAAGTGATCAATTAGGAATTGAGCTAGACAACAGAACGAATTACCAAGCTAAAAATTATCAAACAAATGTCCCTCATGTTTTTACTGCGGGTGACATGCGAAGAGGACAATCTTTAATCGTTTGGGCAATTTCTGAAGGACGTGAAGCAGCAAGAAGTGTAGATATTTTCTTAATGGGGAAATCGTATTTACCTACAAAAGGAAATGAAGATTTACCTTCTGCTTAAGCACTACATACACATCGCTAATTTTACAAAGGGGAAGAAATCAACACCTAAAAAAAAAACGATTTCGTTAAAAGGAAAATCTTTTCACAATTATATTGATTTTCTTTTATAATTTTAGCTACTAAATATTACACAATGTCAACACTTCCTAAACTAGCGAGATTTCAAACAAATGTAGAAGCAAAGTACAAAATATACAACAGTATATTTATGACGCTTCCTTTTGATAGCATTACGAAAACAGGAGTTTTATTACCGCTATTTCATGAAACTTGTAAAAAAGGTTTTAAAAATGGTGATGACCCCACAACTATTGTTGATTCATTTTTTAACAAATACCAAGCAAGAAGAGACGAGAAAAGTCGAATTAATTTATTATTTCGCTTTATTCAATATATAGAAAGACAAGTTGTGTTATTTGATGCTATTGAAGATGCAGCATTTCCGGTTGTAAATAATATGGACGGAATTGGGACTTTACGAAGTTTAAAAGAATCTGCTAGTGCAAATAATAAATTAACAGAGCTTAAAAAGTATTTAGCAGAATTTAAAGTTCGTATTGTATTAACCGCACATCCAACACAATTTTATCCGGGTGCTGTTTTAGGTATTATTACAGATTTAACAAAGGCTATTGAAGAAAACAACTTAACCAATATTAATGATTTATTGGTGCAACTAGGAAAAACTCCTTTTTTCAAACATAAAAAACCAACACCTTATGATGAAGCAATTAGCTTAATCTGGTATTTGGAGAATGTTTTTTACGATTCGTTCGGAAAGATATTTGACTACATTCAACAAAATATATTTGAAGATGAGTCTTTAAAAAATGAAATTATCAATATTGGCTTTTGGCCAGGTGGCGATAGAGACGGTAACCCTTTTGTTACACCAGAAATCACTCTTGATGTCGCTAAAAAACTGAGAGAGACTATTCTTAAAAATTACCATAGAGATATAAAAACACTAAAAAGAAAATTAACCTTTAAAGGTCTTGAAGAGCGTATTATTTCTTTAGAAAATATTTTGCATAAAAATATAATATCAATAGATGAAGAAACAGAATTTACGTTAGCTTTTTTTAAGCAAGAGCTAGAAGAAATTAGAACAGTACTTATTACAAAACACCAATCTATATACGTATCAGAAATAAACAGCTTGCTAAATAGAGTTCAGTTGTTTGGATTTCACTTTTCTTCGTTAGATATTAGACAAGATAGTAGAGAGCATCACACTGTTTTTACCGCAATTGTTGATCACGAAATTAAAACTGATAGCGGAATTTTCCCTGCTAATTACCATTCATTATCAGCACAAGAACAAGTTGAAGTATTGTCTACTGTTTCAGGAAAAATATCAATCTCCAATTTCTCTGATGAAACTGTTCAAAAAACACTCAGGACTATTGAAGCTATAAAAACTATTCAACAAACAAATGGAGAAAAAGGGGCTAATAGATATATTATTAGTAACAATCAAACATCACTGAATGTAATGCAATTATTTGCAATGCTAAAATTAGTCACTTTCAAAAATGATTTAACTGTAGACATTGGTCCATTATTTGAAACTATTACCGATTTAGAAAATGCACATCTAGTTATGGACGAGCTATATGCTAATTCAGAATATAGAAAACATGTAACAAAAAGAAATAACAAGCAAACAATAATGCTTGGCTTTAGTGATGGAACAAAAGACGGTGGGTATTTAATGGCTAACTGGGCAATCTTTAAAGCCAAAGAACGTCTTACCCAAGTTTCATTACAATATGGAATTACAGTTATATTTTTTGATGGTCGAGGTGGACCTCCTGCAAGAGGTGGAGGAAAAACACATCAGTTTTATGCTTCATTAGGACCAACTATTGAAGCCAAAGAAGTGCAATTAACAATTCAAGGTCAAACGATTAGTTCAAATTTCGGAACAAAACATTCATCACAATATAATTTAGAACAATTAATTACCTCGGGAATTTCGAATAAGTTAGATGACAAAAAAGCCAATGCAACTTCAGAGTCTTTAGAAGTAATGGATACTTTAGCAAATCTAAGTTTTCAAGCATATGTAGATTTTAAAAAGCATCCGAAATTTTTACCGTATTTAGAAAATATTAGTACACTAAAATATTATGCCAAAACAAATATTGGTAGTAGACCTGCTAAAAGAGGAGGGTCTAGTGAATTGGTTTTTAGTGATTTAAGAGCGATTCCTTTTGTAGGGTCCTGGAGTCAATTAAAACAAAATGTTCCTGGTTTTTTTGGTGTGGGTACGGCTCTTAAATACTATGAAGACACAAATAACTTTGATAAAGTTCAGAAACTATATAATGAGTCCAATTTCTTTAAGACATTAATAGAAAACAGTATGATGTCATTATCTAAATCATTCTTTGGACTAACACAGTATATGAAAGAAGATAAAGAGTATGGAGCCTTTTGGTCAATTATTTTTTCAGAATATGAAACGAGCAAGCGTTTAATCTTAAAATTAACAGGGTATTCATCGTTAATGGAGAATGAACCTTCAGTTAAAGGATCTATTGATCTTCGAGAGTCGATTGTTTTACCGTTGTTAACCATACAACAATATGCCTTAAAGCAGATTCAGCACTTAGAAAAAAGTAGTTCTTTGGATAGTAAACAACTTAAAACCTTAGAAAAGAT
>JBLFXB010000136.1:0-3743 GCA_047611925.1 Polaribacter sp.
ATAGCTGCTGATGCTGCTAAACCTGCCATTGCATCAGGCATAACATCTTCGTCATGAGACATTAACTGAATCATCACTTGAGTTTCTGCAGTATAATCTTTTGGAAATAATGGGCGTAAAACACGGTCTACTAAACGCATTGTTAATACTTCACCGTCACTTGGTCTTGCTTCTCTTTTAAAGAAACCACCCGGATAGCGTCCTGCAGCAGCAAATTTCTCTCTATAATCTACCGTTAATGGTAAAAAACCAAGATCTTTTTGTTCGTAATTGGAAACAACTGTACACAACATCATACATTTTCCTGATTGCACAACAACACTACCATGAGCTTGTTTTGCTAATTTTCCGGTTTCGATAGAAATTTCTCTACCATCTCCAAGGTCTATAACCTCTCTAAATACTTTTGGAATCATAAAATTTTAATTCTAAGTTTATACTTTGTTTTTTGTTGTGTTGTTTGTTGTTTTGTTGTTGTTGCTTTACTTCCAATGGAAAATCAAAATTGCTGTTACTAATTTTGAATTTTTATATCTAAACTCTATTTGTTAAGTAGAATTGAATATTTTTTTAAAATAAAAAAGAGGCACGTTTATAGAGCCTCTTTTTTTTGTTAGGTTTTATTTTCTAAGTCCTAATTCTTTGATAATCTCACGGTATCTGTTAATTTCAGTTTGCTTTAAGTAAGCTAATAAACTTCTACGTTTACCTACCAATTTAACTAATGAACGCTCAGTGTTGTAATCTTTACGATTCTTCTTTAAGTGCTCAGTTAAGTGGTTAATTCTAAAAGTGAACAATGCAATTTGTCCTTCTGATGTTCCAGTGTCAGTTACTGATTTACCGTGTTTTGAAAAGATATTCTCTTTTACTTCTTTCGTTAAATACATGCCAATATTGATTTAAATGATTTTTATGTACATCAATGATTTTTTCATTGAAGCTGCAAATATACATTAATTTTTATTTCTGAAGCGAATTTAAAGGGCATTTTCTAAATCAAATAGGTAGAATAAATGATTGGTTTAAAAGGATTTAAACAAAAAAGAGCCCGAAGGCTCTTTTTTTATTTTCTAACAGGTAGATTTTGAATTAAATCTATATATAAGTTGATTTGTTCTTTTAAGTTTTTACGTTCGTAAATTCCGTCTAAGAACCCATGTTCTAGTAAGAATTCTGATCGTTGAAACCCTTCAGGTAAATCTTTACCTGTGGTGTCTTTTACAACTCTAGGTCCAGCAAATCCAATTAAAGCATTTGGTTCTGCAATATTAATGTCTCCTAGCATTGCATAAGAAGCAGTTGTTCCTCCTGTTGTTGGATCTGTACATAAAGAAATGTACGGAATTTTAATTTCTGCTAATTGCGCTAATTTAGAAGATGTCTTTACTAATTGCATTAGTGACAAAGAAGCTTCTTGCATACGTGCACCACCAGATTTAGAAATCATTAAAAAAGGAATCTTATTCTCAATTGAATGATTAATTGCTCTGGCAATTTTTTCTCCAACTACAGATCCCATAGATCCTCCAATAAACGTAAAGTCCATTGCAGCAATTACTAAGTCTTTTCCTAAAGATTTTCCAACAGCTGTTCTTACAGCATCATTTAAGTTGGTCTTCTCTTTGGCAGCTTTTAATCTGTCTGGATATTTCTTAGTGTCTTCGAATTTTAAAGGATCAACCGAAGTTAATTTCTCGTTTAATTCTGTAAACTCATTGTTGTCAAAAAATAATTCGAAATACTCTTTACTTCCAATCCTTACATGATACCCATCTTCTGGACTAACATATAAGTTCTTTTTTAACTCTTCTGTATCTATGATTTTACCACTAGGGGTTTTGTACCACAATCCTCTAGGTGTATCTTTTTTTTCTTCAGTAGGAGTGTGAATTCCTTTCTCTTTTCTTTTAAACCAAGCCATGTTATGCAGTTGTTTTAAATTTTAAAATTATCGGCTAAAATAAACTATCTTATTGGTTAATCAAGGGTATTCACATTGTTTAAATCTTCGAATGAAGCTTTTAAACGATTTTTAAAGGTCACTTCTCCTGCTCTCAGCCATTTTCTTGGGTCGTAATATTTCTTATTTGGAATTTCTTTCCCTTCTGGATTTCCAATCTGAGTTTTTAAATAGTCGTTCTTATCGTTTATGTAATCTCTTATTCCTTCTGTAAAAGCAAATTGTAAATCAGTATCAATATTCATTTTGATAACTCCGTAATCGATACCTTCTCTAATTTCTTCTAAAGTAGAACCAGAACCACCATGAAATACAAAATCGATTGTATTATGAGGAACATTGTATTTTTTTGAAATGTGTTCTTGTGAGTTTTTTAAAATCTTTGGAGTTAACTTTACATTTCCTGGTTTGTAAACTCCGTGTACATTACCAAATGCAGCTGCGATAGTAAATTTTGGGCTAATTTTTAGTAGCTCTTCATAAGCATAAGCAACTTCTTCTGGTTGTGTGTATAATTTAGAAACATCTACATCTGTATTATCAACACCGTCTTCTTCTCCTCCTGTAATACCTAATTCAATCTCTAAAGTCATACCTATTTTGCTCATTCTAGCTAAGTATTTTTTACAAATTTCAATATTCTCTTCAATTGGTTCTTCAGATAAATCAATCATATGAGAACTATATAAAGATTTTCCTGTTTCTGCAAAATGCTTTTCACTAGCATCTAATAAGCCATCAATCCAAGGTAATAATTTTTTGGCTGCATGATCTGTATGTAATATAACAGGAACACCATAAGCTTCTGCCATTAAATGTACATGTTTTGCTCCTGCGATAGCGCCTGCAATAGCCGCTTTTTCATTTTCATTTGATAAACCTTTACCAGCGTTAAAAGAAGCACCTCCGTTAGAAAACTGAATTATTACTGGAGCGTTTAATTCTTTTGCAGTTTCTAATACAGCATTTACGGTGTTAGATCCAGTTACATTAACAGCTGGAAGCGCGAATTTTTTTTCTTTTGCTAATTTGAAAATTTCTTGAACTGCATCTCCTGTTGCAACTCCTGGTTTGATTAAATGATTCATGTAGTGTTGTTGTTTGAATTTTACAAAAAATTGTTGTCACAAAATTAGGCAATTTTTAAATAAATGGATTGCCTTTTTTTCTATAAATAACGAAAACGTTATCGTCTGTAATATTAAATTAAAAAGGATAATTGATTCCTATATTGTAAACAGCATTGTTAAAGTTGAAGTTTTTAAACCATTTACTTCCTGATAAATAGGGCTCATGGGTTTTAAACCCAATATCTAAGCGCACAATTAAAAAGTTGAAATCGTATCTTGCTCCAAAACCAGAGCCAATTGCAATTTGTTTTAATGAAGAGAAACTGTTAAATTTTGCCTTTTCGTCTACAAAGCTAGAGTTGGAAATATCCCAAATATTACCAGCATCAATAAATAATGCGCCTTTTAAGCTACTAATTAAATCGAATCGGTATTCTAAACTTGTTAAAAACTTAAAGTTACCAACATTATATTCTAATCCCGGTGGAGAAGACCCTAATCCTAATTCATACGTTTTCCAAGCTCTAATATCATTTGATCCACCTGCAAAATAGCTTTTGGTGAATGGAATTTCAGATTTTCCATACGCTAAAATTACACCTAAAAATGATCTAAAGCCTAACACAGAACTTCTAGAAACATTCCAGAATTTTTTATATTCAATATCAGTTTTAAAATATTGAGCAACCGGTGTGTCTGCAATCGTTTTT
>JBLFXB010000137.1:0-3736 GCA_047611925.1 Polaribacter sp.
TCCACTATTTAATGTTTCCTCTAACCAATTTAAGGTATAGTCAAAAACAGTTTCCTTAGAAAGATCATTGTGAGGTTCATGTTTGGTGGTGCTGAAAATTTTAATGGTCACTTTTTCTTTATGAGATTTCGCAAATTTCTCAGTTCCAGACTTGCAAATTATTGGATCGTCTGCACCGTGAATCATCAATGTTTTAACAGGGAGTTTCACCTCATTTTCTAAGGCCCATTTCCCCGAAGAATAGAAGTCTGAAAATAACCGAACAGAGATTTGATTGTGATTTAATGGATCTTCAGTGTATTCAGCACATACTTTTGGGTCATATGAAAGATCGTTTGCATCTAGCTTATTGTTTTGTGTTAGACTAGGATATATGCCATTCATTAATTTCGCTAAGCTTAAATCAATAATAGTAGGTTCTTTGGCTAATTTCATCCAAGCTGCAGAAAGGATCGCTCCTTTTAAAAAATTTGGCTGTTTTCTCAATAAAAAATTCACCAATACATTACCGCCAAAGCTATGTCCATATAAGAATAAATTCTTATGAGGTATTGTTTTCAGTACGCGTTCTAAATCGTCTAAATTGCACTCTAGACCAGGTGTATGTCCTCGATTTCCTTCAGATTTTCCATGTCCACGTTGATCGTAACTATACACCTGAAATCCATGATCTGCATAAAACTTGGCTACATGTGCATACCGTCCTTGGTGCTCTCCTAAACCGTGAATGATACAAAGAGTACCCTTTGGGTTTTTAGTATCATTCCACTGTTGAACGTGTAAAAGGAGTTGATCTTTTGCTTGAACCTTGTATGTATGCATCGTTTTATTTTGTAGCTAAATCAAATTTACTCTTTTTAAATGTAAATTGGGTATGAATAAATATTTTATGCATGCATAGTATTATTTTAGTATTTTAGAGCCTTCTTAATATATCCACATGTCAAAATATATAATCGCCTTAGACCAGGGAACCACTAGTTCTCGTGCTGTTCTATTTAATGAAAAGGGCGCTTGCATCTCCATTAAGTCAAAGGAATTTGAACAGATTTTCCCTAAACAAGCATGGGTAGAACACAATCCTAAAGAAATTTGGGAATCTCAACAGCAGGTTTTAAACGAGCTTTTAGAGTTGCCTGAGGTACAAGAAGGTGAAGTCTTAGCTATAGGAATTACCAATCAGAGAGAAACTACGGTTCTGTGGGATCGAGTTACGGGTGAGCCTATATACAACGCATTGGTATGGCAAGATAAAAGAACGGCTTCCATCTGTGAAGAATTACGCAAACAAGGTTTAACTGATTACTGCAAAGAAAATACCGGATTGGTTTTAGATTCATATTTTTCTGGAACTAAGATAAAATGGATTTTAGACCATGTAGATGGTGCAAGGAAAAGAGCTGAGAATGGCGACTTGTGTTTTGGGACTATTGATAGCTGGTTGCTATGGAATTTAACCAATGGCAAAGTACATGCAACCGATTATTCAAATGCATCTCGTACACTAATTTTTAATATTAGAGAATTACAGTGGGATGATACCATGTTGGATGCACTCCAAATACCTAAAGCTATTTTACCAGAAGTAAAAGATTCGGCGTCTCATTTTGGTGTTTATCAAAGTAAACATGGAGCTATTCCTATCACAGCTATGATTGGAGACCAGCAGGCTGCATTGTTTGGCCAAGCTTGTTTTGAAACCGGAATGGCCAAAAACACCTATGGTACCGGTTGTTTTTTATTGATGAATACAGGTAGTGAAATTAAAAACTCCCCTTCTGGCTTATTAAATACAATAGCTTGGGGTGTTGATGGAAAGATAACCTACGCACTTGAAGGTTCTGTATTTGTTGGAGGAGCGGCAGTGCAATGGTTGCGCGATGGATTACAAATAATAGACCATGCAAAAGAAACCGAAGCAATAGCAAGTACTACAGAAGATAAAGATGTGTATGTGGTACCCGCATTTGCTGGCTTAGGAACTCCTTATTGGGATATGTATTCTAGAGGTGCAATATTCGGATTAACCAGAGATACTGGTAAGGATCATATTGTAAAAGCTACTTTAGAATCTTTAGCGTATCAATCCAAAGATGTTTTAGATGCTATGCAAAAAGACTCGGGCATCCAACTAAAAAAATTACAAGTTGATGGTGGAGCTTGTGCCAACGATTATTTAATGCAGTTTCAGGCCGATTTATTAGATGTTGAAATAGAGAGACCCGATTTAATAGAAAGTACAGCAATTGGAGCAGCATATTTAGCAGCCTATTCTATTGGATTATGGTCTTTAGATGAAATTACAGAACACAGAAAAGTATCTAAAATATTTTACTCCAAACAACAACAATCATGGAGAGATGCGAAAAGTAAACGATGGAATGAAGCTGTAAAACGTACAATGAACTGGGTAGATCATTAATTCGTTAGAAATTTACAATTTTATATCCACTAAAACCTACATCTACCGACCACTTATAAAGACGACCAACCAATGAATAATAGCCTAGACAGCACACAAAGAATTAAAAACCTAGACAAAGCATCTAAAGAAGATTTCGATCTTATTGTTATTGGAGGTGGAATAACGGGCTCTGGGATTGCTTTTGATGCCGCTACTCGCGGGATGAAAGTGTTATTGCTAGAGAAACAAGATTTTGCAGCTGGCACAAGTTCGCGCTCTACAAAATTAATTCATGGAGGTCTGCGGTATTTAAAAGAATTGGAATTTAACTTGGTGCGACAAGTAGGGAAAGAAAGGGCTATTTTATACAAAAACGCTTCATATTTAGTCCATCCAGAAAAACTCTTATTGCCTATTTATAAAAGTGGGAGCTTGGGGTATTATTCAACTTCATTAGCACTTTGGGTATATGATTTATTGGCTGGCGTACAAAAAAAGGAAAGTCGTATAATGTTGTCTGCAAAAAAAACATCCAGTACGGAGCCTCTTCTAAGTACAAAAGGGTTACTAGGCGCAGGAATGTATTACGAGTACCGCACAGACGACGCTAGATTAACTTTAGAGGTTTTAAAAACGGCGGTTAGCTATAGTGCTCAAGCATATAATTATACACAAGTAACTGACTTTATAGCAACCGAGGGACAAATTACAGGGGTAGAAACCACTGATTTATTAAACAATACTACCTATCGTTTTACTGCTAAACATGTGGTGAATGCTACTGGTCCTTGGGTGGATGAACTGCGAAAGAAAAACTCGGAAGATTTAAACAAACATCTATTTCTTACGAAAGGAGTGCATTTGGTCTTTTCTCATTTACGAGTACCATTAAAACATTCAATGTACTTTGATACTCCAGACAGAAGGATGGTATTTGCTATAAAAAGAGAAGGAAAAGTATATTTAGGCACTACAGATACCGAATATCATGCTAGTAACGAAAACCCAATATGTACAAAAGAGGATAAAGAATATCTTTTAAATGCTGTAAATAAAATGTTTACCAGCCTCAATTTACAACCTACCGACATAGAATCATCATGGGCGGGATTAAGACCTCTTATTCATGAACAGGGAAAATCTCCTTCTGAGGTATCTCGTAAAGATGAAATTTTTATTGCCCAAAATGGACTAATTTCTATCGCTGGTGGAAAATTGACAGCTTTCAGGAAAATGGCTCAGAAAATAATAGACAAGATTCAAGCTACAGAAAAACGTTTTGGAAGTTGTAAAACGTCGCATATCCCTTTAATTGGATCTTTAGGTTTCGCT
>JBLFXB010000138.1:0-3690 GCA_047611925.1 Polaribacter sp.
CCTTTTTAATCGATTAGTACTTTAGTTGAAAATTTTATTTCTTCGAGTACTATTTGACTTTCAATATCACTGATATTATGGATAGACGCAACCTTGTTTACTAAGAAGTTTCTGAAAGATTTAATATCAGAGAAACGAACTTTTACCAAGAAATCGAAACTCCCTGATGTATGATAAAATTCAGTAACTTCCTTTAATTTCTCCATTTCTTGAACAAATTCGTTCCGTTTTTCTGAATGGTGATCCTTTATGGTAATGTTCATAAAAACTAAAATGCTTTTACCAAGAATATCGGCATCAAGTAATGCAACATATTGTTTAATAATTCCTGTCTTCTGTAACTTTTTTATGCGCTCATAAATGGGTGTTGTAGTAAGAGAGAGTTTATACGCCATTTCTTTGGCTGTTGTCATTGCGTTTTCTTGGAGAATTTCAAGGATTTGCCTATCAATATCATCCATATTTAGTGAATCGTTCTTCATTGTGATTTGTTTGCAGTGTAATTTACTTAAATGAATCCACAATGCAACTATATTCCCTTTTTTAAATCAATTTTGCTTAAAAATGTACTGATGTGAATTATATAGTTAAAGCTGTAAAATACCTCATTCAGTTGAACAGAACAAGGTGTTTTCTTGTTTTACTAAAGCTGAATTAGAGAGCAATCTCTCCTTATAAAGGGATGCTTGTTGATGGTGTGATGTAGAAGCCGAAGACAATATTGATATAATTCAATTTGTAGACTAAATAATAATAATAACTCGATTTTAAAATAATAACAAATCCTAGTACCCAATGAAAATCTGCTTTATAATGTATCCGTGGGAGCGTGTAGACCCTAAACAAGATTCTACACTTAGAATAGTTCATGAACTTGTAACTAGAGGGCATGAAGTTGCAATAACACATCCACCAAATTTAACTATTCGAGATAGTATAACATTGAGTTTGTGTAAGACCATTGTTAAGCAAGACAAAGTTTCATCAAGCATTCCTTCTTTTTATAAGAAAGTTGTATTTGATGAAAAAATGCAGCCATTGCGTTACTTTGATGTGATTTTTATGCGAGATAATCCACCTATGGATCCCTTGGTGCTGAACTTTTTAGATTCAATAAAAGATGATGTTTTTATTTTAAATGCCGTTGATGGCTTACGTGAAACAAATAATAAAATTTATACGGCTGCGTACTACGATCCTAAACGTGAATTAATTCCTGCAACCCATGTTTCTAAGAACATAGATTACCTATTAAGAATAATTGAGGAATCTGAAAATGATAAAATGATTCTGAAACCCTTAGATGGATATGGTGGAAGCGGAGTTATTGTTATTGAGAAGTCAGCGATGCATAATATTAAATCACTGCTTGATTTTTACATTAATAGAACCGAAGGTAAATCTAGCTATGTAATACTACAAGAATATGTAGAGGGTGCAGAAAACGGTGATATACGTGTTTTAATGCTAAATGGAGAGCCGATTGGAGCTTTAAGAAGAAGACCGGCAAAAGGAGACGCACGTTCTAATATTTCAGCTGGTGGAACAGTAGAGAAATACAAACTGACAAAGCAGGATAAAATTCTATGTAGAAAAGTTGGTGAAAAATTGGTTAGAGATGGAATTTATTATGCTGGATTGGACTTGATAGGAGGAAAATTAATTGAAGTGAATGTAATGAGTCCAGGTACGATTACAGATATTAATAAATTGAATAACACAAAGATTCAACGAAAAATTGTTGACTACTTAGAGCGTGTAGTAGATGAAATAAGTGATAGAAAGAATAAATCAGAACTTATCAAATTAAGTCCAGATGAAACGATTGGAGATTAGAGAAATTTTAGAGCTAATTGAGTCTGAAAAACATTTTGAAGCAACAGCGATCGATGGTTCTTTTACAATTAAAATAAATCGTTATCTACCCTATTGTTGCACAGCAATTCACGATGGTAGCAATTTAAGAACGGAGTTAAAAGCAAAAATCAATCATGACGAGTATGGCCGTTGGTTTGAAGAAGATCCTTTTACAGGAGATTTTATTTCTTCAATGCCAATAACACTTATTGGGAATGATTCTCGATTTGAGTACGATTTAAACAGAAATCCAGAGGATAGCATTTTTGACATTGCTTGGGACAGGAAGGTTTGGAAGAAAAAAATAACTCCGAAAGAACGACAACGAAGTATTCAAAAGCACAATAATTACTATAAAGTAACACATGCGCTTATTAAGAAATTGGAATCTTTATTTGGAGGTTGTGTGGTTTATGACATCCATTCTTATAACTATCAGCGATGGGATAGAAAAGTTCCATTGTTTAATATTGGCGCAGAGAATGTTGATATTGAGCGCTTTGGAAATGTTGTTGAGCATTGGAGAAAAGAGTTGGAAAAAATTCAGCTAGAAGATGTAGAAAATAAAGCAGCAATAAATGATGTTTTTTTCGGTAGAGGTTATAACCTTGAATATATTACTAAAAACTTTAGTAATACACTTGTTCTTGCAACAGAAATTAAAAAAATATATTGCAATGAATTAACGGGTGATGACTATCCGAAAATAATTAAAGGCCTTCAACAAAGTCTAAAAAAGGCAATATTAAATAATGCAAATTACTTTAACCAAGAGCATTCGAATTGGACCCATCA
Source organism: Polaribacter sp. (assembly GCA_047611925.1). GTDB lineage: Bacteria > Bacteroidota > Bacteroidia > Flavobacteriales > Flavobacteriaceae > Polaribacter. Next base: position 2,653 of record JBLFXB010000138.1, read on the forward strand.
ATTAAAATCTAAGCTATTAGATAAAACAATGGATTCATCAATTCTTAAAGTAGATAAAGAGTTATACCAGTTATTGAAAGGGTTTGAATTGTTGACTTTTGTCAATCCAATAAATGGGGCGAAAGAGAAAAAACGTTTTTTTAAAAATAAATGTACCGAAGTTCCTAGTTTTAAATACAATCCAATTCGAATTCACCCATTTCAATTAAAACAAGAATTAAATAATTTACGGGTTCAAGATATTTCTGATGTTACAATTCGACATTTGTATGAATCTGTGATCAACAGTTATTTTGATAAAATAGACATGTTGTCTACATTAAATACCCCTAAATTCTTATACAACTCATTACGTTATTTTGGTCGTCCATCTAAAAAAGATGTTCAAAATGCACATTACTTTTTGTATTTACCAGAAGTTGCTGGTGAACCGAAAAGATCTCCAAGTTTGGGGGTTGATGAAGCAATGGTTTCTTTTAAAAATGGATTGGAGAGATACGGTTTTAAAAGTAAGATTGAAAAAAGTAACAAAGTCATCGCGCAAGTAATGGTTTTGAATGCTAAAAAGACAATTCAGTTTAGGCCAGATGCTAAGTTTACAAGAAGTCAAATAGATGCATTAGTAGAACATGAAATAGGTGTTCATATGGTAACTACAATGAACTCTAATGAGCAGAAGTTGAAAGTATTTAATCTTGGCTTGCCAGTTAACACCAAAACTCAAGAAGGACTTGCAATTTTGTCTGAATACCTAAGCGGAAACATATCAATGAAGCGTCTAAAGAAATTGGCGTATCGGGTTATTATTGTAGATATGATGTGTAGTGGAGCTGATTTTGTTGAATGCTATAGTTTCCTAATCGATGATCACAATTTAGATCAAGACGAGGCTTTTAGTTTAGTAACGAGAATTTTCAGAGGAGGAGGTTTTACGAAAGATTACTTGTACTTAAGTGGTTTTGTCCAAATTCTTCGTTTGTGGCAAAGTGAAAATGATTTGGATCCCTTATTGATTGGTAAAACATCTTTGGATTTTTA
>JBLFXB010000139.1:0-3251 GCA_047611925.1 Polaribacter sp.
TTGAAAAGAGCATTAATAAAAATGTTCATGCAAAGTTTACATATACAGTAGATGATTTTTCAAAGTCTAACATCGGAGTTGGGTTATCTACACAAATGGGAATTTTTCAAATGTATGGAATGATCGGAAATGTTTTAAAATCATCAGATTTAACTGAAGCAACCACAGCTTCTTTACAATTTGGGTTTAACTTAATTTTTGATTAATATGAAGAATATTTTTACGTTAGCGTTTTTATTTTTTTTATTTTCTTTACATTCTCAAGAGAAAATGAATAATTATAAATTTATTATTGTTTCTGAAAAGTTTGATTTTTTTAAGAAGTCAGATATGTATCAGACCAGTTCTCTAACTAAATTTTTATTAAAAAAAACGGCTTTGATGCGTATATTAGCTCAGAGGAATTGCCAAAAGAAGTCCATGATGATAGATGTAATGCTCTTTTTGTTACTATTTTAAAATCATCCGGAGTGTTTGTTACAAAAAATACTGTAGAATTTAGAGATTGTAATAATGTGGTAGTTTATAAATCAAAAGTTGGAAAGAGTAGAAAAAAAGAGTTTAAATTGGCATATCATGAAGCAATAAGAGATGCTTTTACAGATCTAACAATTACAGGTTATACCTATATAGAGGGGCTATAACTAAAGAGAATAGTATTGTTATGCCTGTATTAGAAAAGACAACAAAGGTAGAGTTTGTGCCTATAAATAAAATAGTTAAAAAAACGGATTATACGATGTATGCTCAACTTATATCTAATGGGTTTAAATTAGTTGATGCTTCTTCAAAAGTTGTGTATACAATACTAAATACAAGTACTCAAAACGTGTTTATTATTAAGGATAAAAACGGAATGTTATATTTAAAAAACGCTAAATGGATAGCTGAATTCTATGAAAAGGATGAATTGATTAAAAAAGAATTACAAATTAAATTTTAGTATTTATACTTCTTTTTCCAAAGAGCTTTTAAAGACTGTCTAAAAGCATTTTCTCTTGTGTTATTACCTGGTTCATAAAAGGTAGTATTGGTTATTTCATCTGGTAAATATTCTTGTGCTGAAAAATTATTTTCATAATTATGAGAATAACTATAGTTCTTTCCATAGTCTAAATCTTTCATTAATTTAGTTGGAGCATTTCTTAGGTGTAATGGAATCGATAAATCGCCAGTATTTCTTACTACTTGTTGCGCTTTCCCTATAGCTTCGTATGAAGCATTACTTTTAGGAGAGTTTGCAAGATAAATAGCACATTGACTTAATATAATTCTAGATTCTGGGTATCCAATAACTGAAACAGCCTGAAACGTATTGGTCGCTAAAATTAATGCTGTTGGATTGGCATTACCTATATCTTCAGAAGCAGAGATCAGTAATCTTCTAGCAATAAACTTAACATCTTCCCCTCCTTCAATCATTCTTGCTAGCCAATATACTGCTGCATTTGGGTCACTTCCTCTAATCGATTTAATTAAAGCGGAAATAATATCATAATGCTGTTCTCCTGTTTTGTCATAACGAACCGTATTTTTTTGAACATTTTCTAAAACAAAATCATTGGTGATTTTTACGGGGTCATTCTCTGAATTAACGAGTAATTCAAAAATATTTAACAATTTTCTTGCATCTCCGCCAGATACTCTTAGCAACGCGTCGGTTTCTATTAATTCAATTTTACGAGTAGAAATAATTGAATCCTTTTTAATTGCTCTATCTAGTAATGCAATTAAGTCTTCTTTGTCAAAAGAGTTTAAAATATATACCTGACAACGAGAAAGTAGTGCAGGAATTACTTCAAAACTTGGGTTTTCTGTGGTTGCTCCAATTAATGTAATCCATCCTTTTTCTACCGCTCCTAATAATGAATCTTGTTGTGATTTACTAAATCTATGTATTTCATCAATAAATAGTATTGGGTTTTTTGTAGTAAATATACCGCCACTATTTTTTGCCTTTTCAATAACTTCTCTTACATCCTTTACACCAGAACTAATAGCGCTAAGTGTATAGAATGGCCTGCCAGATTCTTTGGCAATAATGTTAGCTAAAGTTGTTTTTCCAATTCCTGGAGGTCCCCAAAGTATTAATGAAGGAATGATTCCTTTTTTGATGTGATTTGTTAAAATCCCGTTTTCACCAACCAAATGTTGTTGACTAATATAGTCTTCTAATTTTTTTGGTCTTATCCGTTCTGCTAAAGGTTCATTCATGAGGTAAAAATAGGGAAGTTTTATGACAGATTTTCAGTAAAATGTATTTGGCTGAATTTTTGTTATTTTTAAACCGATGAAAACAAATACCACAATTCAATTTTCAAATAAAATTATAACAATTCCAATACTGTTTGTTTTTACAATCTGGCTTGTATATTGGGTGGAAATATATTTTAATTTAAATTTTACAAAATTTGGTGTTTTACCAAGAAAACTAATTGGTTTAAGAGGCGTATTCTTCTCTCCTTTTATACATAGTGGTATTAGTCATTTATTTAACAATTCAATCCCCTTAGCGGTCTTGTTATCGGCTTTAATGTACTTTTATCAAAAGGTATATCTAAACATTCTTTTTTTTGGAGGGGTTTTGACAGGTGTTTTAACGTGGATTATCGCCAGAGAAGCATATCATATAGGAGCAAGTGGAATTGTGTATTTACTTTTCAGCTTTGTTTTTTTTAGTGGAATTATAAAAAAGCAATATCAATTAGTTGCAGTTTCTCTTATTGTTATTTTTTTATATGGCAGCATGATTTGGTATGTGTTCCCCTTAAAAGAAGGTATTTCTTGGGAAGGACATTTGTCAGGTCTTTTAGTTGGATTACTATTTGCTATACTTTATAAAGGCAAAGGCATTGTAAAAGAAAAATTTAAATTTCCAAAAACCAAATTTGATTTACTTTTTGATGAGGAAGGAAATTTTAATCCGCCTCAACCATCAGAAGTAGAAGAGGAGGTTGAACGTTAATTCATTCGTTGTCTTACCGTTTCATATAAAAAGGCTCCACACGCTACAGAAACATTTAAGGATTCAATCTCACCTAGTAAAGGCAATTTTGCTTTGTAATCCACCATTTTTAAGATGGAAGGGTTTACACCTCTGTGTTCAGAACCCATTATAATTGCAATTGGTTGATTAAAATCAATATCAAAAATTGAATCTTCTGTTTTTTCAGTTGCAGCAACAGTTTTTATGTCTGATGCTTGCAATATAAACAGCGCATCTTTTATATGATCTACCTTACAAATAGGTA
>JBLFXB010000140.1:0-3179 GCA_047611925.1 Polaribacter sp.
AGAAATTTAAATAAGCGATTTCTAGAAATTGCACCATTTTCTAAGTTTTATATGGAACAAGATAATTTATCTCCTGGAGGTGTAGGTATTTGGGTAGGTTGGCAGATTGTAACTTCTTATATGAAACATAATGATGTATCTTTGCAGCAATTATTACAAATTAACGAATTAGATTTATTTAAAAAATCGAAGTATAAGCCCAGAAAATAATGTCAATAGAACACAATTCAGAAATTAAATTTAAAGTAGCTTTAGATGAAAATAAAATTCCAGAAGAAATTTCTTGGACAGCTATAGATGGTGGTATAGACAATGAAGCCTCTAAAGCAATTATGATTTCTGTTTGGGATCATAAAAAGAAAGACACTTTAAAAATGGATTTGTGGACAAAAGATATGCCAGTAGATGAAATGAAGCAGTTTTATCATCAAACTTTAGTAGCGATGGCTGAATCATTCGAAAGAGCTACAGACGATGCTAAAATGGGAGCAACTATGAAAGATTTTTGTGATTATTTTGCAGAAAAGCTGGAATTGAAATAGAAGCTCTAAGCTTCTTTAATGATATTGATAATTTGTTTGTAATCAGCTTTGTTATTTACAAAATCTAATTCGGATACATCTATCGTCAATAAATTTAAATCATTCTGAGTAGTAATAAAACCCTGATATCCATCATGTATTTTTTTTAGATAATCCGCTTGAATATTTTGCTCAAAATCTCTACCTCTATTTTTAATATTTTCTAATAGTCTATCTGTATTTTGATATAGATAGACATACAGGTCGGGTTTTGTAATTTCTTTATAAATTAAATTAAACATTTTCCGATACAGTAGATACTCATCTTTAGAAAGCGTTACCTGCGCAAATATTAAAGATTTAAAAATATAATAATCTGAAATAATAAAACTCTTAAACAAATCAAACTGCGCTAAATCATCGCTTAACTGCTGATATCGATCTGCAAGAAAGCTCATCTCTAGCGGGAAAGCATATCTTTCTTTATCCTCATAGAATTTTGGTAAAAAAGGATTGTCTGCGAATCTTTCTAAAACTAACTTTGCATTAAATTGATTAGAAAGTAGATTCGCTAAAGAAGTTTTACCAGCACCAATATTACCTTCTATAGCAATGTAATTATATTTTTCTGATAGTATAATAGGACGTATTAAGGCCTTATCTACACTAGTTATTTTAGAGGAATCAACACAACTTTGTAAGCAAATTTGTAATTCTTTTTTTTCTATTGGATGTATTGCATTTGGTGCAATTTCAACCAAAGGAACCATCACAAATTTACGTTCCAACATTTTTGTATGTGGAATAATAAGTGTTTTAGAAAAGAGAATCTCATCATCAAATAATAAAACATCAATATCTATATTTCTATTTTGGTATTCAGGTGATGTTGTTCTTTGTCTTCCTAATTTTGTTTCAATATTTAAGACAGTTTTTAGCAATTCATCTGCCGTTAGGCAAGTAGATACTTGAATACAGATGTTATAAAAATCTTCCCCAGCGAAACCCCAAGAAGCAGTTTTATAAATAGCGGAAATTTTTTGGACATCACCAGCTACATCACTTATGAAGTTGATTGCTTTTTGAAGGTTTTCAAGTTTGTTACCTTGATTTGTGCCTAAAGATAAATATGTAACGCTTTGTATTTTCATAAAGAGTTACAAAGAAAATGAAAGCATTTCGATAAATAGCTTTTAAATAAAAAAAATCGCCAAAATTAATTGGCGATTTTTAAATATCAATCAGAAAAGAATATTATTCCTCTTTTCTTGGTTCTCTTGGTTTTCTGTCATCACGTCCGCGATTATCTCTGCTTCTGTTATCACGTCCACCAGAACGTTTATCATCTCTTGGTGGTCTTGCTACATAACCTTCTGGTTTTGGTAACAATGCTTTCCTAGAAACTTTTTCTTTACGAGTTCTTGGGTCTAAACCAAAGTACTTCACATCTAAAACTTCTCCCATTTTAACAACATCAGATACATTATCTGTGCGTTCCCAAGCTAGTTCACTTACGTGCAATAAAACTTCATTTCCTGGCGCTTCTACATATTCTACAACAGCACCAAAATCTAACATTTTAATTACTTTCACTTCGTAAGCTTCACCAACTGTTGGTTTAAAAAGCATAGACTCAATACGAGTAATTACTTGTTCAATTCCTGTAGGGTCTGTTCCTAAAATTTCGATAATTCCTTCTTCAGTTACAGCATCTTCAGTAATTACAATCGTAGTTCCTGTTTCTTTCTGTAATTCTTGGATATGTTTACCTCCTGGTCCAATAAATGCACCAATCATATCATTAGGAATGCGTCTGTTAATCATTTTAGGAGCATGTTCCTTAACTTCTTCATTTGCAGAAGAAATGGTCTCAGTTATTTTTCCTAAAATATGTAAACGACCAGCACGAGCTTGTTGTAAAGCATTTACTAAAATCTCGTAGCCTAATCCTTTTACTTTAATGTCCATTTGACAAGCAGTAATACCTTCAGAAGTACCTGTTACTTTAAAATCCATATCACCTAAGTGATCTTCATCCCCTAAAATATCAGACAATACAGCGTATTTTCCAGATTCAGCATCAGAAATTAATCCCATTGCAATACCAGAAACAGGTCTCGTCATTTGAACTCCTGCATCCATTAATGCCATTGTACCAGCACAAACAGTCGCCATAGAAGAAGAACCGTTAGATTCTAAAACTTCAGATACTACTCTTACTGTATATGGACAATCGTCTGGAATCATTCCTTTTAATCCACGTTGTGCTAAATTACCATGACCAACTTCTCTTCGAGAGGTTCCACGAATTGGTCTAGCTTCACCTGTACAAAAAGGAGGGAAGTTGTAATGTAAATAGAAATTTTCTTCACCTTCGAAAGATGGCATATCTATTTTCATTGCATCTCTAGAAGTTCCTAAAGTAACGGTAGCTAAAGCTTGTGTTTCTCCACGAGTAAAAATTGAAGAACCATGCACTGATGGTAAGTAATCTACTTCTGACCAAATTGGTCTAATTTCATCAGTTTTACGACCATCTAAACGCAACCCTACATTTAAGGTTAAATCTCTAATAGCAGCTTTTTCTGCTTTGCGATAATAATCAGAAACTAAACCACCATAATCTGCTAATTCTTCTTCAGAAAAAGTAGCTTTAAT
>JBLFXB010000141.1:0-3045 GCA_047611925.1 Polaribacter sp.
GCAGCTATTATAGCTACACTAAAAATTACTTTTTTCATTTTAAATATATTTAGTTATTAATTTATAATTTCTTCTACATTCCCACATGTTAACATGGCATCCCCGAAGTAAGGATTTTCAATATTTTCTTGAAAGCTTAACCAATTTGCACCTTTATCGTTATTTGCCATTGGGCAGAATTGATTGTAGATTTCCTTATTGATACCGAAAGCTTTTACTGAGTTTATCATTACTGATGACAGCTGAATAAATGCCGTTCTCTGCGTTTTAATCTCTGTAGATGATTTTAATAAGCTCACACTAGAGTTCATCTCTTTTAATAAGTTCATCCACAATTTATGTGCAGCTGTAGCTTTTAACAAACTCATATCTATATTTTTAAGTGCTGTGTTTATTTTTGAAATGATTTCATTGGTTTTCTCTGTTTTAGAAAGTACCAACTCATTCTTCAACTCTAAATAATTAGCAACTACAGCTTGCAATTGATTTTGAAACTTCACATCAACTTTTATTCTCTTAATCTCTACCTTCTCTTTTACCACTTCTGAAGTCGTCATCATAGACTTCTTTCCTTGTAATTGTGCAGCAGCATCAACAGTAAAAGTTCCGTTTACAACGATCTCTTCTCCAAAATTTAATCCAGAAATTACTATATAATTTTTACCCAACATGGCACCTAACATAATTTCACGAATTTCAAAAACAGGTTCTTGACCTGGCTTTACATAAACCAAGGAACGTTTACCAGTCCATAAAACAGCTGTTCTAGGAATCGTTAACTTGTTCTTTTTAGTTGTATTATCAAGAGTCAAAACTCCATTTACAAACATACCTGGTTTTAAAGTATTGCTGCTATTATTCAACTCTGCTCTTGCAGCTACAGTTCTTGTTTTAGTATCTAAAATAGGATCAATAAATGAAATGGACGAAGCAATCGTTTTAGTTGAATTTGCATTTGTAGTGATGCTAATTTTACTTCCTTTTTTAACAACTGTTATTTGTTTTTCGAAGACATCAAATTCCGCCCAAACACTTGTCAGGTTTGCTATTTTAAACAAGCCTTTCCCTTCCTTCACATGACTACCTTCTTCAACCATTTTAATTATAACAGTACCATCTACATCTGCATACATTGGAAAATTAGTAGTTATTTTTTTCGACTTCTCTATGTTTTCAATTTGAAGATCTGAAAGCTTCCATAGTTTCAATTTATTTCTAACGGCATTGTATAAACTTGGCTGTTCCTTTTTTAAAGTCAACGCTGTTAATAATTCATTTTGTGCAGTCACCAATTCAGGAGAATACACCAACGCAATCAATTGCCCTTCACTAATCTTTTCTCCAATCGACTTTACATATAACTTTTCTATTCTCCCACTAAAATGAGCTGCCTGAATTGCATTGTTATTTTCATTTTCAACAATCTTACCTGACAAAACAAGTTGATTATCTCCAATTTCACCTTCTCCGATTTTTAAGGTTTGAATGTTTGCCAATGCCAACGCATTTTTTGTCATTTTAAACTGATTGGCCTCTAAACCCTCTGCAGTGGCTTCAGCTGGAATTAAATCCATTCCGCAAATTGGACAATCCCCTGCTTCTGGTTGCATAATTTGCGGATGCATTGAGCAGGTCCATAATTGATTTTTGGTCTCAGATTCATTATGTTCATGAGTAGCTTTATCAGCAGATGAACCTCCAAAAAGGAACCAGCCTAACAATAGACCAACTAATAATAGCACTATATAACTTGTATATTTTTTCATTTTTAAATTATTTTTATTAGAGGGTCTTTAATTAGTTACTTTAAAAGGAAATTTTACTGATACCTTTTCCCATGATAATGAAAGAACACCCATATTATTGCTTGTTTTTGTAGCTTTGTACTTTAAATGTTCTGCTACCTCATCTAAAACTTCTGGCACTACTTTAAATCGAAGAACATCTTCTTTCACATCATATTCATCCTTTCCATGTTGATCCCAACGACTATTAAATATAAGGGTCCATTCTTTTTTAGACGGAATTACAAAAAACCCATATTTCCCTGCGGGAAGAGTTTTCCCCGAAATACTTAAGTCTTTATTTGTCTCTAGCCAAGTCGCTTTATGAGCTCCAGCTTGCCAAACCATATCGTAGGCCAACAATCCTCCAAAAATCATTCTACCTCTAACACCGGGAGAAGAATAATCAATATGAATATGTGCATCTCCAATCATAGTCATTGCAGAAGTATGTGGACTCAACGTTTTCTTTTTTGAAGCTTCTTTCTTCTCTATTTGATGATTTTGATGGCTTGCATCTTTTTCTGTTTTTTTATTTGTTTTACACCCAACAAATAATATTGCTATAAAAAGTACTGCTATTAAATTTTTCATGACTTTAAATTTTAAATGATTTATATACTTAATTGCTTAAATAATTAATAATTGTGGTTTGTTTATAATAGGTTTTTAAAGACTCTATTTGATTCATTTGGAATTTTAACTGCAACTCCTGAATATCTAATACATCGTTAAAATCAATGATCCCTGTTTCGTAACTACGAATCAATAATTGTTCTGCGTTTTTGGCTTGCTGAATATTTTTAGCCTGAGTATTGTACTTGATTTTAGCTGAAATTCTATTTTTAATTGCTCTCTCTAAAACAGTCTCTAAAGTGTTCAATCGTTCTTGCTTTTGGAAAGTGATTTCTTCCTGCTTTAATTGATTTTGTTTGCTTTTAGAGGTGAATTTTTTATTAAAAATTGGAATTGAAATTGATAGCATTGGCATTATAATGTCTTTTCCGTTATCCTCAAAATTCATATTTGGACGCTTAGAAACAGCTATATAATCCAATCCAAAACCAAGCATTGGATTGCTTTCTTTTTGATTTAGTAATTCAGATTGCGTAACAGATTGATACAACTTATCATATTTAGTCAATTCTGGATGCAACACCAAACTCTCTGAATTTATCAACTCACTTTCTAAAGGAATGCTTAAAACAGCTACAACTTGAACAAGAACATTTTTAGCTCTATTTAAAAGTTTATTAAAAGC
>JBLFXB010000142.1:0-3039 GCA_047611925.1 Polaribacter sp.
TAATCTGAACCAACACCCAAGCGAACTTGATTTACATCTGCCCCTACCAACTCACAAATGTTAGCAATTTCATTCATAAATGAAATTTTGGTTGCTAACATCGCATTTGCAGCATATTTAGTCATTTCTGCAGATCGAATGTCCATAGTAATAAAACGATCGTGTGTTCTAAAAAAAGGTGAATACAATTCTTTCATCAATTCTATCGCATATGCACTATTTGAGCCAATCACCACTCTATCTGGCTTCATGAAATCTCCTATTGCTGCGCCCTCTTTTAAAAATTCAGGATTAGAAACTACATCAAACTCAACTTCTTTACCTCTAATTTCTAATTCTTTCTGAATAGTTTCCTTTACGGTATCTGCAGTTCCAATCGGTACCGTAGATTTATCAACAACCACCAATCTTTTTTGCATTGATTGTCCAATAGACTTTGCAACAGTTAAAACATATTGTAAATCGGCTGAACCATTATCTCCCATTGGTGTACCAACAGCAATAAAAACGATCTCTGAATGTAAAAGGGCTTCCGCTAAATTTGTAGTAAAAGTTAAATTGTTGTTTTTTGAATTCTTCAGAACCATCGGTTCTAAACCAGGTTCAAAAATCGGAATGATTCCTTGGTTTAGTTTTTTAATTTTTTCAGGATCAATATCTACACAGGTGACACTATTTCCCATTTCTGCAAAACAAGCTCCTGTAACTAAACCAACATACCCTGTACCAATAATACTTATTTTCACTTTCTTCCTTTCGAGATTAAATTTTCTTTTCCTTGCACCTCTTTACGCAGCTCACTACTTGAAAAACGATGTTCTCTTTTATTGAAATATAAGTGTATTCCTTTTTCTTCACAATATTCTCTTCCGCTGAATTGTTTATTAGCATATTCATCACCAATAATACGAACATCAATTTTAAAAGAACGTAAAACGTCTTCTAAATCTTGTTCTGTAGCATAGGGAATAATCTCATCAACATATCTACATCCTTTTAACTGAATGTAACGTTCAACAACGGATTGTATCGGTCTGTTTTTTTCTGGTCTATCTAAGGTAGGATCTGTTTGTAAGGCACAGATTAAATAATCGCATTGACGTTTTGCTTCTTCTAGCATTTTAATATGCCCCGCATGCAATAAATCAAAGGCACTAAAAGTGATTCCAATTTTCATATTATTCTATTATATATTCAACAATATAAGGAATATCATTGAATAGCATTTTTTTTAACAAAGGTAGTTTAATCTTTAACAAAAGGGTGCTTCTCTCCTTTTATTTCTAAATCAAAATTTCGTATATCATGTACAATCTCTATTGACTGTTTCGCTTCTAATAACCCAAAGCCTTTTCCTTTCAGAATTCCCTCATAACTTTTTGTATGTAGCTCTGTAAAACCACCACTAAATTCTATTTCTTCATCATTAACGGTTATAGATCGATACGTTCGTTGTCCTTTTTCTTTAACTTCTTTTGGCAATGAGTTCTCATCAATAGATAAAAACCAGCGTACTCTTGCTTTTTCAAATTCCAAATAACCAGCCGATTTGCCTTTTTCTCTTACATGAACAATATTCGTTTTTACGTCTCCGGAAATCCATGACAGCATATCGTAAAAATAGACACTGCTGATCTTGTAATCTGAGAACTTAATGAATACTTTTCACTTGAAGGGAAATTATCAACTAAACTTTAAACATCCTTAACAAGCTGCATACCATCAATCCAAATATCATATTCTCTAAAATTCCTCAAAACTTAGTCTTCGTTTTAGTCTTAGTCTTAGTCAATCTACAAATTTTTCCAATACCATTTTACAGCTTCTTTAAGCCCAGCTTGTAAGGAGAATTGAGGGTTGTACTTTAAATTCTTTTTTACTTTTTCTATACTTGCATGTGAATGCGGAATATCTCCTACTCTGTTTGCTCCGTAAATGACTTCTATATCAGCAATTTTTGGGTCAAATTCTGATAAATACATCTTCAAGTACATCATTAAATCATTCAATGTGTTTCGATCTCCATATGCAACATTATACACTGTATTAATTGCATTTTTATCGCTTGTTATTAAGCTTAATAAATTCGCTTGAATTACATTATCGATATAGGTGAAATCTCTTGAAAAATTTCCATCTCCATTAATCACAGGAGACTCTCCTTTCATTAACTGACTCACAAACTTAGGAATTACTGCCGCATAGTCTCCGTTTGGATCTTGTTTTCTTCCGAATACATTAAAATAACGCAAGCCAATAGTTTCTAATCCATAAGTTTTAGAAAAAACATCTGCATACAATTCATTTACATACTTGGTAACCGCATAAGGAGATAATGGCTTCCCTATAATATCCTCTACTTTAGGCATTGATTCAGAATCGCCATAAGTTGACGAACTTGCCGCATACACAAATCGCTTTACATTTGCATCTCGACAGGCAACCAACATATTAAGAAATCCTCCTACATTTACATCATTTGAAGTTATTGGGTCATTAATCGATCTAGGAACAGATCCGAGCCCAGCTTGATGTAAGACAAAATCAACTTCTTCAACAGCTTTTCTACAATCAGAAATACTTCTGATATCTCCTTCAATTAATTTAAAATTTTTATTAGTAACAAAAGCGGCTATGTTTTCTCTTTTCCCTGTTGAAAAATTATCTAAACAAACTACAATATTGTTTCTAACTAGCAATTCCTCACATAAATTAGAGCCAATAAAACCAGCTCCTCCAGTAACTAAAACTTTTTGATTTGAAAAAGAAACTTCATTCATCCTTAAACAGCATTTAATTCACTACAAAAATACAAAAAGATACGTATGGTTTAAAATCTATTACAACAAAAAAAACAACTTTTAGACTAGATGCCTTTTTTGTTTTCAAAAAATCACGAAGCAAGCTTCTGTTTTTTGAAAACAAAAAATCCTGATGAAAATTCATCAGGATTGTGATTGATGTGGGCAATGAGGGATTCGAACCCCCGACCCCCTCGGTGTAAACGAGGTGCTCTGAACCAACTGAGCTAATTGCCCG
>JBLFXB010000143.1:0-3025 GCA_047611925.1 Polaribacter sp.
GTATATCCTAGATATAATTTGGCAAAAGCATATGGTTTTAACGTTACAGAAGCTTCTACTCCTTTTACCTTTATCGTTGTTATTGCATTTGCATATTGCCCCCAAGGCGCAGCAGATAATCCTTTAAAAATAACAGCATTTTCTTCTGTTCTATTAAAAAACACCGTGCTTATTTCTAACCATTTTTTATATGTAGACTCAAAACCAAGCTCAAAAGTTTCATTTGTTTCTGGTTCTAAATTTAAATTACCATACACAGAAAATAATTGATATAAACTTGGCGAAATGTATGCTGTACTATAAGAAGTTAACAATTTTAAAGTTGCTGTTTCAGTAGCATATACATTGTATGAAGGATTCACATGATACACAAAATGAGATCCGTATTTACTGTGTGTATTCAGTCGCCCTCCTGCATTAATTGTCAAATTGAAATCGGTAGAATACACAGCTGTAGCATATGCATCTAACGTGTTAAACGTTGCTAAACTAGCATCAATATTCCCCCAAGGAGAATTGGTCTGATTTGAATGATCTTGATAGTTTACACCCGTAATTAGCTGAAGATTTGTATTGAAATCATATTTATTTACAACTTCTAAATGAATACTTTTTCCTTCATATGCATTTCCAGAAACGTCTCTTTTGACGTTATTATAAGATGCAATTGCAAATAAATTTCCTTTATCATAGTTAAACGTTGGCTTTACCCCAACTCTAAACTGCTTTTGATCTCCGCTATTTTCTAACTCATCAGTATAAGCACCTCCATCATATTGATACTCAAATTCATCAAAATTTAAAAAGGTTTGAACAGTTACATTGTCAGAAAAAGTATAGCCTAATTTAAACAAACCGCTTTTATTAGTATAGGCATCATTTGTAAATGATTTACCTGTGTTACTCTTCGCAGAAGAAAATCCATCAGTCGCCGTAACATTAATAGTTCCTAGGTAATTAAATCGAGCAACGGTTCCTCTTACACTTAAGTTTTGATTCTTATCTAGTAAACGTAAACTATTCGAATTTGCTGTATTACTAGTACCTAAACTTGCTTCATAACTTAAAGAAACTTCTTCTTTAGATGCTTTTTTTAGAATGATGTTTATAACTCCGGTTGCAGCACCAGAACCATATAACGTACTAGACGCGCCTTTTAATACTTCTATGGATTCAATTTGATTTAAAGACAACAAACGCAAATCAAATTCTTGGCTAATTCCGGTAGGATCTGATACTGGAACACCATCAATCAATACCAATACCTGTCTGCTTCTACCTCCTCTAATATAAATTCCTTTAACATCTCCTGAATTAGAGTTTAATCCTTTAATTTCAATTCCAGTGATATTGTTTAACAATTCCAACACCGTTTTACCTGCATTATTCTGAATCTCTTGTTGAGTGATTTTCGTAATTACCTTTCCAACTTTTTCTTTTGCTAGCTTAAATTTGGTTGCAGATATCACGACCTCTGTTAGATTGATTTTTTTTTCTTGTGTTTTTTGTGCAAAAACACTCGTGCTAGCTAAAGAAATAGCCAAAGCACCAATAATTGTAATTTGTTTGTTCATTGTAAATGATTTAATTAAAATAAATAAATCAGGAAAATTCTGTACGAAATGTTAGGTACATTAACTTTTATCCCGAAAGTTCTTAGTCTTTGAAACATGGCAGGTCTCCTGGCTCGCGTCTTGTAATTCACCTTCCCATTTTTACCTGATATATTTCAGGGATCAAAACAGTGGCTAAAGAAGTATTACAAGCATCCTTTCTAAAAGGATAAAGCTTACAGTTGCGGGAACAGCTTTGGGATAACAATTTCAAAATTGCGTCACCAAATTCCCTTTTAATTTATCAACTAATAATTAGGTGATAAAACCAAAATTCGCGGCAAATGTAATCGAATTTTTATTGGTACTGAAATTTTATTCAGAACATTTTTGTAACCTTGCAATTCAAATTGTTAGACATGAAATTATTCGTTAACTTAATTTTAGTATCCTTTCTTTTTATTGGTTGCAAAGAAAAAAAAGTTTCAAAAGAGCCAAATAAATCAATTAAAAAATTAGTTGAAATAAAATACGCTAAAGGATTTGAAATTCAAGTATTTAATAATTCCAAAAAACTAATAATAAAAGCACCATACTTAAACGCAACAGAGCAATTTGAGTATATTATATCTACAGATGGAGACAGTAATACAATGTATCCAAAAGGAACAATAATTAACACACCAATCAACAAAATTGTAGTTACTTCTACAACTCATATTCCGATGTTGGAATTATTAGGTGTAGAAAACACCTTAATTGGCTTTCCACACACAGCATATATTTCATCTCCAAAAACAAGAAAACTCATAGAGAATCATTCCATTAAAGAAGTCGGAATTAAAGCTGATTTAAACACGGAAATTCTACTAGATTTAAACCCAGATGTTGTTGTTGGATTTAGCATGAGTAAAACCAATAAGTCTTTAAATTTGATAGAAAAAGCTGGAATACCAGTAATATTAAATGGAGACTGGTTGGAGAAAACACCGCTAGGAAGAGCTGAATGGATAAAGTTCTTTGGAGTATTATACAACAAAGAAAAAGAAGCAGATAGTATTTTTAATGTAATTGAAAAGAGCTATAATGAAGCGAAACTAATTGCAAGCAAATCAAAAAACATCCCAAGCATCCTTTCTGGTGCAATAATGAGTAAAGATATTTGGAATTTACCTGCTGGAGAAAGCTTTGTTGCTCAATTTTTAAAAGATGCAAACACAAACTACCTTTGGAAAGACTCAAAAGGAAAAGGAAGTTTATCAATTAGTTTTGAAAGCGTACTTGATAAAGGAAAAGATGCAGACATCTGGATTGCTCCAGGTTTTTTCAGAAACAAAGAACAAATGCGAAGCAGAAACAAAAACTACCAAACATTTACTGCTTTTAAAAACGACCAGCTTTTTACATTTGCTACAAATGTTGGAGATACTGGCGGAACCATTTATTTTGAGCTAGGCCCAACAAGACCAGAT